>DASXOR010000160.1:0-3918 GCA_036494095.1 Gaiellales bacterium | reverse complement strand
GCGCCTGCCCGACCAGATGCGCGCTCACGCCGCGGGTGACGACGGCGGACGAGCGCCGCCCTGCCAGGCGCACGACCCGCGCGAGCCCGGCCGGATCGGCGCGGTGGCGCAGGTGCGCGCACGCGATCTGTGTCCCGCCCGCCGCGAGCTCCTCGAAGTAGGGGCCGCGATCGTCGAGCGTGATCACACGCACGTCGAATCCGAGCCCGGCGAGGCCCGGCACCAGGGTGGCCCACTGGCGCTCGGCGCCGCCGGCCTCGAGGTTGGGGCAGACGAACACGACCCGCGCGGCCGCCCCGGCCGTCATGCCGCCCCCCCGGCGAGCGTGCGCCGATACACGCCGAGCACGCGCTCGGCGATCGGCCCGCGCCCGTAGGCGTGCATGGCCTCGCGCAGCCTGGCGTGGCGGCCGGCGCCGATCGCGCCCTGCACGGCCTGGGCGAGGCGGTCCGGGTCGCGAGGCGCGATGGCGCATCCCGGTAGACCCGCGACCACGACGGCGACGTCGCCCACATCGACAGAGACAACGGGCGTCCGGCACGCGAGCGCCTCCTTCACAACCACGGGCGCGCCTTCCCAGAGTGACGTCAGCACGACGGCATCGGCGGCGCCCATCGCCAGGGCAACGTGCGCCCGGGGCAGGCCGTCGAGGCTGGCCGCGAACGCGCCCGGCACACTCCGGCGCAGCCGCTCGAGCATGGCGTCGAACACGTCGACGCGCTTGTTGGCGACCTTGGCGCGGTCGTTTCGGGCAGCGGGGAAGAGCACGCACGGGCCGTCCTGCGGCCAGCCCAGGGTGCGCCGGGCCTCGGCCAGGTTGACGGGGGCGAAGAGCTCCAGGTCGACCGCGCAGGGGATGACCGGCGCGTCGCGGATGCCCAAGTTCGCCGCGATCACCGGGGCGACGGCGATCGGCTGGGTGCGCCGCGCCACGAGCCAGGAGACCCGCCGCTGCCACGGCACCGATGCGTCGCTGCCATGGAAGGTCGTCACGACGGGCACGGCGAGCTGCGTGGCCGCGACGGCGCCCGACAGGCCGTAGTGCGCGTGCACGACGTCGAAGCGCTCGCGCCGCAGCGCCCGGTGCAGCTGCCGCGCCGCACCGGCGTAACGACTTCTGTGCCCGCGCCCGTCGAACGCCAACACCGTCACCTCGGCGCCCAGGCGGCGCATGTCGTCCACTTGATCCCTCACGAAGCAGCCGAAGTGCGGCTCCGCGGTCGTCGGGTACATGTTGGTCAGGACCAGCACGCGGAGGTCGGGATCGCCGGGCACGGTCGTCGTCGCCTGAGCGCTCGTCACTCCACGCGGGCGATCAGCGACCGCTCGGCCGCCTCGATCATGTGCACGACGTCGAGGCCGAGCTGCGGCGACGAGCGTGGAGTCGAGCCGGAGCGGATCGCGCGGCAGAAGTCCTGCATCTGCAGCGCGATCGGCTCGCTCAGGTCGAGGTGGGGCGAGACGATGTCGCCGGTGCGGTAGTTCAGGTATTCGCCGAACGACGCCGGGTCGCGTGGCACGACGCGCGAGTCGTAGATCCGCACCGGCTCGTTGCTGCAGTCGTCGTACACCACCATCTTCTTCGAGCCCACGACGGTCGTGCGCCGCAGCTTGCTGGGGGCGAGCCAGGCCAGCTCGATGTGGGCGATGGCGCCCGAGCCGAACTCGCAGTTGATGAACGCCACGTCCTCCTGGGCGGGGACGACGCAGGCCCGGCCCATGCTGATGATCCGCCGCGGCCGCTCGCCGAGCCAGTACATGAGGATCGAGAAATCGTGCGGCCCCAGATCCCAGATGACGCTCACGTCGGACTGGTGGATCCCCAGGTTGACCCGCGACATCGAGACGAAGTAGATGGTGCCGAGCTCGCCCGAGCGGATCAGGTCGCGGATGCGGTTGACCGGAGGGCTGTACAGGAACGTGTGGCCGGGCATGAGCACGAGGCCGCGCTCCTCGGCCGTGCGGATCAGGTCGCGGGCCTCACCCGACGACGCGGCCAGCGGCTTCTCGACGAACACGTGCTTGCCAGCCGTAAGGGCGCGCATGGCGAGGTCGTAGTGCGTCGCGACCGGGGTGACGACCGCCACGGCGTCGAGCTCGGGGTCGGCCAGCATCTCGGCGAAGTCCTGGGTCTGGCGCACGGCCGGGAAGCGGCGTCCGAGCGCCTCGAGCGCGCTCGGGCGCAGGTCGCACATCCAGGCCGCCTCCGCCGTCGTGAGCTCGCTCAGGTTGCGCACCAGGTTCGGGCCCCAGTAGCCGAGGCCGGCGACGCCGACGCGGACGGGGGCCGGCTCGGCCTCCGGCTCCGATACCGAGGCGACGGCCGACGCGGACGGACGGATCGTGGGCTTCACGGGAACCGTCATGCCGTCGCCTTGCGCTGGCGCAGCACCTCGAACGGCGTGCGCAGAAGCAGCGAGAGGTCGAGGCCGATCGACCAGCTGCGGACGTAGACGACGTCCATCTCGAGCGCCTCGGCGAAGCTGGCATGGGCGCGGGCCGTCACCTGCCACAGGCCGGTGATCCCGGCCGGGGTGCGGAAGCGCTCGAAATGGTGCGGCGCGAAGTGCTCGGTCTCGTAGGCCAGGCACGGCCGCGGCCCGACGAGCGACATGGATCCGCGCAGGACGTTCAGAAGCTGCGGCAGCTCGTCGAGGCTCGTCCTGCGCAGCCACCGGCCGCTGGGCGTGATCACGTCGTCACGGTCGAGCTTGTAGATCTCGCCGAGTGCGGCCTGCTCGCCGTTCATCGTCCGCTCGACGTACTCCCGGTGCGACCCGGCGTCCGCACCCTCCCGCATGGTGCGGAACTTGAGCATCGTGAACTCGTGCATGTTCCCGCCGAGGCGGGTCTGGCGGTAGAACACCGGCCCCGGCGTCTCGCGCGGGATCCTCCAGGCCGCCCACAGGAACATCGGCGCGGTGAGCACGAGCCCGAGGCTCGCCCCGGCGATGTCGATCGCGCGCTTCACGCGCAGCGAGGCGGCCGACGGCCTGCGGGGCGAGATGCTGACCAGCGGGATGCCCTCGAGGTCCGGCAGGCCCTGGTCGGGGCCGATGATCTCGAACATCCGGGGCACGACGTCGACGTGCACGTTCAGGCCGGCGAGCGGGCGCACCTGCGCCAGCACGTCGTTGTCGTTGCGCTGCGAGAACGCGACGATCACGCGCCGCACGGCGAACCTGCGCACGATCGCCGCCAGGTCGTCGACGGGGCCGAGCAACGGCCCGGGGGAGATGTCGCGCCGCCACCGCTTCGGCGGCGTGTCCACGAACCCGACCACGTTCACGCCGTACTCCGGGTGGCGCAGGAGCTTGCGGGCCACGAGTTGGCCGACCTCGCCCGCTCCCACGATCACCGCGTTCTGCACGTATGCGCTGCGGTGCCGGGCGAGCGCCCGCGCCGCCGCCCGTCCCGATGCGGCGAACGTGACCGCGAGCGCGGCGAACGCCACCAGCCGGGCGGTCTCGGGCTGCTCGATGCGCGCCACCCAGGCGATCGCGAGCACCACCCACGTGCCGATCACCATCAGCCGCCCGATCGACAGCCACTCCTCCACGCCGCCGCCGTTCGCCCGCCGCTCGTCGAGGCGATAGAGGCCGGTCAGGCGGGCGCCGACGAGCCAGGCCGGCAGGGTCGCGGCGAAGAGGACGAGCCCGAGCGCGAGCGACCCGGAGCGGCCGTGCATGCTCGGGGCGACGAGGCCCGAGAGCAGGAACGCCAGGACGAGCGCGAGCGCGTCGCTCACGCCGACCAGGCGGCCCAGGGAGCCGCCGCGGGCGTTCAGCCCCGAGGACGTCGACGGCGCCCGCACCACATCGTCGGCGGCCGGGAGGTCGCGCAGGTCGGCCAGCGGCGTCGTGACCAGCTCGTCACGCATCGGCCGGCTCCTCGCGACGACCCGCGGTTGGGTGCTTG
>DASXOR010000159.1:0-4629 GCA_036494095.1 Gaiellales bacterium | reverse complement strand
TGTCGGAGCCGGCGTGGCAGATCGCGGCCCGGCCGCACGAGGTGGCACCGGGGACGCCCGGGCTCGTGGTCGTCCACCCGACCGACTTCGCCACGGCCGCGCTCACCGTCAGCTCCTACACGATCACCGCGGCGAACGCGTTTCGGCCGACGCCGCCCGTGGCCGCGGCCACGATCACCGGCGTCCCGCGGCTGCGGCCGGACGGCCGCTATGACGTTCGCCTGCGCGTCATCTCGGCCTTCCCGGCGAAGGCGAGCTTCCACACCTCGACGTCCGGCGGCGCGACCGCCGCCGCGACCCACGATGCCTTCACGCCGCCGTACACCGCGCTGCACATCCTCCAGATCGAGCCGGGCGAGCAGCTCCGCTGGCACGCCGAGCTCGAATCCCCACAGACCGGGACGCGCACCAGGTCGGCCGCGCAGGCGGTGCTGGCGCCGCACGGCGACGAGCGCCTCGTCCTGCTCGCCGCGAGCTGCGAGCAGTTCTCCGGCTTGCCCCGGAGCCGGGCGTATGCGGCGCTCGCCGAGGCGGCCCCGGCGCGACCGGCCGCCATGATCTTCCAGGGGGATCTCGGCTACGCCAACAACATCTTCCACTCGTGCTATCTGTCGGCGCCGGACTTCTTCGCCGACCGCTTTTGCCGCCTCCTGGCCGGCCGCGATTTCGCCGACCTGCGCGCACACGTCGCCACGGGCTTCACGATCGACGACCACGACTACGGGCCGCGCAACAACGCCGACCGCACGACCGCCGCCGCCTGGGCGGCGCCGCTCTGGAACAGGATCCACGCCGACCCGGCAGCGTCCGGCTACTTCGACTTTCGCTTCGGCGACGTCCACTGCCTCACGCTCGACGTGCGCCGCTACGCCGACCCGGTCGACACGCCGAACACGCCGCAGAAGACGCGCATAGGCCATGCCCAGTTCGACTGGATGCGGCGGGTCCTCGAGACGAGCGACGCGCGCCTCTTCGTCGTCTACAGCGCGGGCATCTTCGCGTCGCGCCGCCACGTGAACGACACGTGGCTCATCGGCTGGCCGAACGAGTACGACCGCGCGATGCGCCTCTTCCTCTCCGTACAGCAGCGGGGCGCCCGCGTGCTCATCCTGAGCGGCGACGCGCACGGCATGCGCATCCACCACCACCCCTATCCGAGCCGGATCCCGCCGCAGGGGGCGAGCGTCATCGAGTTCATCTGCTCGGGCGTGCGCCCGCGCGTGTGGTCGGGGGCGCAGCTGCCCGATCCCACGCTCGACACGCGCCGAAACGTGCTCGACCGCTACGGCGGCGGCCTCGTCGACATCGACGCCCCGGCGGCGTCCGAGCGCCGGATCACGCTGCGGGCCGTCTCGGGCAACATCGGCCGGCCCGGCGACCTCTTCCCGCCGCTCGTGCTGCCGTTCGAACCCGCCTGATCGCTAGGCGATCATCGGGACCTGCACCTCGATCACGGGCTCGATGCGCTCGAAGATGTCGTCGAGCGTCGGGCCCGTGATCGTCAGGCCGTGATTCTTGAGGCCGACGACGGTGCGGCCGGGCTCGGGCGAGCGGCGGATGATCTCGGCGACGGCGCCGGCCAGCTCGGCCGTGCCGCACGGGTAGTTGAACTCGGTCGCCTCGACCCCCGGGATCCAGGCGTGCACGTGCACGATCGCGCCCACCTCGGGGTGCTCGCGGTAGATCATCCAGTGCTCGATCGCGTCGACGGACGCGCGCCGCGGCTCGATCGCCGGCGGCACCGAGAGGATCATCTGGCCGGCCACGGCGTCGAAGTCCTTCACCATGAGCACGTCACGGCCGATCTCGCGCAGGTTCGACTTGTCCACGCCGGAGGCCGACATCCAGTAGCGCAGGTCGTCCTTGCGCACCGACATGTTGCCGTAGGAGAGGCCGCCGATCCCGTAGACGAGCTTGATCCAGCGCAGGTCGTCGGGGCCGACGAGATCCTCGAGCGGGAACGGCGCCGGCAGAAGCCCCAGCCGGTCGAGCCGCTGGCCGGCCCGGAAGAGCTCCTCGGTCAGCTCGTCGCCGTCCCAGAGCTCGGGCTCGAGGTCGGTGTCGAAGCGGTTGTCGATCACGAGGCGCGACGTGGCGAGCGGCTCGATCCGCTCGAAAAGCGCGCGCGCCCAGTCGGCGAGGTTGCCCGGGTCGGCGACGGCGTACACGCCCTGCTCGGGCGTCACGAAGTAGCAGGCGTCGCCCGGCACGACGAGCATCGCCAGGTTCGCGAGCGCGCGCACGAGCATCGGATACTGGTGGCGCAAGACGTCGGCGGGAGGCTCCGGCACCGTCTGCACGGCGATCACGTACGTCGAGCGCTGGCGGCGGCGGAACGGCTTCGGATCGTCCGGGTTCACGAAGTTGAACACGCATCCTGCGCTCGGGTCCGCGCCCTCCGCGAACTCGTAGCCGCGCCGCACCCACTCGGCCCGCAGTGCCTCCCTGAAATCGGTGAGCGCCGAACCCTCTCCGGCACCCCAGAAGGCGACATCGCTCATCCCGCCACCTCGACCATCTGATCCAACGTGATCTCCACCATCGTCCTTCCGTCCAGTTCGACGACGCACGCGTCTTTCAGCACCTCGTAGCTGCGGACGATCCCCCTCCCATTGGGTGTCGCCACTGCCCGTCCAACGGCCGGCGCCCGGTCGCGGAACGAGCGGTACAGCGGATGCTCGAAAGCGAGACAACAGCGTAGCCGTCCACACAATCCGGTGATGCGCCCGGGGTTCATCGGCAGATCCTGTTCCTTCGCCATCTTGAGCGTGATCGGCTGGTCGTGGCAGGGGTAGCGGGCGCTGCACAGCCGGCCCGTTCCGCACAGCCCCACCTCGCCGCACAGCCGGCCCTGCTCGCGCGGGCCCACCTGGCGCAGCTCGACCCTGCGCTTGAGCCGGGCGCCGAGATCGGACTGGAGGGCGCGCGTGTCGGGCCGCTCGTCGGACGAGAACGAGAACACGACCCGGCTCTGGTCGAACACGAGCTCGGCCGCGATCGGCTTCAGGTCGAGCTCGTGGCGGCCCGAAAGCTCTCGGAAGAGCAGCATGCCGCGCTTGGCTTCGACCTTGTTGCGCCTGATCTGGTCCTCGTCGGCCGGGCCGGCCCGGCGCACAACGCGCTTCAGCGGGCCGGTCAGCTCCTCGTCGGGAAGGTGGTAGGCGGTCTGCACCACCCGGCCGTACTCGCGCCCCCGCGACGTCTGGCAGATGACGCGCTCGTCCCAGCGCAGCTCGAGGCCGGCCGGATCGAACGAGTACACCTTCCCGCCCGGCTGGAACACGACACCGACGACCGTCGCCATCACGCCCCCTGCGGGGTGGAGTCACGGATCTGGACGAGGCGGTGGAAGAGCGCCTCGGCCGCCAGGCCCGGATGGACGTTCAGCTCGAGCGACCGGCGCGCGTCGGCGACCGTGTCCAGCGCTCGCTGGGCGTGACCCGCACCACCGCTCGACGCGGCTCCGGACAGCCCTCCGGCCATGTCCGAGTTTACCACCGCCTCGGTGGCTCCCAGAGCCGTGGCCAGCAGGTCGTGGTACCACAGGCCGATCGTGTCGACGGCCAGCCGCAGCTCGTCCCACTCGGCCCGGCGGGCCTCGCGCTTGGCCCGCTCCTCGTAGCGCTTGCGCAGCGCGCGCTCGTCCTTCGGGTCGTCCACCGACTCGAGGCGCACGTCGCGTTCACGGCCCACGGCGTCGGCCTCGGCGCGGGCCCGCTGGCCGGAGGCCGCGAGCAGCCGCGCGCCGGCCAGCGCGGGGTCGAAGCCCGCCTCCACGCAGGCGCCGTGGGCGAGGTCGAGGTACACCCGCCGACGCTCGGCCGCGGCGGGGTCGGTGGCGAGCTCGGTCGCCCGGTCGAGGCTGCCGAGCGCCGCGCGCGCCGCCACCGCGTCGCCAGTGACGGCCGCGAGGGTCGCCGCGGGGTAGCGGCGGAAGTCGACCGCCTGCAGCCGCGAGCGGATCGTGGGGAGCATGCGCTCGGCGTGGTCGGAGACGAGGATGAAGACGCCATAGGCGGGCGGCTCCTCGAGCGACTTCAGGAGGGCGTTGGCCGACTCGTCGCGCAGCAGATGGGCGTCGAGGATCAGATACACCCGCCGGTCGGCCTCGAACGGCCGCAGGTGCAGGTCTCGCCGCAGGCGCCGCGCACCCTCGATCAGGATGCCCTGGCCCTCGGGCTCGAGCACGAACAGATCGGGATGGGTGCGCGACTCGATCCGGTGCGGGGGGCAGTCGAGCAGCGCGGCGGCGAATCGGTCGGCATAGCGGCGCTTGCCCGACCCGGACGGGCCGGTGAGCAGATACGCGTGGGCGGGCGCGGCGACGGCGGCCTCGAGCAGGCGCAGGGCCCGCGGCTGGTCGGGCAGGCCGGCGAATGCGCTCACAGCCCGACCGCCTCTCGCACCCGCCCGGCGACCTGCTCGGGCGTGCCCGAAGCGTCGACGACGGCGATCCGGTCGGGGAACCGGCGCGCGGCCGCGCCGAATCCCTCGGCGACTCTGCGGTGGAAGCCCGTCCCCTCGGCCTCGATCCGGTCGGGGGCCCCGCGCCGGCCGGCGGCGGCGGCGGTGTCGAGCACGAGGAGCACGGTGCGATCCGGGAGGAGGCCGCTCGTCGCGACCCGGTTC
>DASXOR010000158.1:0-12241 GCA_036494095.1 Gaiellales bacterium | reverse complement strand
TTGACGCCGCGGCCTTGCGACACCTATGCTGTGAAGCGATGTCGAGCCATGCCCCTGCAGAGAGGACCCTCGCCCGCTCCCCGTTGAGCGGGCGTCCTGTCGGGCGCTCCACGAGCTCGCACAAACTCCTCGGCCTTCTTCTCCTCGCCCGTTAGGGCGAACGACTTGGCCTACGCGCCGCGTGCCGGCGCACACGCACACAAGTCACGACGGGAGACCTGCGCTCTCCCCCAGCCGAGGAGGATCACACTGATGGCTTCACCCACGGACACCGTCCGCATCTTCGACACCACGCTGCGAGACGGGGAGCAGTCGCCCGGGATCGCCCTGTCCGCTCCCGAGAAGATCGAGATCGCCAGGCAGCTCGACCGGCTCGGCGTGGATGTGATCGAGGCCGGGTTCGCCATCTCCTCTCCGGGCGAGCGCGAGGGCATTCGCGCCGTCGCCCAGGCGGTCGACTGCGTCGTCGCCTCGCTCGCGCGCACCAACGACGAGGACGTCGACGCGGCCATCGAGTCGCTGCAGGGCGCGCGCAACCCGCGCATCCACGTCTTCATCGCCACGTCGGACATCCACATGCAGCACAAGCTGCGCATGACCCGCGCGCAGGTGATCGCGGCGGCCGACCGGTCGGTGCGCAGGGCGAAGGGGTTCTGCGCCGACGTCGAGTTCTCGTGCGAGGATGCGACCCGTACGGACGCCGACTTCATGGCCGAGGTCGTCCGGGTCGCGATCGCCGCCGGCGCCACCACGATCAACATTCCGGACACGGTCGGCTACACGGTGCCGGAGGAGTACACCGAGATCCTGAACGGCCTGCGCGAGCGCGTGCCCGAGGTCGACGGCGTCGTCCTCTCGGTGCACTGCCACAACGACCTGGGGCTGGCGGTCGCCAACTCGCTCGCGGGTGTCGTCGCCGGTGCGCGCCAGGTTGAATGCACGATCAACGGCATCGGCGAGCGGGCCGGCAATGCCTCACTCGAGGAGATCGTGATGCTCCTGAAGACGCGGGCGCCGCGGTACGACCTTGCGACGAACATCCGCACCGAGGAGATCACGCGCACCTCACGGCTGGTGTCGCGGCTCACGGGCTACGCCGTGCAGCCGAACAAGGCGATCGTCGGCCGAAACGCCTTCGCGCACGAGGCCGGCATCCACCAGCACGGCGTGCTCGCCCACCGCCGCACCTACGAGATCATGGACGCCGAGTCGGTCGGCCTGCACGGGTCGGACATCGTGCTCGGCAAGCACTCGGGCCGCCACGCGCTGCAACAGGCCTTCGCCGACCTCGGCTTCACCATCGAGGGCGACGACCTCAAGCGCGCCTTCACGCTCTTCAAGGAGCTGGCCGACCGCAAGGGCAAGATCAGTTCGCTCGACCTCGAGGCGATCGCATCCGATTCGCTGCGTGAGCGCGAGGAGCCGTACAAGCTCGTGCGGCTGGCCATCGCCACCGCCACCGGCGAGACTGCCCGGGCCGAGATCACGATCGAGAACGGCGAGGGCCTGCGCTCGGCCGAGGGCTCCGGCGACGGGCCGGTCGACGCCGCCTTCAGCGCGGTCAACACGCTGCTCGATCTGCCGGTGAAGCTGATCGAGTACACCATCGGCGCCGTCACCGGCGGCGCGGACGCCCTGGGCGAAGTCCGGGTCGTCGTCGAGGTCGGCGGCAGGACGTTCGCCGGCCAGGCCGTATCAACCGACATCACCGAGGCGTCGGCAGAGGCCTACCTGCGGGCGTGCGCCCACGCCCGGATCGCGATCGAGCCTGACCAGGACAAGGAGCTGATCGGAGTCTGATGACCGAAACCCGCCCCATCCCCATCGTCGCCTGTCTGGCCGGCGACGGTATCGGCCCCGAGGTGATGGCCGAGGCCGGCCGCATCATCGACGCCGTGTCCGACCTGTTCGGGGTGCGCCTGCGCCAGGTGCATCTGCCCTTCGGCGGCGAGGCGATCGACCGCCACCGCGACCCGTTCCCCTCCCACGTGCGGGCGGCCGTGAAGGCGTCCGACGCGGTGCTCCTGGGCGCCGTCGGCGGGCCGCGCTGGGACGTCGCCCCGCGCCGGCCCGAGCAGGGCCTGCTCGACCTGCGCAAGGAGCTCGATGCGTTCGCCAACCTGCGCCCGGTGCGCCGCGGCGACATCGACCTCATCGTCGTGCGGGAGCTGACCGGCGGGCTCTACTTCGGCGCAAAGCTGCTCGACGACGACTTCGCATCGGACACGTGCGCCTACGACCGCACCCAGATCGAGCGCGTGGCCCGCTGGGCGTTCCGGCTTGCGCGGCGCCGCTCCGGCCGGGTCGTGTCGGTCGACAAGCAGAACGTGCTCGCCACGTCGAAGCTGTGGCGGCGCGTGGTCAGCGAGCTGCATGCGGCCGAGTACGCCGAGATCGAGCTCACCCACGAGCTGGTCGATTCGTTCGCGATGAACCTGGCCACGCGCCCGCAGCGGTACGACGTGATCCTGACCGAGAACCTGTTCGGAGACATCCTCTCCGACCTGGCCGCAGCGGTGGGCGGCGGGCTCGGCATCGCGCCGTCGGCGTCGCTCGGCCCCGAGGCGCCGGGGATCTTCGAGCCGGTGCACGGCTCGGCGCCGGAAATCGCCGGCCAGAGCGAGGCGAACCCGATCGCGATGATCATGTCGGTCGGGATGATGTTCACTTACGGGCTGAACCGGCGCGACATCGGCCGGGCGATCAGCGCCGCGGTGGACTCGGTGCTGGCCGAGGGGATCGCCACCTCCGACCAGGTCTCGGGCGGGCGGGTGTACGCCACCTGGGAGGTAGGCCAGGCGGTCTGCGACGCGCTCGGCCACCATGCGACGGCCGGCGCAGAGTTCCAGGAGCACCCTTTTGAGGCCCGGCTGGTGGCCCGTGGATAGCACCCGCATGACCGGAGCCGAGGCGATCATCCGCTGCCTCGAGGCCGAGGGCGTGACCGACGTGTTCGGCCTGCCGGGCGGCGCCATCCTGCCCCTCTACGACGCCTGGGCGCGCTACGAGCACTCGATCCGCCACTACCTCGTGCGCCACGAGCAGGGCGCCGGCCACATGGCCCAGGGCTACGCCCGCGCGACGGGCAAGGTGGGAGTCGCCATCGCCACCTCCGGCCCCGGCGCCACCAACCTGGTGACCCCGATCGCCGACGCCTACCTCGACTCCACCCCGATCGTGTGCATCACCGGCCAGGTGCCAACCCACCTGATCGGCACCGACGCGTTCCAGGAGGCAGACATCCAGGGCATCACCATGCCCATCGTCAAGCACTCCTGGCTCGTCAAGGAGGCCGCCGACCTGCCGCGCGCCTTCAAGGAGGCCTTCCACGTCGCCCGCTCCGGCCGCCCCGGCCCGGTGCTGATCGACGTACCGAAGGACGTCCAGCTCGCGACGTTCGAGTTCGCCTATCCGCGGCAGACGGACATGCCCGGCTACAAGCCGTCTCGGCACGGGCATCCCAAGCAGGTCATCACGGCGGCCGAGGCGATGCTCGCGGCCGACCGGCCGGTGTTCTACATCGGCGGCGGCGCGGTCACCTCGGGCGTCGATCCGGCCCAGCTGATCAGGGTGGCCGAGGCGCTGCAGATGCCGGTGGTGACGACGCTGATGGCGAAGGGCGTCTTCCCCGACTCGCATCCGCTGTGCCTCGGCCTTCCCGGCATGCACGGCTCGAAGGCCGCGAACTGGGCCATGAACAAGGCCGACCTGCTGGTGGCGTGCGGATCGCGCTTCGACGACCGCGTGACCGGCAAGCTCGACGCGTTCGCGCCGGCCGCGAAGGTCATCCACATCGACGTCGACCCGGCCGAGATCGACAAGAACCGGGCCGCCCAGGTGCCGATCGTGGGCTCGATCGAGCTCGTCATCCCCAAGCTGGCCGAGGCGCTCGAATCGCGCACGAACGGCGGCCCGCCGCGGGCGGCGGCCTGGCTCGACGAGGTGCGCGGATGGCAGCGCGAGTTCCCGTTCAAGTACCGCAAGGCCGGGACGCTCAAGCCTGAGTATGTGATCGAGCGGCTGCGCGACCTGACCGCCGGCGAGGACGTGATCTGGACGACCGGCGTGGGCCAGCACCAGATGTGGGCCGCCCAGTACCTGCAGATCGACCACCCCCGCCGCTGGCTTACGTCCGGCGGCCTGGGCACGATGGGCTTCGGCGTCCCCGCCGCGATCGGCGCCAAGGTCGCATGCCCCGACGCGATCGTGATCAACATCGACGGCGACGGCTGCTTCCAGATGACGATGCAGGAACTCGCCACCGCCCGCATGTACGGCATCGGCGCCATCCACGTCGTCATCAACAACGGCTGGCTGGGGATGGTGCGCCAGTGGCAGGAGCTGTTCCACTCGGAGCGCTTCTCCGAGACCGATCTGACGATGGACCTGCCCGACTACGTGAAGCTCGCCGAGGCGTTCGGCGTGGCCGGGTTCCGGTGCGAGACGATGGAGGAGGTCGACGACGCCGTCCGCGCCGCCCTCGCTTGCGGCGGCCCTGCGGTGATCGAGGCCCGCGTCGACCGCGAGGAGAAGGTGTACCCGATGGTGCCGGCGGGCGGCTCGGCGACGGACATCATCGACGTGGAGTGGGCCGAGGACGACAATCAATGGGTGGAGGAGGGCGTATGACCGCCGTGTCCCGATGGGGCCTGGCCCCGGTCAGACCGGGGCCAGGCCCCGGTTGGAGGCCTGCATGACCGGCGGCATGCACACGCTGAGCGTGCTCGTCCAGAACCGGCCGGGCGTGCTCACCCGCTGCGCGGGGCTCTTCGCCCGCCGCGGGTTCAACATCGAGTCGCTGGCGGTCGGCCCCACGGAGGATCCCAGCCGCAGCCGCATCACGATCCGGGTGGACTGCTCGCAGCACTCGGTCGACCAGGTCACGAAGCAGCTCTACAAGCTCGTGGACGTGCTCAAGGTGTCCGAGCTGGGCGAGACGGCCGTCGAGCTCGAGCTGCTCATGATCAAGGTCACGTCGGCGCCGGAGCGGCGGCCGGAGATCATCAGCCTGGCCGAGGTGTTCGAGTCGCGCGTCGTGGACGTCGGCCCCGAGGCGGTCAGCTTCGCCTGCGTCGGGCCGCCCGATAGGCTTCACGCGCTCGAGGAGCTGCTGCGCCCCTACGGCATCCGCGAGCTGGTGCGCACGGGCCGGATCGCGCTCGACCGCGACGGCGAGCTGGTGAAACGACGACGGATAAGGGTGGTTGCATGAGCACGACGATCTATTACGAGTCCGACTGCGATCCCGCCGCGCTGGGCGGCAAGACGATCGCGGTGATCGGGTACGGCAGCCAGGGCCACGCCCACGCGCTGAACAACCACGAGAGCGGCAATACGGTCGTCGTCGGCGCCCGGCCCGACTCGCGTGCGTGGAAGGCGGCCTCGGACGACGGCCTGCCCGTCGCGACCGTGGCCGAGGCGACCGCCCAGGCGGACATCGTGATGGTGCTCGTCCCCGACCACATCCAGGCCGGGCTCTACCGCGACCAGATCGCCCCCAACCTGCGCCCCGGCTCGATGCTCATGTTCGCGCACGGGTTCACCATCCACTTCGGCCAGATCGCTCCCGCCGCCGACATCGACGTGGCGATGATCGCCCCGAAGGGGCCGGGCCACCTCGTCCGCCGGCAGTACACGCAGGGGATCGGCGTGCCGGGGCTGATCGCGGTGCACCAGGACGCGAGCGGGCAGGCCCACGCGCTCGCGCTGGCCTACGGGCACGGCATCGGCTGCGCCCGCGGCGGCCTGATCGAGACCACATTCGCAGAGGAGACAGAGACCGACCTGTTCGGCGAGCAGGCTGTCCTGTGCGGCGGTGTCACGCGCCTGATCCAGGTCGGATTCGAGACGCTCGTCGAGGCCGGCTACCAGCCCGAGATCGCCTACTTCGAGTGCCTGCACGAGCTCAAGCTGATCGTCGACCTGATCTGGGAGGGCGGCCTCGCCGGCATGCGCTACTCGATCTCCGACACGGCGGAGTACGGCGACCTGACCCGCGGCCCGGTCGTGATCGACGAGCACGTGCGCGAGACGATGCGAGGCCTCCTGCGCGACATCCAGGAGGGCCGCTTCGCCCGCGACATCATCGCCGAGGAGGCGTCCGGCCGGCCCCAGTTCCAGGCGCTGCGGCGCCGGGCGGCCGAGCACCAGATCGAGCACGTCGGCGCCGAGCTGCGGGCGATGATGCCCTGGATCGGCCAGGCGGCCAACAAGGCGAAGGCCGGTACCTGACGGCGCCGCCGCTCGCGCTCTACTGCTACGACGGATCCCCTGACGCCAGGAAGGCGCTCGACGGGGCGGTTGCACTGCTCGGGACGCACGAGGCCGTGGTCATGTGCATCTTCGAGTCCATCCTGGCGATGCCGGCGGGCGGCGACTTCCCCTACCCCGACATGATGCCCGGGGCGGACGTTTCGGAGGCCGATCAGGCGGCGCGGACGCGCGCCGACGAGCTGGCCGAGGAGGGCTGCACGATCCTGCGGGCCGCCGGGGTGAAGGCCACTGCGGCCGCCGTCGAGGGCCCCGGGGCCGTCTGGCGCACGATCCTGGCCGAGGCGGACGCACGGGACGTGTCCGTGATCGTCCTGGGATCACGCGGGATCACGGGCATGCGCTCACTCGTCCTCGGCAGCGTCTCGCACGGGGTGGCGAACCACTCTCACCGCCCCGTGCTGATCATGCCTACCGTCCCCGCGTAAACGCACCCCGGCGTGTGCCCGCCACTCCCGGCCACGTGGACCGGGCAAGCGTCGTCTGCGTGCGGCCGGGGGAGCCGAGCGCGGCGACCGGACGTGGCTGCGGCCACTCCGCCGAGCCGAGCTCGCGCGGGCGGCCGACGTGCGTGAGGGCGACCGGTCGATGGGCAAGTGCGGCCGCGCTGCGGTGAACGGCGAGAGCGCCTTCCAGGGTCTCCGGCTCGGGCGCGGCGACGGTGGCGACTGGCGCCGCCGACGGCGGCTGCGGCTCGGACACCGGCTCCTCGGCTTGCACAACAGGTTCGTCCACGGGAGGAACCACCGGCTCCTCGACCCTCATGGCCGGCTCATCGTTCTGCACGGCCGGCTCGGCGGCCCGTTCGGGCGGAGCCGGCTCGGCCACAACGTCCGCGGTCTCCCGCGAGCGCCGCCACAGCACCACCACCGCAACTCCGACGGCTGCCCCCACCAACAGCCCGCGCTTGACCGTCATCACGTTCCTCAGCATGACCTCAGCCCTCCCGATCGGGACGGACATCGTAGACCGGCCGGAGCCGGCACGCCATTCCCCCGTCCGGACGATCCGATCGAGCGCTTCGGGCGAATGCCCCGCATGCACTGCACCCCGACCGGTAGCATCGCCGCTGCCTTGCCGGACCGCCGACCGTCGCTCGTCACCGTCGCCCCTCCCAGCGAGGCTCGCGGTGTGGCGCTGATCGCACACGGCGGCAAGTCCCGCAGCACGGTTCCCGACTCGAACCTGCGCACCCCGGCGCTGCGCATGTTCCCGTTCGCCGGCGACCTCGCCCGGACCGGGCGCCGCGGCGGCCTGGCCGTCGCCCAGCTGCGCTACCGCGTGGTCGGCTACAACGACGGCGACCCCGTCCGCGACGTCGAATGGGCGATCGACGAGCTCTCGGAGCGCTTCGACGTGCCCGTGTGCCTGGTCGGGCACTCGATGGGGGCGCGGGCCGCCCTGCGGGCGGCCGGTCACGAGCGGGTGACGGCGGTGGCCGGCCTGGCGGCCTGGTGCCCGCCGGACGAGCCGGTGGAGCAGCTCGCCGGCCGCACGGTGCTGCTCGTGCACGGCACCCGCGACCGGGTCACCGACCCGGCCCGCTCGCTCGAGTTCGGCCGCCGCGCGCGCGAGACCGCCGCCCGCCTCGCCCGGTTCGAGATCGCCCGGGCCGGGCACACGATGCTGCAGCGGCTGCCGCTGTGGCAGTCGCTCACCCGGCGCTTCGTGCTGGGGGCGCTGGGGCTCGAGCCGATGGACGAGCGGCTGGCGGCGGCGTTCGCGCTGCCGTCCGAACGGGCGCTGCGGGTGCCGCTGTGAGCGCTCTGCGGGTGGCGGTGATCGGCAGCGGCGTCGCCGGCCTCACTGCCGCCCACATCCTCGGCCGCACCCACGATGTGACGCTGTTCGAGCGCGACGAGCGCCTCGCCAGGCGGCGCTGGCGCGCGACCGCGTGGCCGCCGCCGGCCTCGCGGATCGGGTCGAGGTCATCCTGCGCGACTACCGCGACATCGAGGGCCGCTACTCGAAGATCGTGTCGATCGAGATGCTCGAGGCGGTCGGCGAGGAGTACCGGCCGGTGTTCTTTGCCACCTGCGACCGGCTGCTCGAGGCGGGCGGCTCGATCGGCCTGCAGACGATCACGATGCCGCATCCCCGCCACCTGGCCTCACGCCACGCCTATGGCTGGATCCACAAGTACATCTTCCCCGGTGGTCTGATCCCGTCGCGCGAGGCCATCGACCGGTCGCTGCGCGAAGCCTCGACGCTCGGCGTGACCCACGCCGCCGAGATCGGCCACCACTACGCGACCACGCTGCGGCACTGGCGCACGCGCTTCCTGGAGCAACGCGAACGGGTGCACGCGCTCGGCTTCGACCACACCTTCGTGCGCATGTGGGAGTTCTATCTGGCCTGCTGCGAGGCCGGGTTCGCGACGGGCGCGATCGGAGACGCCCAGCTGCGCCTGGCCCGGCCGTGAGGCTGCGAACGGCTGTCACAGAAGCGTCACGCGAACGTGACGGCCGACGTTCGGGGTCTGACCCCGGTTGCTGGGGTCTGTTGTGAGGCTGCGCGACGGCGCAACCGTCTGGATCACCGGCGCCTCGAGCGGCATCGGGGCGGCGCTCGTCCGCGAGCTCGCCGGGCGCGGATGCCGGGTCGCGGCCAGCGCCCGCCGGGCCGAGAAGCTCGAGGAGCTCGCCGCGGGCACGCCGGGGGAGGTGCTGCCGGTGCCGGCCGATGTCACCGACCGGGAGGGCATGCTGGCCGCGGCCGAGCGCATCCGCGAGCACTGCGGCGCGATCGACCTGGCGATCCTCAACGCGGCCAACTGGGATCAGTTCTCGGTCGAGTCGTGGGACACGGACGTGATCCGGAGGCACTTCGACACGAACGTGCTCGGGATGGTGCACGCGATCGAGGCCGTGCTCGCCGACATGCGCCGCCGCCGCAGCGGCGCGATCGCGGGCATGGCCAGCGTGGCCGGCTACCGCGGCCTGCCCCGCTCCGAGGCCTACGGCGCGACGAAGGCCGCCGAGATCAACATGCTCGAGTCGCTGCGGATCGACCTGCGTCCGCTCGGCATCTCGGTGCACACCATCTGCCCCGGGTTCGTGCGCACCGACCTGACGGCCAAGAACACCTTCCCGATGCCGTTCATGATCGAGGCAGACGACGCCGCCCGCCGGATCGTGCGCGGCCTGGAGAAGGGCAAGGCCGAGATCGTCTTCCCGCTGCCGATGCTGGCGCTCATGAAGGTGGCGAAGGTCGTCCCGGTCAGGCTGTGGGGGGAGGCGTTCGCCCGCATCCAGCCGCGCGGACGCTAGGACGTCGCCTCGGGCACCGGGGTGCGCAGCGCCTCGAGCCGCTCCAGCCACGGAGCCGCGCGAAGGCGCTCGAAGGTCGCGCGCGCCTCGTCGGCGAGCGCCCAGGAGTCACGGCCGCGCCGCAGCAGCGACTCGGCGTGCTCGAGCTGGGTGACCGCGAGCCAGAAGGGTATGCCGAGGTCGCCGAGCAGCTGCTCGGCTGCGTCGAAGTCCGCGTCGGCGTCGTCGCCCTCGGCCAGGCGGCCGCGGAATCTGTGCGCGTGCGCCGCCATCAGAGGCGTGCGCAGGCCGGGCGGCTGTCCCTCGACGATCGCGAGCAGCTCGTCCACCTTGTCCCGCCGGCCGAGGACGAGGGCCGCCTCGACCACTGCGACCAGCCCCTGCTTCACGTTCTGCGGCCACGCGCCCATCAGCCCCTGCGTCGCGACCGCCTCCTCCCCCCGCTCCAGCGCCTCGTCGTAGCGGCCCTCGGCGAGGGCCAGCACCGCGCAGCCCGCGGCGTAGCAGCTGCGCTCCTGGATGTCGACGGACGTCTCGAGGCGGGCATAGACGTCACGCAGCGCCCGGGCGGCGTCGAGCTCGCCCCGATACAGGTGGATCGGCAGCACCGACGTCAGCGGGCTGATCAGCACATGACCGCTTGGGAGCTGCTCCTCGGGCAGCTCCACGAACGCCGCCATCGCGTCGTCCCATCGGCCCAGGTGGTAGAGCGCGTAGGTCGACTCGCTCGTCGCGAACCAGGTGTTCGGGAGATCGCCGGTCCGGTGGGCGAGCTCGAGCGACCGTTCCAGGTAGCCGAGCGCGTCCTGGTAGCGATCGCGGCCGAAGGCCAGGTCGGACAGGTTCCCAAGCGCCGCGCCGGCTCGTTCGGTGAGACCGCGCTCGAGTGCAAGGTCGGCGGCCCAGCGCATGAGCATCTCGGCCTCGCGCCGCCGCATCGGCGCCACGAGGATCGACTTCGCGCTCCATCCGCGGACGAGGATCTCAGGCAACCCCAGCGCCTCGCCCATGTCGAGCGCCCGCTCGATCAGCTCGGACGCCCGTTCCCGCTGGCCGACGAAGAGCTCCGCATTTGCGAGCCGCACCGTCAGCAATGCGACATCCTCGTCGGGCGCGTCGGCGCCGATCACGGCGAGGGCGCCGGTCATGCGCTCGATCGCGAGCGCGTGCCGGCCCGCCCGCTCGTCGACGTACGCCAGCCTGCTCGTGACGCGGGCGGCGGCATGCGTGTCGCCCGCCGCGCTGTAGATGGCGATCGCTTCAGCGAACCGGGCCTCCGCCTCCTCGGCGACGCCGCTTCGGGTCGCCATCTGCCCGGCGCGGTCGAGCAGCTCCGCCCGGCCGAGGTCGTCGTCGGCCAGGTCGGCCGCCTGCGCGTAGTAGCGCTGGGCCTCGCGCGGCGCACCGAGCGACTCGGCCCGGTCAGCCGCGCGGACGAACAGCTCCCTCGCCCTCGAGCGCACGTCGTCCGCATCGTCCGCGTCGGGCACCGCCTGGTAGGCGTCCAGGTAGTGCGCCGCAAGCACCTCGACCAGCTCGTCGTCGTCGCCCGCCGTCGCCTCGAGATGCACGGCTGCTGCCAGGTGCCGCAGGCGCCGGTCGCGGCGCGAGAGCGTCTCGTAGGCGACCCGGCGCATGAGGTCCTGCAGGAAGCCGTACTGGCCGTGCTCGGGCGAGCGCGGGTCAGCCTGGATCGAGAGCACCTCCTTGCGCACGAGCCCGGCCAGGATTGTGTCGTAGGCCGAAGGGCCCGTCGCCGCCAGCGCCGCGAGGGCGTCCTTGGTGAACGTCTTGCCGAGCACGGCGCCGTTCTGCACCACCAGCCGCTCCTCGGCCGAGAGGCCGTCGAGGCGCGCGGCGATGAGCGCGTGCAGTGTCTCGGGCACCTCCAGCGTCTCCACCGGGCCGGTGGCCCGGTACACGCTGCCCTGCTGGACGACGTGGCCGCGGTCGAGCAGCATGCGCACCGTCTCGACCGCGTAGAGCGGGACGCCCTCCGACCGCGCCAGGATCTGCGCCGCCAGGCCTTCGGGAAGCCCCGCGACCAGGCCGTCGAGCAGTGTCCGCATCGCTGCGTCCCCGAGCGGCTCGAGGTAGAGCGACGTGAAGTTGCGCTTGCCGGCACCCCACGTCGGCCGCTTGTCAACCAGCTCCGGCCGCGCCGCCGTGATCACGTAGAGCGGCGAGTTGCGCGACCACTCGAGCAGGTGCTCAATGAAGTCGAGCAGCGAGGCGTCCGCCCACTGCATGTCCTCGAACGCGAGCACGGTTGGGTACACGTCGGCCAGCCGCTCGAAGAACAGCCGCCAGGCCGAGAAGAGGTCTTCGCGCTCGAACCGGCCGCCGCCCTCGACACCGAGCAGGTGGGCGACGCGGGGTTCGACGAACGCGCGCTCGTCCGGATCGGTGACGTGGGCGTCCAGCACGCCGCCGAGCTTCGTCATGATCGCGTCGGAGGGCTCCTCCTCGCTGATCCGACAGCGCATCCGCACCATGTCGGCCAGCGCCCAGTAGGTGACACCCTCGCCGTAGGACGGGCACCGCCCGCGATGCCAGTAGATGACCTGGGCGAGTCCGTCGAAGTACTTGTAGAACTCCCACACGAGCCGCGACTTGCCGATCCCGGCGATGCCGGTGACCGAGACCAGGTGGGCGCGGCGCTCGTCGGCCGAGGCGTGGAACAGATCCTTGATCTGGCGCAG
>DASXOR010000157.1:0-10795 GCA_036494095.1 Gaiellales bacterium | reverse complement strand
CCGGCCTACCCGCCAGCGTTCCCTGCTTCCACTACGGCACATTCCCCGAGCTCACGAGCGTGCAGCGCGGGGCCCCCATGGGCGCACTTCCCGCGAGCCGGGACTGCTCGGGCCGACGCGCGATCAGGTGCCTGTGGGTGCGGCACTGGAGCGAGGCTGTCGTGGTGGTCAACGAGACCGGGCAGGCAATCCGCACCGTCATCTCGGTGGGCCCGACGTGCCGTGGGGTGACCGACGTCTGGGCGGAGCAGCCGATCGCCGGGGGATCATGTGTGCGCAAGCTCCGGGTCACGATCCCGGCGCTGAGCGGCCGCGTCTATCAGGAGACGCCGATCTCGGAGCGGACACCGCCGAGCGGAGCCGTCTTCGGCGGCTCCGGCTAGGGATAGCGCTCGGCGTAGACGCGCCCGGCGCCGGCGGGGACCGTGACGGTCAGCTTCATCCTGCACGCCCCGCCGTTCAGCGTGCGGGCCCGCCAGATGTCGGTGAATGTCCGGCACCGGCGGTGGCCCGTCGAGACGATCGCCCGGATCGGCGCGGCCGTGGTGTTCACGAGCACCAGGGCGTACTGCCAGCGTCGCACCCACAGGCAGCGCATGGCCGCTCGGCTGGTGCAGCTGCGGCTGGAGGGGGCCGCATCCATCGCCTTCCCGCGGTGGACGGCGGTCAGCTCTGGGAACGTCCCGAACCGGCCGCATGCCGAGGGCATCGTCGTTCCCGGGCAGCCATCATCGCCGGTGTTGACGGTCAGGTCGATGCGCCAGAGAGCCGCCTGTGTCCATCCGAAGAACGCTCCCGCGCGGTCACCGAGCCGGCTGGTCTTGACCTCCTCGACATACCGTGGAGCGGTGCCCTGCCCCGCCGCCTGCTCGGCCCGCCGGCGGGCGAAGGACGCCGCGAAGGAGGCGGCGGTGGCGCCTGGCGCCGTCTCGTACAGCGTCCGGTCGACCACCGACGCGACATCGGCCCGCAGCGGCTTCCGGGTCGTGTAGTTCACGACCACGTGCAGCCCGATCGCCGCAGCCGCCTTGGCAACGCGCGCATAGCCGTCCGCGAACGTCGCGCCAACGACGACGGGTTGCTGGGTGCAGGTGCTGACGAGGCCGGGCATCGCGCCCGCGGCCAGGGCGGTTGTGCCGAGGTCGAGGAACACGCCGTCGTAGCCCGAAGAGCGCAGGGACCGCAGATACGACACGACCGAGTCGTACAGCCCACGCTCGTTGAGGTCCGCGTAGTACCACGGCACCCCGTTCACGCTGCGGCCGATCGCCGGTTGCGACCCCGACTCGCAGAACGCCCACCCCGCGTTCTGCGAGAAGTCGACGCCCTCGTAGGCGCGGTTCCCCGGGTACCAGTAGACGTTCACGTAGTGGAATGCGAGCGCGTGCTTGGCGTGGATCTGCGCGATGGCCACCGCATCGTTGGCTTGCTCGGAGACGACGACCTCGCGGGCGCCGGCGAACTTGGCCCGGTCGGCCGCCTGCACATGCTGGTAGTACCAGACCCAGTTCCCGGCCGGTACGTGGGCCGCCGCAGCAGCCGATGGCATGCCGAACGAGACGAGGAGGGCCGCCGCAGGGGCGAGGGCGCGAAGCATGGACTGAGCGCGCGGGCGGGGGAGGCGCATTCATCCAGTAAACTGGCGGATCAACCTGTTGTCTAGATTGTTCACAACAGACAGCAAGTAGACCATATATGCCGATCCGCCGTAGCGGCCGGCGGGATTCAGCCCGGAGCCGCGGCCGGCCATCGGGGAGCCGGCGCCGCCCGAGCCGAGCGTGCACCTGGTGCAGGGCCGGGCGCTGCAGGCACGCGGGGCGTCCGCCGCGGCCGTCCGGGAGCACGCCGACAGCCGCTGGATCGTGGGTGGCGATGATCTCGTGCACGTCCCGGCGCCCCTCGAGCGTGTCCCGGTAGATCGCCACGGTGGCCTTGACGCCCTCGGGGCCGGGCTCGCTCGGCGGCGACTGGGGGTCGTGATAGCGATGGTCGGCGGTGATGATGCGACGCTATTCGGCACGGGGCCGCGAGCGGTTCGGCAGCGCGCCGCTCGCCGCACCATCGTCTGCGGTCACGTTGAGCGACCGCTCCCGACGAACCACGCGCCGGGCTACACGCCGGTTGCGATCATGACGTCGGACGCCTTGATGATCGCGGTCGCGCTCGCGCCCTCCTTCAGGCCGAGGTCGTCAACCGCCTCGACCGTGATCGACGAGACGATCCGCTGGCCGCCCACGTCGAGGACGACATTTGCGATCGCCTCGCCGCGGTTGATCTGAACGACGGTGCCGGTGAGGTGGTTCCTGGCGCTCAGCTTCATGGGGCGAGCCCTCCTTGTCCGCGCACGGGGCGCATCGGGATCAGCACGTGCGACGGTCGGGTCGCGTCGTGGAAGACCGTCTGGTGGGCCACCACCGCCTCGCTGCCCTCGTTCGGCGCCGCGGCTGTGTTCAGGTTCCGATCGTATCGGTCGAACTCGCTCGACGAGATCTCGACCCGCAGCCGATGCCCGGCGGGAAGGCGGTAGGCGGTCGCCCACAGGTCGATCTCGACCTCGTAGACGCGGCCCGGCTCGAGCAGCCGGCGACCGCGCTCGGGCTCGCGCAGGCTCATCCGCTGAATGCCGTCCTGGACCAGGTTGGCCGACCCGTCGGCGAAGACGTCGACCAGGGCGACCGTGAAGTCCGTGTCCACCGCGTCGGTGGACACGTGCAGGCGCGCGCAGAGGTCGCCGATCACCTCCGCGGCCTCGGCCAGCGGCGGCGACGTGTAGACGAGCACGTCCGGGCGCGCCTCGACGGGCCGGCGATCGCCCAGGTTGAGGCCGAACGTCCACGGGTTGGTCCCCTCCGACCACGCGACCGGGTCGGCCGGGTCATACGCGTAGGTGTCGGGCGGTTCGTCGCCCGGCCCGGTCGTGTCGAGCCCGCCGCCTGCGGCCGACGCGCCGGGCCCGTGCAAGTACCAGGTCTGCGTCTCGATCCCCGGGGGCGGCCAGGTGTCGGCCCGGCGCCACTCGTCGGCGCCCATCACGAAGTAGCTCACGAGCGGCTCGTCCTCGAACCCGTTTTCGGCTCCCAGGAGGTACCGGTCGTAGAAGGCCTGGAGCCGGTCCCAGCGGTGTGTGCCGTCGTCGGACACCGGCAGGATGCCGACCCGCTCGGCCGGTCCCGGCGGCCCCTCGTGGCTCCACGGCCCGATCATGAGGAAGTTGCGCCCGCCCGAGCGATCGAGCCGGCGGTAGCGCTTCCAATCGCGCAGCTGCTGGCCGAGATAGTTGTCGAACCAGCCGCACCAGTGCAGGATCGGGATGGCGATCGCGTCGTGGGCCTCGCGCCGGCAGCGGTACTCCCAGTAGCGCGAGCCCGGCTGCGAGAAACCGACGATCTCCGAGAAATAGTGGTTGGAGCGCCCCGCCGCGCGGGCCATGTCGATCGTCGGCAGGTGGCGGGCGTCGACCCCCGGGAGCGGCTCGCCCGGGACTTGGTGGTTCAGCGGATCCACCCACCAGATCGCCCACAGCGCCTCGGCCGCGAGCCGCAGGCAGCCGTTGCGGTAGGTGCCGTCGTAGCGGTCGACGGGGAAGTCGCCCGGGGCGATGCACGCGAGCGCTGGGTGCGGGATCGACGCGGCGGCGAAGCTCGTGACCGAGTAGTACGACTCGCCGGTCAGCGCCACCTTCCCGGACGACCACGGCTGCGCGGCGATCCACGCGACCGTGTCATGGCCGTCGACCGCCTCGTTCGTCGGATGCGCCGGGTCGAACACGCCCTGCGAGCCGTAGGTGCCGCGGCAGTCCTGGCCGACGAACGCGTAGCCCTTGCGGTTCCAGTGCTCGGCGATCGCGGGGATGCCGCAATAGTCGACCGTCTTTCCGTATGGCAGCCGGATCACGATCGCCGCGAACGGGCCGGGGCCGTCGGGTAGGTAGACATCGGTGGCGAGTGAGAGGCCGTCGCGCATCTCGACCATCACGTCGCGCAGGATGCTGCCGGGCCGGGCGCGATCGGGCGTGGACGAGCACGTCCAGATGAAGTCCTGCATCCGCGCGATCATAAACAGGCCGGATAAACTCCGGCCCATGTGTCGTTCAATTCGCCCACTCCATAACTACGACCCGCCGACGACGGCCGACGAGGTGCGGGAGGCGTCGCTGCAGTACGTGCGCAAGATCAGCGGCACGACGCGGCCCGCCCGGGCCAACGAGGAAGCGTTCGCGCGGGCCGTCGAGGCGGTCACCGCCGCCTCGGCCCGGCTGCTCGACGAGCTGGTGACGACCGCCCCGCCGCGGAACCGCGCCCGCGAGATCGAGCGCGCCCGGGAGCGCTCGATCGCCCGCTTCGGCGAGCGCGGCGCCGCCTGAGCGCGCCCCGCCGGCGTCTGTAAGTTGCAGATTTCGGAAGAATCTGCGTACATACGGGCGTGGAAGCAGCCCTCCGCGCGATCGCCGAGCCCCACCGCCGCCAGATCCTGCGGCTGGTCTGGGACCGGGAGCTCTCGGCCGGCGAGATCGCCGGCCACTTCGACGTGACCCGCCCGGCGGTGTCGCAGCACCTCGCGGTGCTCCGCGAGGCCGGACTTCTGAGCGAGCGCCGCAACGGCACCCGCCGGCTCTACCGCGCCCGGCCGGAGGGGATGGCCGCCCTGAAGGCGTTCCTGGACGAGTTCTGGGGCGACCGGCTGGAGGCGCTCAAGCGCGAGATCGAGGCCCAGGAGCTGAGCCCGAACGCGAAACGTGGCTGATCCGACCGCGGTGACGCGCGAGATCACGATCGCGGCCGCGCCCGAGATTGTGTGGACATACCTGGTCGAGGAGGACAAGGCGGCCCGCTGGATCGGGCAGGCGGCCGAGCTCGACGCGCGCCCCGGCGGGCTCTTCCGCGTCCACGTGCTCCCCGCCCACACCGCCCGGGGCGAGTTCGTGGAGCTCGATCCGCCCCGCCGGCTCGTCTTACACCTGGGGCTGGGAGCCCGAAGGCGACACGCCGAACGCCGTCCCGCCGGACGCCGAGGGCTGGGATCGCTACCTGTCGCGGCTGGTCATTGCGGCGCAGGGCACCGACCCGGGCAGCGACGCGTGGCTCGGCGCCTGAACTACCCTGCGGGGATGGCCGAGCGCATGCTGGTGGAAGTCTGGTCTGACCTCGTCTGCCCGTGGTGCTACCTGGGCAAGCGCCGGCTCGAGCAGGCGCTCGAGCGGTTCCCGCGCCGCGACGGCGTCGACATCGTCTTCCGCAGCTTCGAGCTCGAGCCGGACGCACCGAGGATCGCCGCGAGCCGAGCCGACCTGCTCGTCACCCGCTACGGCATGACGCCGGAGGCGGCGGAGCAGCGCGACGCCCAGATGACGGCGCTGGCCGCGGAGGCGGGCCTCGAGTACCGCCCCGACCTCGTGCTGCTCGGCAACACGTTCGACGCCCACCGGGTGCTGCACGCCGCCGGCGCGGCCGGCCGCCAGGCCGCGGTCAAGGAGCGGCTGCTGCGGGCCTACTTCACGGAGGGGCGGGCGCTCACCGACACGGAGACGCTCGTCGAGCTGGCCGCCGAGGCCGGCCTCCATACCGCCGAGACGCGCGCGATGCTCGCCGGTGGGAGCTTCGCCGCCGACGTCCGCGCCGACGAGCGCGAGGCCCAGGAGCTCGGCATCACCGGCGTGCCGTTCTTCGTGCTTCACCGCCGCTACGCCGTATCGGGAGCTCAGCCCGCCGATGTGATGCTGCAGGCGCTCGAGCGGACGTGGGCCGAGACGATCGCGGGCGGCGACGACGCCGAGGCGGCGACGGCCTGAGCGAGGCCGCGGTTTAGGGTACCGCCCCGGCCGGGTATCACCACCCACATGTGGTTCCTCATACTTCTCATCCTGGCCCTGATCGTGTTCGGGGTCGTGGGTGCGATCAAGCTCGCCTTCTGGGTGCTCTTGATCGCACTCGCAGTGGCGGTGGTCGCCGGCTTCCTCGGCCGCGGGCTATTCGGCAGCCGAGGCGCTCTCTAACGCGACCACTGTTCCACCCCCGGGCTGGCGGCGCGAGCTCACCTCACGGCTCGCGCCGCCAGACGGTTTATCTCCCTCTCCCGCGCTTCCTGAAGGGCTGGCACCTGCAATGATCGGCATGTTCCGCAGCCTCATCGGCGTCATCTACCTGCTCATCGGCGTGGTGGTCGCGTCGTCGCACCACTACTTCCGCCACCTGCACGGTCTACGGCCGATCGCCTCGGCCGTCCTCGCCGTCGTGCTGTGGCCGCTCGTGCTGCTCGGCGCCAACCTGCACCTGCACTGACGCGCACACCCCGCCGCGCCTCCGCGGGTACAGTGGCCCCGGACTGTCCCGCCTGATCGTCACGTCCTGGCGGCCCGAGGGAACATGGGCGATCGTGCTGCTGACCGCGACCGCGGTGGTGGCGCCGTGTTCGCGAACCTGGAGCCAGCATGAGCAGACTGATCTCGGTCGTGGGAGCGCCCTCGAGTGCGGGGGCGTACGCACCTGGACAGGAGGACGCGCCGGCCGCGCTGCGCGACGCCGGCCTCGTGGAGCGGCTTCGCGCTGCGGGGCTCGACGTACGCGACGCAGGCGATCTGCCACGGTTCCGGTGGCGACCCGATCGCGCCGATCCAGCCGCGCAGAATTTCGATCAGGTGGTGACGACAGCGCAGCGAGTGCGCGATGCCGTCGCGGCCGCGATCGACCGGGACGAGTTCGCGCTCGTGCTCGGCGGCGACTGCACCGTCGGCGTGGGCACGGTGGCAGGGAGCGTCCGTGCCGGCGGCGAGACCGGCCTCGTCTATCTCGACATGCACGCCGACCTCAACGTGCCGGCGAGCGTCCCCGACGGCGCGCTCGACTGGATGGGCGTCGCCCACATGCTCGCGGTCGAGGGCTGTCGACCGGGGCTACGCGACATCGGGCCGCGCACGCCCTTGCTCGATCCCGCTGCGATCGTCGTGCTCGGTCACGAGCCGGGTCAGGCAACCGCGTGGGAGCTGGATGCGATCGCGCGGATGGGCCTGGCCTGCGTGACCGCAGAGCGTCTTCGGGCCGACCCTGGGGCGGCTGCGGCTGACGCGCTGCGCCGTCTGCCCGGAGGAGCCACGCGCCTCGTCGTGCATCTCGACGTCGACGTCGTCGACTTCGTCGACGCGCCGCTGTCCGAGAACACCGGCCGCAACGTCGGCGTGCCGCTCGCCGCGGCGCTCGCAGGACTCGCCGCGGTCATGCGCGACGAGCGTGTGCAGGCGCTCACCGTGACCGAGCTGAACCCGACCCACGCCGCCGCCGATCCGGGTGCCCTCGAGCGCCTCTGCGCCGGCTTCGCCGGCGCGTTCGCCGGGCCCGCCCGGTAGCGTCCCCGGCGTGCAGCGGATCGTCTGGAGGATCCTGGCCGGCGCGGCTCTGGTGGCCGTGGTGGTGGCCGGGCGCAGCTCGGTCGAGCCGGGGCTGGTCGTGGCGACGGTCGGCAAGCCGCCGGCCCGCACGCCGATCGCCGTGCAGGCCGCGCGCACGCCCATCCGCCACATCGTCTTCATCGTCAAGGAGAACCGCTCCTACGACAACCTGTTCGGCCTCTTCCCCGGCGGCGCAGGGACGCGCACAGGCCGCACGGCCGACGGCCGGACCGTCAAGCTGCGCCGGCTCCCCTACGTCCAGACCGACCTGCAGCACAACCACCACGCCGCCGTGACCGACATCGCCGGAGGCGCGATGAACGGGTTCTCGACGGTGCGAGACAAGGACGGCAAGCCGACGATGCTCGCCTACACGACCGCGTTCCCCGGGGAGCTGCCCGCGTACTGGGGCTGGGCGAAGCGCTACGCGCTGCTCGACCACACGTTCTCGTCGGGCGACACGTCGAGCTTTCCCAACCACCTGTACACGGTCGCGGCGGCGGCCGCGGGGTCGGTCGACGGCCCCAACTTCGGGGTCGAGAACTGGGGCTGTGACGGGCCGGCGCACCTGTCGGTGCCCGTGACCCGCCACGGCGTCCTGGTGCACGTGCGCCCCTGCTTCACGATCGACTCGATCGGCGCTCAGCTCAGCCGCCGCGGCATCCCGTGGAGCGAGTACGGGCCGCCGGAGAACGGCCACGGCTACGGCTGGGTCGCCTACGACGCGGTCAAGCCGATCCGGGAGAGCGCCGCCTACGCCCGCCACGTCCTCCCGCTCGGCTGGCTGCCGAGCGACCTCGACCAGGGCTATCTGGGCGCCGTCACCTGGATCGTGCCGCCCTACAACCGCAGCGACCACCCCGGCGGCGCATCGCTCTGCGACGGCGAGAACTGGACGACCGACCTGGTCAACCGGATCATGCGCATGCCCGACTGGCGGCACACGGCCATCGTGCTCACCTGGGACGAGTGGGGCGGGTTCTATGACCACGTCGCCCCGCCGCAGCCCGACCGGTTCGGCATGGGCGTGCGTGTGCCCATGCTGGTGATCTCACCATGGGCCAGGCGCGGGATCGACCACACGACCTACGACTTCACGTCGGTGCTCAAGTTCATCGGCGAGGACTTCGGCCTGCCGCTCCTGAGCGCCCGCGAGCGCGCGGCCAAGTCGCTCCGCGGCGCCCTCCAGTTCGAGCATCCGCTGCACCGCTGGCGGGCGCCGATAACGTCATGCCCGGCCGTGTCCGCCGCCGAGCTCGCCGCCACCGGGAAGCATGTCGACCCGAGCTGACGGCCCCCGGCCGATCCTCGTCACCGGCGCGCACCGGTCGGGCACCACCTGGGTGGGCCGGGTGCTGGCCGCGGCGGACACGCCCGTCGGCTATATCTGGGAGCCGTTCAACCCCCGCCACCGCCCCGGCACGTTCCCGATCCGGTTCCCGCAGTACTTCCACTACGTCTGCGCCGAGAACGGAGCCGCCTGCACCGGGCCGATCGCCGACATGCTCGCGTTCCGCTACCGGCCGGTAGCCGAGCTCGCGAGCGTGCGCAGCGCCCGGGACGCCGGCCGCATGGGGCGCGACTGGTGGCGCTTTGCGCGCAGCCGCCGCCGCGGCGCAACACCGCTCGTGAAGGACCCGATCGCGCTCTTTTCGTCGGAATGGCTGGCCGAGACGTTCGACATGCGCGTGCTCGTGATGATCCGCCACCCGGCCGCGTTCGCGGCCAGCATCCGCCGGCGGGGCTGGCGCCACCGCTTCGCCGACTTCCTCGAGCAGCCGCTCCTGATGCGCGATCTGCTCGGGCCGTACGAGGTTGCGATCACGGCGGCGAGCGAGCGCCCGCTCGGGATCCTGGACGAGGCGATCCTGCTCTGGAACATCCTCTACGGCACTGTCGCGAGGCTCCAGGAGCGCCATCCGGCGTGGGCCTTCGCCCGGCACGAGGACCTGGCGCGGGACCCGGTCGCGCGCTTCCGTGAGCTCTACGCGCAGGTCGGCCTGGGCTGGAGCGACGCCGTCGAGCGGGTCGTCCGGGCCACATCGGACGCATCGAACCCGGCCGAGACCGTCCGCGTCGACGCGATCCGGCGCAACAGCGCCGAGCAGGCCCGGTCGTGGCGGGCGCAGCTCTCCGCCGAGGAGGTCGCGCGGATCCGGGCCGGCACGGCCCCCCTCGCGGAGCGCTACTACGGCGACGGCGACTGGTAACGGCCGCCCGGCGGCTCCCCCAGCCGCAGCTGGCCGCTGATCGCGGCCGCGGCCACGGCTCGGGCCACCCGGCCGTGCTCCCGCCGCACCCTCGCCAGCGCCGGCACGAACACACCCCGCAGGGCGTCCTCTCGGCTGTACAGCTCGAGCGCAGCGACGATCGCCCCGTGCAGGCGCACAGGGTCAGGCTCCGTGGCGCCCCTGACGATCCGGTCCACCAGGGCCGACCGGCGGAAGTCCGGGTCGACGGGCATCCGGGGGATCATCGCGCTCCGCCGCGGGCGGCACCATCCCCGATGCGGGTCAAGCGCGCCCCCAGAATCTGGTAATCGGCCCTGGGCGTTTCGGCATCGGGCACAATCCGGGGATGACCACCCGGATCGCCCTCCTCGGCGACCGAAACCCGGAGTACCTGACCCATCGCGAGCTCGATGCGAGCATCGCCCTGATGCCTGCCGGCGTCGACGCCCGCTGGGTGGCCACCGACGGGGCGGACGCGCGCCGCCTGGACGGCTTCGACGCCCTCTGGATCGTGCCCGGGACGCCGTATCGGAACGAGCGGCCGGTGTTCGCGGCGATCGAGCACGCCCGCACGTCCGGCGTGCCGATTCTGGGGACGTGCGGCGGTTTCCAGCACATGCTCGTCGAGTTCGCCCGCAACGCGGCGGACATGCCCGACGCGGCGCATGCCGAAACGGATCCCGACGCCGGTGTGCACGTGGTCTCCGCGCTCGCGTGCAGCCTGGTCGGGGAGCAGCGAACAGTCACGACCGTGCCCGGGACGCTCGTCGCCGAGCTATGCGGAGAGGTGCCGTTCACCGGCTTTCACTGGTGCAGCTACGGCCTCGAGCCGGCCCACCTCGAGCGGCTGGTCGCGGCGGGCCTGGTGGTGTCGGCGACCGCCGCGGACGCCGGTGTGGAGGCGGCCGAGCTGCCCGGCCACCCGTTCTACGTGGCGACGCTCTTCCAGCCGCAGGTCGGCAGCTCGGCGAGCGGCGTGCTGCACCCGCTCGTGGCGGCGCTCGTCCGGCAGGCCCGCGGCGGCGTCACGGCCGGCTGACCCTCGCATACGCGCCCGGCCGGGCCTCAACATCTGAGGCTCGCGGCCGATTTCCGGGGCGATGCCCGACGCCCCCCGGACCCGAACCGATTCGGCCCCGGCCGACGACCTGTACGTCGAGTCGCGCGCCCGCCTGGCGCGCCC
>DASXOR010000156.1:0-14268 GCA_036494095.1 Gaiellales bacterium | reverse complement strand
CCCACCTCTTCCTGCAGCGCCTTCAGCTCGATCCGCAGCTGCCGACGGATCTTCGCGTCCAGCGCCCCGAGCGGCTCATCGAGCAGCAGCAGCGCGGGCCGGAGCACGAGCGCCCGCGCGAGCGCCACCCGCTGCTGCTGGCCGCCCGAGAGCATCGACGGGCGATGTGAGTCGCGCCCGATCAGCTGCACCAGCTCGAGCGCCTCGCCCGCCTTGACGTGGCGCTCCTTCTTGGACACCCGCCGCTGCTTGAGGCCGTAGGAGACGTTGTCCAGGATCGACATGTGCGGGAAGAGCGCGTACTGCTGGAACACCGTGTTCACGTCGCGCTTGTACGGCGGCACGCCGCTGACGTCGCGGCCGCCGATCAACAGCTCGCCTTCGTCGGGCTGCTCGAAGCCCGCGATCATCCGCAGGGAGGTCGTCTTGCCGCAGCCGGACGGCCCGAGCAGCGACAGGAACTCGCCCTTGTGGACGCGCAGGTTGACCGCGTTCACCGCCACCAGCGACCCGAACCTCTTCGTGATCGCCCGGAACTCGACGTCAACCTCGCCGTCGGCGGACGGTCCGGCGGTGGCGTGGTCGGCCGTGGCTTGCGTCATCCCGGGGTCAAGGGTATATCGTTGGTTTTCCGCCTGTCAACCACGAAGTTCGCACCGAACGCGCAGGTTTGGCGGGCATCTCGCATGAGTGCTCCCTCGGTCAAGCTCGATCCGGTCAACCGCCGGATCATCGAGATCCTCCAACGTGAGGGCAGGTGCCCGTTCACGATCATCGCCCGCGAGGTCGGCATCTCCGAGGCGGCGGTGCGGGCACGGATGCAGCGGCTGACCGACGCCGGAGTGCTCGATGTGGTCGCCGTCACCAACCCGCTCAAGCTCGGGTTCGAGGTGATGGCCCTGGTCGGCGTCCAGGCCAACAGTGACCTCGAGCACGTCGCCCGGGCCGTGTCGGACTGGCGCGAGACGAGCTACGTCGTCATCACGTCGGGCAGCTACGACCTGCTGGTCGAGGTGGTGTGCGAGCACAACCGCCACCTGCTCGAGGTGATCCAGCGGCTGCGCGAGATCGACGGGGTCAAGTCGACGGAGACCTTCATGTACCTGGACATGGTCAAGATGACGTACGCCTGGGGGACGCGGTAGCGGCCCCGCGACCGCCGCGGTCGGGCCGCCTGGGCATCGCCGCCGCCGTCCTCGGGGCGCTGATCGCGGCCGGTGCGGCCGCCGCCGGCCTGGGCTCGGCGGGCGGTCAGCTGCTCGCGCTGCTGGCCGTTGTGCTGGCGCTGGCGGGGCTCTCGCTCGGGTTCGTCGGCTTCACGGTGGCGCGCCTGGGCGGCACGAGCCGGCTGCCGGGCCTGGCCGCGATGGCCCTGGCCGTGGCGGTGCTGGTCGGCCTGATCGCCGCCGCGGTTGCGTCCTGACAGGTGCCCGGCACCCGTTTCGGTGCCAGGCACCTTCACCCTGATCGCAGGCGCAGGGCGAGCGCCGGGCAGTTCGAGACCGCCCAGCGCGCCTGGCGCAGCAGGTGCGGCGGCACCGCGTCGGCCCTGACGATCGGGTAGCCCCAGTCGTCGAGCTCGATCCACTCCGGGAGCAGCTCGGCGCAGATGCCGTGGCCGACGCAGCCGGCCGGGTCGACCTCGAGCGTGTGCCTCCTCATTCCGTCACCTCCAGTCGGGGAGCGTGTTGGGGACGGCCAGCCGGCCGGGCAGCCGGGCGGCCGCACACATGCGCCCGTGGAGATGGCGCTCGAGATCGCCGGCGAAGACGTCGAGCGCACTTCGCAGGAGGCGCACCGCACCGTCGGGATGGCGGCAGGCGCCACGGCGCTCGATCTGCCCCGCCCAGCGCCGCAGCCGGTCGACGTCGCCGGGCGCGCCCAGCCCCGCCGCGATGGCCGCCGTGGTCCGGGCGATGTCGCCCAGGCCGAACACGCACGGCCCGCACTGGCCTGCGCTCTCGGCCGCGAACCAGTGCAGGATGCGCGCCGTCTCCACGAGGCCGCACGCGGAGGCCGGCAGGGCGACCAGGATGCCCGCTCCGGGGCTCGCGCCGAGCTCGCCAAGCCCGGCCCGGCTGAAGGCTGTCTCTGTGCCCGTGCGGGCCGGGATCCAGGTGCCCCAGAAGCCGCCCACGAGCAGTGCCGCCAGTGGCTCGGCCGCCCCGCCCGCGCGAGCCAGGATATGGCCCACCGGCGTCCCGACCGGCACCTCGACCACGGCCGGACGGACGACCGCCCCGGTGACCGTGACGAGCGTCGTCCCCGGTTCGTCGCCGGTGCCGGTCTGGCGGAACCAGCCGGCGCCGAAGCTCGCGATCTGGGCGACGTGGGCCAGCGTCTCGACGTTCTGGATCAGGGTCGGGCGGCCGTCCACGCCCTGCTCGAACGGCCGCGGCGGCACATGCGTCGGCTTGGCCTCCCCGCCGTTCAGGTAGCGCACGAGCGCCGTCTCCTCGCCGGCCACGTAGCGGCTGGGCGTCTCGGCGAGCTCGATCGCGGGGCCGGCCGCGGAGGCGCGCTCGGCGATCGCGCCGCGCAGCGACCGCACGGCCCTGCCGTCGGCGCGATCGATGCAGACGATGATCCGCGCGGCGCCGACGGCGGCGGCCGCGAGCGCCGCCCCGTCGAGGACAAGGTGCGGCGCATGGTTCACCAGGGCACGGTCCTTGCTGCTCGCCGGTTCCCCCTCGGTGGCGTTTGCGACGACGACCCGCGGTCCGCGCCCGCCGGCGACCGCCGCCAGCTTGCGCGCGGTCGGGAACCCGGCGCCGCCCCGTCCCCGCAGGCCGGCCTCGCCGACGAGGTCGATCAGGGCAGGCTGAGGCCGCCGAGCGGGCGGCACCGGCGGCCGGTACCGCGAGCGGTGCTCGGCCAGCGTCACCGGCCTGCGGTCACCGCGCAGCTCGCGCAGGAGACGCCGCTCGTCGCTGCGCACGGCCGCCGCGACCGCGCTCATCGCGGCCTCCGGGCCGCCCCCGCGGCGCGGGGTGGGAGTGGGCGGCGCGCCCGGGCCGGTCCGTGCCGGGCCACCTCGGCCGCCCGGATGGCGGTGAGCAGCGCCACGGCGGCTCCCACACCGAACACCGCCATCCGCAGAGCGGGCGCGGCACGGTCGGTGCCCGCGGTCAGGGCATGGATGCTCGCGAACAGGAAGAGCGGGAATGCGATGTAGTGGCTCGAGTCCCAGACGCGCTTCGGCAGCCGGGCGCGGGCGAGCGACGTCAGCTCGACGGCGACGAGCAGGTACATGGCGACGATGCCCCAGGCGACCGCGCCCGGCCGCCACGTCCCCGTGAGGGGGACGAGCACCTCGACCAGGCCGAAGTGCACGTAGGTGTCGAAGACGATGGTGACGACGTGGACGGCCAGGAAGACGACCGCGGCACCACCGAGAAAGCGGTGCAGGTCGAGCAGCCAGGCCGGCCGCGGGCGCCCGCCGAGCACGCGGGTGCTGAGCGCGAGCCCCCAGAGCACGCTCGCGGCCAGAAGCGCCCACGTGACGATGCCCGCCGCACGAGCCGTGTACCAGAGAAGGGTGGTGTGCATCTGCTCCCAGCCTCGCCCGCCGGTCCGTGCGCCGTCTGGGCGGGCGCTGTGAAGATCCTGGGAGGCATGGGTCCGGGCGCGTTCGGATCGTTCTCACAGCCGATTGCAAGGTGGGGCGCCGATGCTTTCGTGCATGGAACGAACTCACCGGCCACCCACGCGTCACCCCGCCCGGCGCTCGCGCATCGCCGCCGCGGCCGCAAGCGCGATCGCCACCGTGGCGATCGCCGGTCATCTCGCCCTGGGCGGAGCTCCGACCCGCACAGCCGCCGCGGCGAGCCGCTCGACGGCGACGCGATCGGCGACGGCCTCCCGTGCATCCACCTCCCGATCGGCGACGACCGCCCGTGCATCCACCTCCGCGTCCACAGCGGGGGCGACAACGGCGGCTACCCCGGCGCCGCCGGCCCCCGCGGCGACCACCTCGAGCGGTGGCAGCTGAGCGCCGCTTCCGGGCGATGGGCTCGCGGGCGCACGTGATCGTCGTCGGCGGGCCTGCGGGCCTCGCCGATGCCGCCGCCACCCGGATCGAGCAGCTCGAAGGCCTGTGGAGCCGGTTTCGGCCCGGCAGCGACACGAGCCGGCTCAATCTCGCCGCGGGTACGCGCGTCCGTGTCGCGCCCGAGACGGTGGAGCTCGTCGAGCGGGCGGTGGAGGGGTGGCGGCTGAGTGCCGGCGCGTTCGATCCGACCCTGCTCGGCCCCGTCATCCGGGCCGGCTACGACCGCACGTTCGATCTGATCCCGGCCCGGGCGCGCCCGGGCCGAAGCGACGCCCAGCCGGCCTGTGCAGGCATCGAGACCGGCCCGGGCTGGGTGCGGCTGCCGGCGGGGAGCGGATTCGACCCGGGCGGCATCGGCAAGGGGCTCGCCGCCGACATCGTCTCGGCGGAGCTCCTGGTCGCCGGCGCGCGCGGAGCCTGCGTGAATCTGGGCGGTGACCTGCGCGTGGCCGGCGAGGCGCCCGGCGGAGGCACCTGGACTGTCGCGGTCGAGCACCCGGGATCGCCGGAGCCGATCGCGCTGCTCGGGCTCGCCCGCGGGGCCGTCGCCACCTCGACGACGCTGCGGCGGCGCTGGCGGGTCGACGGCGAGCGCCGCCACCACCTGATCGATCCTCGCACCGGCGCTCCGAGCGCCACCGGCGTCGACCTCGCGGCGGTGGTGTCAGGTGAGGCCTGGCTGGCCGAGGTGCTGGCGAAAGCGGTGCTCATGGCCGGCTGGCGGGGCGAATCGGGCGTGCTCGCCGGCACCGGCGCCGAGGCCCTCACGGTCGCAGCGGGCGGCCGCGTCCACACGACGCCCGGCCTGGCCGCCTTCCTGGGTGGCGCCGTACCCCTCGCCGCCGTCTCATGAATACCGGTGCCAGGCACGTTCATGCCCGTCGCAGGCGGTCGGCCAGGCGCTCGGCGCCGATCCGCTCGGCGAAGCTGATCGCCCCGGCGAGGTCGAGCCCGGCGTCGGCGGGAAGCTGCACCGGCGCCGTCGCGTCCATCGTGGCGATGCGCTTGAAGATCTGCAGGCGCGCGTCGAGCACCGCCTCGGCCTGGCGCGGGCGCAGCTCGCCCGCGTGGGCGACGATCGCCTCGAGGCTGGGGTAGCGCCCGAGCAGCTCGGCCGCGCCCTTCGCGCCGATGCCGCGGGCGCCGGGGAGGTTGTCGGACGGGTCGCCGCGCAGGGCGATGAAGTCGGGCACCTGGCCGGGACGCACGCCGTAGCGCTCCACGACCTCGGCCGGGCCGATCCGGTCGGGCGCGTAGCCGCCGGTGCGCGGCGCGAGCACGGCCACCCGGTCGGTCACCAGCTGGTAGGCATCGCGGTCGGAGGTGACGACGAGGGCGCTTCCGCCCGCCCGCTCCTCGGCGTGTGCTCCGGCGGCGAGCAGGTCGTCCGCTTCGTAGCCGTCGGCCTTCGCGGCGGCGAACCCGAAGGCGCTCACGAGCTGCGGGGCGCGGCCGAGCTGCTCGACGATCTCCGGGTCGAACTCGCGCCCACCCTGATAGCCGGGCCAGAGCCGGTTGCGGTAGGTGGGCACTCCGAGCGTGTCCCAGCAGACGAGCACGGCCCGCGGCCGCTCTGTCCGCACGAGCCCGAGCAGCATCACCGCGAACCCGTGCAGGGCGTTGATCGGCCGGTCGTCGGCCCCGCGCAGCGGCCGCGATCCGTGGTAGGCGCGGTGGGTGAGCGAGTCGCCGTCGATCAGTAGCAGCGGCGCGGATGAGGCCACGGCCGGCGACGGTATACGATCGGCCGGTGCATCGCTTCACCGTGCAAACCGGGCGTCGGGAACAGATGCTCGACATCACCGACGGCGTGGCGGGCGCGATCGCCGAGCTCGGCATCCGAAGCGGCGCCGTCCTCGTGCACGTGCCGCATACGACCGCGGCGGTCACCGTGAACGAGGGCTACGACCCCGATGTGGCCGCCGACGTGCTCGGCCACCTCGCCGCCCTCGTGCCGCGCTCGCCGGCCTTTGCGCACGCCGAGGGCAACTCGGACTCGCACATCAAGGCGATCCTGGTCGGCTGCGCCCACCCGATCGGCGTCGAGTCCGGCGCGCCGGCGCTCGGCCGCTGGCAACGGGTCTTCCTCTGCGAGTTCGACGGCCCGCGCACGCGCGAGGTGTGGGTCAGCCCGCTCGGCTGAGCCGCGCACCAAACGGGGCCAGACCCCCTGTATCGCTCGCATGCAGCCAACGGAGGGGGCGGTGTCGGTCGCAGGCAGTCGCAGCGGCTTTATCCTTCGAGCCGCCCGGCTTCGGCGATGGCGATTGCCCGCCCGCGCCGACCGCGCATCTCCTGCGGCCGGTGCTCTTCAGCGAGTCAGGCGACGAGGCTCTCCCCGGGTGGGTCGCGAGCCTTTCCGGCCGCCCGGTCGTCTACGCGACCCTCGGCACGGTGTTCAACAGCCGCACGCCCGGCCTCTTCGAGGCGATCGTCGACGGGCTACGGGGTGAGCCGATCGAGCTTATCCTGACGATCGGACGCGACCGGGATCCGGCTGAGCTCGGCCGGCAGCCCGAGAATGTGCACATCGAGCGTTACATCCCGCAGAGCCTGCTCCTGCCGCACTGCGACCTCGTGCTCACGCACGCCGGGTTCAGCACCGTCGCGGCGGCGCTCGGCCATGGCCTGCCGGTCGTCTCGATCCCGATCGACGCCGACCAGCCGGTCAACGCGGACCGGTGCGTCGCGCTCGGCGTGGGCATCACCATCGAGCCGGGGCGGCGGACGCCGGAGGCGATCCGGGCCGCAGCCGACGAGGTGCTCCGGGACCCCGTCTACCGACGAAACGCCGAGCGGGTCCGCGACCAGATCGCCGGCCTACCCGGGCCGGAACACGCTGTCACGCTCCTCGAACAGCTCGCGACCGAGGGACGCCCGATGCTCGCGACATAGGCCGTGCCCGCGCACCCGGCGTTGAAGACGGCTTGGGGGGTCAGACCCCTTCTGGTGCGCCGGGGGTTCAGCGTGCGATCGCCGCGCCGGCCAGCGCCAGGATGCAGAGCGCGGCGGCGATGGCGAGCAGGACGTTCACGGAGCGCATCGACTCGGGCTGGATCACGGCCGTGCGGATGCGATTGCGGGGGGAGGGGGTGTGCATGCTGCCAGGATCGGCGGGGCGCGCCGGCCTTGCATCACCCGGTTGCGGTAATCGCGCCCGGGGAAACCACTACTCCCGCGTGGCGGGGGGCCGCTCCCCGATCTCGGTGCGGGGGCGGACGGCGCCCACGCCGTAGCGGACGAAGCGCACCACGAGGACGGCCGCGCCGCCGAGCGCCGTGAGCGTGCCCACCGCGAAGAAGGCCAGGCCGAGCGCGATGGCCTGGGGCCGGCCGGCGTGACCGTGCAGGAAGTAGACGAAGACCGCCTCGCGCACGCCGATGCCGTTCAGCGACACGGGCAGCGCCAGCGCCGCGAAGACGACCGGCCCGGCCAGCAGCACCACCGAGTCGGGCACGTCCAGGCTGAGCGCCCGCACGAGCATCCAGATCACGCCGACCCGGAGCACCTGCACGACGAGCGCGAGCAGGCCGACCGCAAGCAGGGTCGCCCGGTGCTCGCGATAGGCGTGCAGGGCGTCGTAGAAGCGCCGGCCGACCGCCAGCCGCCGCCCCGCCGCGCGCGGCTCGAGCCACCGGGCCACCGCCCCGCGCAGGCTGCTCGAGAAGAGCATCGCGAGCACGGCGGCGGCAGCCGCGCCGAACGCCGCCTCGGCCGCGACCACGCCCGGCCGCCGTCCCGCGCCGCTGACCGCGACCGCGACGGCCGCAAGCACGACGAGCGACACGAGCCCCACCAGCCGGTCGATCAGCACCGAGGCGACCGCCTCCGGCGCGTCCCCGGTGCGCCGGCCGAGCTCGACCACGCGGACGGCGTCGCCGCCGATCGCGGCCGGGAGGAACTGGCCGGCGAAGAGCGCGACGAAGTATCTGCGCACGAGCCAGCCCAGCGGCACCGGGACGGACTTGGCGGCCAGCAGCATCTGCCAGCGCAGCGCCATCAGCACCACGGTGCCGGCGCTGACGGCCACCGCCGGCACGAACCAGGCCAGGTCGGTGCCGCGCAGCGTGTGCGCCACCTCGTGGATGCCCGCCCAGCGCAGGAGCAGCCCGAGCACCACCGCCGACACGATCGCCTCCACCGCCACCCGGGTGCGGCGGTCGATCCTCACCTCGTGAGCGCGGCGTGCACCTTGCGCACCGCGGCGACGGCATCGTCGATGTCGGCGTGGGAGTGGGCCGCCGCCAGCGGCAGCGACAGCACCTGCTCGCCTGCGAGCTCGGTGACCGGCAGCGCGGGGGCGGCCAGGTTGCGGCGATACCAGGTGAGCGTGTGGACGGGCAGGAAGTGCAGGCCGGTGGCGACGTTCTCGGCCATGAGGGCGGCCGCGTAGCGGTCGCGGTCGGCGCCGGCCAGGGCGGGGTCGATCCGGATCACGTACAGGTGGTGGGCGTGGCGGCCGTACCCGGGCCGTCCGATCGGCTCGATCCCGGCGAGCGCCGCCAGGCCGTCGTCGTAGCGCGCCACCAGCTCGGCGCGGTGGGCGTGGAAGCGCTCGAGGCGGTCGAGCTTGGGCAGGGCGGCGGCGGCCTGCAGGTCGGCCAGGTTGGCCTTGAACCCGGGCTCGACGACGTCGTAGTGGCCGAGGGTGTGCGTGCGCGCCCGCTTCCACGGGTCGCGGGTGATGCCGTGCGCCCGCAGCAGCCGCAGCCGCTCGGCCGCGGTGGTGGACGCCGTCGTGATGATCCCGCCCTCGCCGCCCGCCAGGCTCTTGGTCGCGTAAAGCGAGAAGCACGTGAAGTCGCCGATCGCGCCCACGCGTCGTCCGCGCACGTCGGCCTCGACCGCGTGCGCGGCGTCCTCGACGGTGCTCAGACCGTGCTCGGCGGCGATCGCGCCCAGCGCGTCCATGTCGCACGGCCCGCCGGCGAAGTGCACGGGCAGAAGCGCGCGGGTGCGGCCCGTGACCGCCTGCCGCGCGGCGGCCGGATCGAGGTCGAGCGTGCCCGGGTCGATATCGGCGAAGACCGGCGTCGCACCGGTGTGGAGGATGGCGTTCACGGTCGCCGGCCAGGTGAACGAGCTCGTCACCACCTCGTCGCCGACGCCGATGTCGGCGGCGAGGAGCGACAGGTGCAGCGCCTCGGTGCACGATGACGTCGCGATCGCGTGCGGCACCCCGGTGCGCTCGGCGAAGCGCTGCTCGAGCTCGGCGGTGCGCGGCCCCGACGTGAGCCAGCCGGAGCGCAGGGTGGCGACGACCGATTCCACCTCCTCGTCTCCGATCACGGGCGGTGAGAAGTCGAGCAAGGTCTCGCGCACGGGCAGGCCGCCGTCGACCGCAAGGCGCGTCTCGGCGGAGCTGCTCACCGCACCTCGAACCGGACGGCGTCGATTGCGTTGGCCGCCCGGCGCAGCGCGCGGGCGCGGTCGGGGCCGGTCGCGAGCACGTACCCGGCCCGGTCGGTCGCGATCTGAAGCGGCCCGTAGACGTGACCGCGGGGATCGTAGAAGCACACCTCGGGCGGCCCGGTGGCCGACACGAGCTCGCCCGGCGGGGCGGCCAGGAACTCGATCACCGCGGCGCCGTTTGCGTGCGGCTGCAGGTCGGCAGGGTCGACCGGCTCGCCCACGGCGGCGAGCACCGCCGCGGCGGCCAGGTCGACGCCGACGGCGGCGCGGCAGATCTCGGAGTCGTGGCCGCCGCCCAGCCGGGCGGCCACCTCGACCACGCGCGGGCCCGTGTCGGAGAGGATCAGCTGCACATAGCTCGGGCCCGATGTGATGCCCACCGCGGCCACAGCCGCCTCGGCCACCGCCGGCGCCGCATCGGCCCCGTCGGCCGCCGCTGGGTAGACGTGCCGGCGGGCCACGCCGGGGACGCCCTCGAAGTGGATGCGATCGGTCACCGTCACCGGAAAGAAGCGGCCGTCGATCGAGAAGGCGTTCACGGTCACCTCTGGGCCGGGGACGAACTCCTCGTAGATCACCCGGCCGGCGCGCGACCCGCGCCGGGCGCGCTCGGTGGCCTGCTCCAGGCCGGCGGGATCGCGCACGATCGTCATCGCCCGCTGGCCCTGACGGTCGGCGGCCTTGACGACGCACGGATACGCCGGCGGTGCGTCGGCCGACCAGCGTGGCTGGGGCACGGAAGCGGCGTCGAGCCGGGTGCGCTGCTCGATCTTGTCGGTGCAGACGACGGCAACCGCAGCCGGGATCGGATGCGGGATGTGCAGATCCTCGGCGGCGGCGGCCGCGATTCGCACGGGCCAGTCGGTGCCGGGCGCGATCAGGCCGTCGGCGTCGTGGGCGGTGCGGCGGATGCCCTCGCCGTCCTCGCTCGACACCGGCACGTCGGCCAGGCGGGGATCGGCGTCGCACACGATCGTCTGCACGCCCAGCGCGCGGGCGGCATCGATGGCATGCCGCTGCGCGGGCCCGCCGCCCAGCACCACCAGTGTGCGGGGGCGCGTCAGACGGCCTGCGCCGTCTGCTCCGAGGCCAGGACGGCCTGCCACCATTCCGGATTCTCGCTGTACCAGCGGATGGTGCGCTCCAGCCCCTCGGCGAAGGGGATGCGCGACCGCCAGCCGAGCAGCCGCTCCGCCTTGTCGGTGGAGCCGATGTGGCGATCGACCTGCCCGGGCCGGTCGAGGACGTGCTCCTTGAGCGTCGCCGGCTTGCCGAGGATGTCCAGGATCATGTCGGCGATCTGCTCGACCGTCTCGTCGATGCCGGTGGCGACGTTGATCGTCTCGCCGACGATGTGCTCGAGCGGCGCCTCGCAGGCTGCCGTGATGGCCTCGGCTGTGTCGAACACGTGCAGCCAGTCGCGGCTGGCGTGGCCGTCGCCGTGGATCGTCAGCGGCAGGTCGCAGAGCGCCTGGATGATGAACCGCGGGATGACCTTCTCGGGGTGCTGGAAGGGCCCGTAGTTGTTGAACGGCCGGATGATCGTGATCGGCAGGTCGTACGTGCACCAGTACGAGTACGCCAGCCGGTCGCCGCCCGCCTTCGTGCCGGCGTAGGGCGAGCGCGGGTTGAGCGGGTGCTCCTCGGTCATCGGCTCGCCCTCGGCCGTGCCGTAGACCTCCGACGACGAGATCAGGATGAACCGCTCGACGCGGTGCTCGCGCATCGCGTCCATGAGCACCTGCGTGCCCACGACGTTCGTGGTCACGAACTCGGAGCCGCCCTCGGTGATCGACTTGGAGACGTGCGACTCGGCCGCTGCGTTCACGATCACATCGACGCCCTTGAGCGCGTTGGTGACGTCGGCAAGGTCGCGGATGTCGCCGTGGATGAATTGCAGCCGCTCGTGATCCGTGACGTCGGCCAGGTTGGCCATGTTGCCCGCGTACGTGAGCGCGTCCATCGTCACCACGTCGTGGGACGTCTCGTTCAGCAGGTAGCGGATCATGTTCGACGAGATGAACCCGGCGCCGCCGGTGACCAGTATGCGTTTCACCGTGTCTCTACCCGTCCCTTCTGCGCTATCCCAGCTCTCGATCGATGTAGTACAGCGGCCGCTGCTCGACGTCGCGCTGGATCCGTTGCAGGTTCTCGCCCAGCACCGCCATCAGGAGCCCCTGCAGGCCGAGCACGAAGAGGACGAGACCTCCCAGCAGGAGCGGACCCGGGAAATTGTCGTACCGGATCCAGTAGACGACGCCCCAGATTCCCACCCCCAGAGCCGTAAGGATACCGAGCACGCCCAGGACGGTGCCGAGCCACTGCACGAGCTGCGCCCAGAAGCCGGTCAGCACGTGCAAAGCCAGCTTGACCAGGCTGACCATGCCGTAGCGGCTGCGGTCGGCGCGGGCGCGGTGATCGAGGTCGACCTCGGTGACGCGGGCGCCGGTCGAGCACACGAGCGCCTTCGTGAACTTCTGGCGCCCGATCCGGTGCATCACCGGCTCGAGCGCGTCGCGCCTGTAGGCGTTGAAGGCGCAGCCGAAGTCGCTCACCCGGGCGCCGGTGAGGCGGGTGAGCAGGCCGTTGATGACGAGCGACGGCAGCCGCCGCGGCAGCATGGCGTCGCGCCGGGTCACGCGCCGGCCGCTGGCGACGTCGGCCCCGGCCCGCACCGCGGCGACGAGCCGGGGGATGTCGGCGGGCTGGTTCTGCAGGTCGCCGTCCATGGTGACCACGATCTGGCCGCGGGCACGGGCGATGCCGGCGTGCATCGCCGGGTGCTGGCCGAAGTTGCGCTTGAACGAGACGACCCGCACCCGCGGGTCGGCGGCGTGCAGGCGCTCGAGGATGGCGAAGGTGCCGTCGGTCGAGCCGTCGTCGACGAAGATCAGCTCCGCCGGGATGCCGGCCGCCTGCAGCGTCTGCACGATGCCGTCGTAAAGCGGCTCCACCGTCGCCTGCTCGTTCAGGAGGGGCACGACCACCGTGACCTCCGGCGCGGCGACGGCGGCGGCATCAGCCGGGCCGGCCAGCACAGGGTCAGATGCCATGCCGGGAAGGGTATCCCCTGGCCGGTCACCGACACGCAGGTGACCTTCGCAACGAGCACCGCCGGATCCCCGGCCGCGTTGCCGGGATCTGGCGGATAATGCCGCGTCGATGCTGACTCGCGACGGTGCAGGCCGTATCCTGCGTGCCCGCTGGCCGCCGCTCGTGGCCCTGACCGCAACCCTGGCGTACGCCGTCGTGGTGATCGGGTTCGGGCTCGACTTCCGCCCTCTCCACAACGACGAGGGCGTGACCCTCGGGGTCGCCTCGCGGGCGTCGGCACTGGATGTGCTGCGGGTCGCGGTCGACCACCGCCACGGCCCGCCGCTGCACTACCTGCTCGTGCATGCGGCGCTCGCGTGGCGGCACGACATCCTCGGGCTGCGGCTGCCCTCGGCGGTGCTCGGGATCGCCGCGGTGGCGATCAGCTACGGCTTCGGCCGCGAGCTGGTCGGCCGGGCCGGCGGCGCCGTGGTCGCGGTCGTCACGGCCTCCTCGCCGATCATGATCCACCTTGGCCAGTTCGCCCGCGGGTACACCGCGATGATCGCCGCGGCGTACGGCAGCGCCTGGCTCATGCTCGTGCTCCTGCGCACCGGCCGCGCCCGCTGGGTCGCGCCGTATGCCTTCGTCTCGCTGCTGCTCGTATCGGCCCACCCGTTCGGGCTGTTTGCGCTCCTGTCCGAGCTCGTCCTGTTCGCCCTGTTCGCGGGCGTCAAGCTGAGGCACGGGCTGGCCGGCCAGCGCCGGCTGGCGGCGGCGGTGGGTACCGCCATCCTGCTGGGAGGCCTGGCGCTCGTGCTCCTGCGCCACCTGTACGCACCCCTGCAGAGCAAGTACGGCGTCGGCTCCGGGGCGCCGGTGGTCAAGCTCTCCTCGACCCGGTTCTGGGAGCGCCTGGGCGACGCGGCGTCGGGCTCGCCGCACGTGGGGTTCGGCGTCGCGCTCGGGGTCGCCGCCCTGCTCGGCGTCCTGGCCCTCGCCCGGCGCAACCGGCCCGCAGCGGTGTTCGCGGCGGTGTGGCTCGTGCTGCCGATCGTGCTGCTCTCGGTGCTCACCGCGGCATCGAGCGACTTCGCTCCCGAGCGGCACCTGTCGTTCCTGCTCCCGGGATACGCGGTCGCGCTCGCGGGGTTCGCGCTCGAGCTGCGCCGCCTCGCGGGAGCGCGCTTCGGCGGCTGGATCGCGGCCGCGGCGGTCGCCGCGCTGCTCGCGCCGGGCTGGGTCGCCGACCACAACGAGCTCGCGAACTTCAACGCCAACCTGCGCAACGCCAGCCTGTACGTGGCCGGCCACTTCGGCGGCGAGGACGTCCTGGCGACGACGGCCGGCAGCCTCTCGCAGGGGGAAGACCCGCGCCTGGTCGGGGCGTACGCCGTGCTGGCGGCTCCCGGCTCCTCGCCGCTCAGCACCTGGCAGCACACGGGCTCGCTGCGCGGGTGCAGGTTGGCCCGCCGGATCGATCAGCACGGCTCGGTGAGCACGCTCTGGCTGATGATGACGGTGACCGATCCGGTCGGCGTGGCCCGCGCGCTGCGCCGCGTCGGAGCGGACGTGCACGGCTTCGGCACCTTCCTCGTCGTCTCGCAGGTGCCGCGGCAGCCGACGGCGCTGTCCACCCTGCTGGCCGCGCGCTACCTCTGGCATATCGCTGTCACGGCCGATCCCACCGCCTACGACGTGCGCAGGATGGTGCGCCTGTACCGGCACGCCGCGGCGCTCGCGGCGAGTGGCCAGTGCAGCGCGTGACGAGC
>DASXOR010000155.1:0-5390 GCA_036494095.1 Gaiellales bacterium | reverse complement strand
GCCGTCGACCACGACCCGGATCGGGCTCATCACGGCCACGGCCCGCGCGTGGCGGGCGGCCGGGTTGGTGTGGCGCACCTCGGGCACGCCGTCGGAAGCGGCCCTCTTGATGGCCTGGTTGATCTCGCGGGTCGTGTGGCGCGAACAGTCGATGTCGGAGGTCAGCGTAGCCACCAGCGCACCTCCCCGGCAGCCAGCTCGCGCGGCACGAGCCCGGCATCCGAGTCGACGGCGCGGATGGCAACCTCCTCGGACGCGATCAGGGCGACGTCGGCGGACTCGGCATAGAGCAGCGGCTTGAGCGCGAACGGGTCGCGGGCGACGCCGATGCCCTCCGGCGTCGAGATCAGGTAGGCGAAGGTGCCGTCGAGGTCGGAGACCGACGCCCGCAGCGCGTCCTCGAGGCTCTCGCCGCGCTCGAGCTTGTCGGCGATGTAGACCGCGATCACCTCGGAGTCGTTGCCGGTGGCGAAGCGGTGGCCCTGGTTCTCGAGCCGGCGGCGCAGCTTGTGGTAGTTCGTGATGTGGCCGTTGTGGACGACCGAGATGTCCGGGAACGGCCGCGCCCAGAACGGGTGGCTGTGGGCGACGTCGACGAGCGACTCGGTGGCCATCCGGGTGTGGCCGATGGCGTGACTGCCCTCGAACGCGGAGTACGGATCGGCCGCCTCGACGGCGTCGGCGTCGCCGACCTCCTTGACGATCTCCATCGCCCGGCCGATCGAGAACACCTCGACATCCGGCTCGGCCTCGATGCTGTCGGTGAGATCGCCCAGGTCGCCGGCGTAGGTGATGCGGGCGCGCATGTTTGGCCCCTGCTGCGAGCGCTCGGTGACCGTGCCGGCCGCATCAAGTACCGCACCCACCCGCTCCGGCGTGCCGTGGTTCGCGTCGATCCGGGCGCGCACGACGTAGGAGCCCGGCTGGGGCGGGCCGTATAGGGCGATGCCGGTCGAATCGGTGCCGCGGCGGGCCATCGGCCCGAGCATGGCGTGCAGAGTGCGGCCCACAGGCCCCACCCGCTCCGAATCCTTATAGAGAAATCCACACAGCCCACACATGGGCGCAGACCTCCGGCAGCCGAGCGCAATCCTAGACTCCAAGCCGGTCGAGGGGAATGCCAGCGGGCAACCAATTCGCCGGGGGCCTATGTGCACTGCGGACACTCGGGGCCAGGCCCCGGACGCGCGGCAGGGTGCCTGGCCCCGATTCATCGGTGCCAGGCACCCTCGAGACTAGAAGAGGGTCAGGTAGGTCTTGACCTCCCACGGCGTGACCTGCTCGTGGTAGGCCTTCCACTCGTCCTGCTTCGTCTGCACGTAGTAGTCGATGTAGTCCTCGGTGCCGGTCTTGCCGAGCGCCGCGCGCAGGACGTCGTCCTGGGCGAGGTTGCGGGTGGCGTCGAGCAGGTTCGCCGGCAGGAGCTCGATGCCGCGCTGCTTGAGCTGCTCCGCGGTGAGCGTGTAGAGGTTCTCGTCGTTGTGGGGGCCGGGGTCCATGCCCTTCTCGATCCCGTCGAGGCCCGCCGCCAGGATCACGGCCGCCGCCAGGTACGGGTTGCACGAGCCGTCCACCGTGCGGTCTTCGACGTGCCCGCCCGGAAGCCGCAGCATCTGGGTGCGGTTGTTGGCGCCGTGGGTGATGAAGATCGGCGACCAGGTCGCGCCCGAGGTGGGCGTGCCGGCGGTCGTCGTCAGGCGCTTGTAGCTGTTCACCGTCGGCGCCGTGACGGCGATGTAGGCGCTCGCGTGCTCCTTCAGCCCGCCCGTGAACTGATAGGCGAGCTGGGAGAGGCCGAGCCCGTTCGGGTCGTCGTCGGAGGCGAACAGGTCGCGCTCGCCGCTCTCGTCCCACAGCGACATGTGGAAATGGCCGCCGTTCCCGGTCAGGTGCCCGAACGGCTTGGGCATGAACGTGGCCAGCATGCCCTCGGCCTGGGCCATCGCGTGCACCATGTAGCGGAAGAAGATCGCCCGGTCGCACGTCGTGAGCGCGTCTGCGAACTCGAAGTTCGACTCGAACTGGCCGTTGGCGTCCTCGTGGTCGTTCGCGTAGCTGCCCCAGCCGAGCTCGTTCACGTAGGTCGACAGCCGGCTCAGGAACTCGTAATGCCGGGTGAGCCCCTTCATGTCGTAGCAGGGCTGGTCGAGCCGGTCGAGCGGATCGGCCAGCTCGAGGCCGCCGTCGGCCGTCTCGCGCAGCAGGAAGAACTCGAGCTCCATGCCGATCTTGAACGTGTAGCCGAGGCTCTTCGCCCGCTCCATCTGCCGGCGCAGGATGGTGCGAGGGCAGTACGGCCACTCCTTGCCCTCGACGTAGATGTCGCAGGCGAAGCGGGCCAGGTTCGACTTGAACGGCACCCGGGTGTAGCTGCGCAGGTCGGGGATCGCCATCATGTCGGGCGATGCCGGCGTCTGGCCGATCGGCCCGGCGGCGAAGCCCGCGAACCCGGCGCCCTCGGTCACGAGACCATCGAAGTTCGACATCGGCACGAGCTTCGCCGAGGGCTTCGCGTTCATGTCCACGAACTGGGCGAAGAAGAACTCGATCCCATCCTTCTCCGCGCGCTTCCTGATCGCCTCGGCGGCGGGCCTGGCCATGGTTGTCGCCATCGCTTGGGACTCCTTCTCGCGGGTTCGGGCGCTCAACACTCCCACGAACCCGGGCCGATTTCCACTTGGAATGGGTGATTCCACCCATCCGGCAGGACGTCGCCTATGCTTCGGGAACAAGACAACTGTGCTAGATGCGTGCGGCATGGGCCGCGGCGGCGAGGGTGATCGAGTAGCTCCGAGGCCTTCCGGCACTGCAGATGCGGACGATCGCGTCCGATAGAGGAGTATTCGATGACCGACAGTTTCTCAGCCCTCGGCGTGAGCGAGGACGTTTTGTCCGCGCTCGCCGGCCTCGGGATCACCGAGCCGTTCGCCGTTCAAAGGATGTGTATCCCGCCGGGGCTTGCGGGCGACGACGTGATCGCCAAGAGCCCAACCGGCAGCGGCAAGACGCTCGCCTTCGGGCTCCCGCTCGTGATGCAGGCCGATCCCGCCGCGACCGCTCCCGAGGCGCTCGTCCTGTGCCCGACCCGTGAGCTCGCCCAGCAGATCGGCGCCGATCTCGAGCCTCTGGCAGCGGCCAGGGGCGTGCGTGTGGCCGTCTGCTACGGCGGCGCCGGCCTGCCGCAACAGGCCAAGCAGGCCTCCAGGAGCCAGATCGTCGTCGCCACGCCCGGCCGCCTGATCGACCTCTCGCAGCGGCGGATGGTCAACCTCTCCGGCGTGCGCCGGCTCGTCCTCGACGAGGCCGACCGGATGGTCGACATGGGCTTCCTGCCCCAGGTCGAGCGGATCCTGCCGATGCTCGGGCGCGACCGCCAGACGCTCTTCTTCTCGGCGACGGTCGAAGGCGCCGCGGGAGTGGCGGCACGCCGCTTCACGCGCAACCCTGTGCGGATCGACGCCACGAGCCACGTCACCGTCGAGCGCGGCGAGGTCGACCACGCGTTCATCTCGGTGACCGAGCACGAGAAGTACGCCCAGCTGACCGAGCTTTTGGCCGACGTCGAGGGGCTGACACTCGTCTTCTGCGAGACCAAGTACGGCTGCGCATGGCTCGCGCGCCGGCTCGAGGGCAGCGGCGTCAGCTGCGAGGCGATCCACGGCGACCGCAGCCAGGCCGAGCGCAACCGGGCGATGTCGCGCTTCGCAAGCGGCGAGGTGCAGGTGCTCGTGGCGACCGACGTGGCCGCCCGGGGCATCGACCTCTCCGGCATCGGGCTCGTCGTCAATTACGACGCGCCGTCCGCCGCGGACGACTACACCCACCGGGTCGGGCGCACCGCCCGCGCCGGGGCCGCCGGGCGCGCGGTCACCCTGGTCACGCGCGACCAGCAGGCCGACGTGAGCAGGTTCGCGACGCGGCTCGAGATCGCCGACGAGTTCCGCTCGGCCGGCATGACCGTGTCACCGCCGCGGCTGGTCTACTCCAGCCGCCGGCGCGGCGGCGGCGGCCGCCGCCGCTTCTAGCAACGGTTCAGGTGCCTGGCACCCGTCGGGTGCCAGTCACCGGTCCGGCTACGTCGACCGGCCCAGCGCGCGCTCGAGCCGCAGCAGCTTGAGCTCGATCTCGATCATGAGCCAGTCCTCGTTCTGGACGTCGAGCTCGGTCAGATCCTGGATCCGGCGCAACCGCTGGCGCAGCGTGTTCGGGTGCACGAACAGCGTCTGGGCGGCCGCGGCGATGTTGCCCCGCCGCTTCAGATATTCCTCGAGCGTCGCCAGGAGCTGCGAGCGGTGGCGGCGGTCGTAGGCCTCGAGCTTCTTCAGCGCGTCGCCGCGATGGTCGCGCGTGCGGCCGTCCTGGGACACGCGCAGCAGGTACTTGTAGGCGCCGAGGTCGTCGAAGCTGACGACGCCGGGCTCGGGGCTGATGACCGCCGCCGCCGTGACCGCCTGCTGCGCCTCCTCGAACCCGGTGGCGAAGCTGGCGGGCCCCTCGCAGCGGTGGGACAGGCCGATCGCGAGCGGATGGCTCTTGTTGAGCGCCGTGTGCATCTCGCGCAGCCGCGCGATCGCCGCCGCCTCGTCGGTCGAGCCGAGCCGGACGAGCCCGCGGACGGCGCCGTCGCGGCGGTCGAACAGCGACCCCGGGAAGGCGCGGGCGGCACCTGCCTCGAGCGCGCGCGCCACCTCCTCCCACGACTGGGTGCCCCCGCCCGAGCGGGGGGCGGCCTGCAAGACCAGATGCGGGCGGCCGAGGTCGCAGCCCAGGCCGCGGCCGCGGTCGGCCAGGTCGGCTGGAGCCGGGCGGCCGCGGGAGAGGTCCTCCAGGAAGTCCTTGATGGCGTTGTGCTCGGTCAGCCGCTCGATCAGCTGCAGGTTCTTGACCGCGATGGCCGACTGGCCGGCGATCGACGTCGCCACCTCGCGCGCCTCCGGATCGGCCGGCCGCTCGCCGGGGAAGCGCAGCGTGAGGAAGCCCAGGAGCTCGTCAGCCGCCACCATCGGCGCGACCAGCGCCGAGGCGGCCGGGTCGCCCCAGAGGAGCTCGGCGAGCCGGCGCGAGTCGCCGTCGTCGGCACGGCCGCGGGCGAGCACCACGCCCAGGTCTGAGGCCGTCGGCGGCCGATCGCGCGGCCCCGCCGCCGGCGCTGCCGCGCCCAGCTCGAGGGTGCCGTCGGCGTTCGAGACGTACACCTCGCAGGCCTGCGCGCCGAGCAGCCGCTGCGCCCTGCGCGCCACGGCGGGCAGGAGCTGGTCGAGCGTCGAGGCGGCCGAGACGGCACGGGCGAGGTCGGCCATGCCCTCGACGAGCGCCAGGCGGTGACGGGTGTGCTCGTACAGGCGGGCATTCTCGATCGCCCCCGCGACGAGGCTCGCCGCGTGGACGAG
>DASXOR010000154.1:0-8261 GCA_036494095.1 Gaiellales bacterium | reverse complement strand
CGAGGTTTGGAACGCTACCGGGTCGGGTCGGGGACGATCCGGATGTACGGCTTTGGCTCGTCCCAGGTGCCGAAGAGCTCCTTCGCCTGCTCGTTGTTCACCGAGCCCGCGATGACCACGTCCTCGCCCCTGTTCCAGTTGACGGGCGTGGCCACCTTGTGCTTGGCGGTGAGCTGCAGCGAGTCGAGCACGCGCAGCACCTCGTCGAAGTTGCGGCCCGTGGTCATCGGGTAGACGAGGATCAGCTTGATCTTCTTGTCCGGCCCGATGATGAACACGTTGCGGACGGTCTGGTTATCGGCCGGCGTGCGGTCGGCGGGGTCGCCCGACACATCGCCTGCGAGCATGCCGTAGGCCTTCGAGATCGTGAAGTCCTTGTCGCCGATCAGCGGGTAGTTGGGCGCCGTGCCCTGCGTCTCCTCGATGTCCTTGAACCAGTCGTCGTGCTTCTCGACCGGGTCGACCGAGAGCCCGATGATCTTCGTGTGGCGCTTGTCGAACTCGGGCTTGATCTTGGCCATGTAGCCGAGCTCGGTCGTGCAGATCGGCGTGAAGTCCTTCGGGTGCGAGAACAGCACCGCCCACGAGTCGCCGATCCAGTCGTGGAAGCTGATCTTCCCCTCGGTCGTATCGGCCGTGAAGTCCGGGGCCGTGTCATTGAGCTGCAACGCCATCGTGCATTTCCTCCCTCATCCATCCAGCGGTGTTTGGATCCAAAAGCATAACGCTTTGGCGGCTCGCGCTCGTGCATCCCGGCCTCCGGCGGATCCTCTCGCGGTCGCCGGACGGGAACCGTGGGCCGCTCACTCCTGGCGCCTCCAGTCGCGGAAGGCGGCGACGAGACGTTCGCGCAGCTCGGGGTCGAGCTGCTCCGGATCGAGCCGCCCCGCCAGCCGCAGCGTCAGACGCATCTGCTCCACATAGGCGGTGCAACCGTCGCACGTCGTCAGGTGCGCTTCGAACCGGGTCCGGTCGCGCGCGTCGAGCTCTCCCTCCAGGTAGTCGGAGACGAGCTCCACCACCTCGCGGCAGACGAGCGCGTGTCTGCGCCGGAGCCTCATGCGGCCGCCTCGTCGAAGTACGGCTCGAGCCGGGCCCGAACCTTGGCGCGGGCGCGGTGCAGCAGGACGCGCTCGTTCGCCTCGCTCAGGTCGAGCGCCTCGCGCACCTCGGCCGCCGACCAGCCCTCGACATCGCGCAGCGTGATCACGTCGCGCTGGCGCGGTGGCAGCTCGCCGATCGCCATCAGGACGAGCGCACGCGCCTCGGCGCTCAGGAGCACGGCATCGGGCAGCCCGTCCACGGCTCGCGGCGGCGCCGCCCAGCCGCCGTCGGGGGAGAAGCGATCGGGGTCGACGGCCGGGCCGTCCTCCCCCGCGAGCGCCGAGAACGGCACCGAGCGGCTCTCGCGCACGCCCCGCGTGCGCGCCTGATTCACCAGGATGCGGAAGATCCATGTCTTGAGCGACGAGCGGCCCTCGAACGCCGGCAGCCCGCGCAGGACTCCCAGCCAGGTGTCCTGCACCACCTCCTCCGCGGCGCTGCGGGAGCGCACGTACATCAGCGCCAGCCGCAGAAGTGATGCGTTGTAGCGCCCGACGAGCTCCTCGAAGGCCCGCTCGTCGCCGTGAAGGAGCGCAGCGACGATCCGCCGGTCGTCCGGGGACACGTCGGCTCTCGAAGCGTGCAGATCGGCGTCGGGGGTGACCACGAGCAGCAGCACGAGCCTACAGTCCACCGCCCGGCGGCGGCGTTACGCGTGCCCGTGATGGCACGGCGGGCGCGGGAGATTCAGAATGCTCCCGACATGCCCCCGTACTTCACCACCCTCCTGCAGCAGGTCGGATGCACTGCGTACGCGCATGAGGCCGCGGCGCGGCCCCGTGGTCACGGTCGGCGAGGACGCCATCGACGGTGTGTGCCGCGCGTTCGGGGACGCGGTCGACCTCAAATCGCCGTACCACCACGGCCACGCCGCAGGCGTCGCAGAGCCGGCCGCAGGAGCGGCGGAGCGGCTGCGGCTGCCCGGCGATACGGTCATTCAGGTGCGACAGCCGGATACCACCGCGAGGCGGCCGCGCCACGATCCCCACGGCCGCGCAGGTGCTCGCCGCAGCCGACTCCTATCAGGCGATGACCCAGCCCCGGAGATCCTGGATCAGATCGCCCAGGGCGACAAGGTCGTCACGCGCATGGGGATCCCGCCCACGGGCCGCCGGGTCGAGATCCACGTGATCGACATCGTCAGGCTGGTCGACGGACGCATCGTCGAGCACTGGAACATCGTCGACCGCCTCGGCCTGCTGCAGCAGCTCGGTGCGCTCCCCGATCCCGCGGCGGCGGGCGCCGGGGCCTGATCCGGAGCCGTGCCGGCGGGATCCGCCCGCGCTGGCCGCCGTGCGCCAATTGGACGTCGAGCGAATGCCTGCTTTCGCCGGCCCGGTGCTCGACACCCTGAGCAATTCCTCGAGTGGCGCGAAGGTTGCACTGAAATTGGCCCCTACACCGAGCGCGTTTCCCCTCATCGCCGCCGGGCGAGCGCCTCGCGCCAATACGCTGCCGACTCCACAAGCTCCGTCACCACTTGGTCGTCGTCCTGCTCGAAGCTCGGGATCACCTCGAGGACCAGCGCCACCTCGCGGGCACCGGATGCGTCCAGCGCCGCGAGCACGCGATCGGCGTCGATGCGGCCCTGCGCGTTTCGCTCGGCGGTGAACGGCCAGTGGTGGTCGGCGTCGGCGTCGCTCTGCTGCAGGTGCACGACCGGGGCGTGGGCGCCCAGCCGCCGCAGCCAGGCGTACGGGTCGCGGTCCTCCCCGCTCGTGCCCACGACGCACTGGTGACCGATGTCGAGACAGAGCGCGACCGCGGCGTGCGCCGCGTCGGCCGGCGCGAGCAGCGACGCGACCTCGGCCATCGTCGACGGCTCGCGGCGGGCCGCCATGTTCTCGAACAGGAACGCCTCCAGACCGCGGCCGGCGGCGTGGCCGGCCAGGTCGCGCAGATCGGATCCGAGGCCCCGCCAGAGCTCCTCGCGCCGGCCCGCATCGTGCGAGTCGGCGACGCTGAGCGCGCCCACGTGGCCCCCGGCGGCCCGGCCGCCGACGAGCGCAGTGAAGTCCACCGCCCGCCGGAGCCACAGGAGCGCCCGCAGCCGGCTTGCGCCGTCGGGACCGAGCAGCAGATTCCGGCCGTACGCGCCGAGCCCCGTGAACGTCGAATGCACGCTCAGCCCGTGGCGGCCGCAGGCGGCGGTCACGGCAGCCGCCTGGTCCGGCAGCGGCGCGTCGGCGTCGAGGTCGACCAGATCGAGGCTGTGCTGCACCATGTCCAGCCCGAGCGTGGCGGCGACGAGCTCCGCCCAGCGCTCTGGCTCGGGCCAGCGCTTGACGGCGAAGCAGGTGTTGATGCCGAGCCTGTATGCGGGGACGCTCACGATTCGCTCCAATCCTGTCGCACGGCGGCGGCCGCGCGGGTGTGGTCGTACCACGCGAGCCGCGCCGTCAGCCGTTCGGAGCCGGCGGAGGGCTCATGCCGGCGCGCGGCGGCGAGCACCGTGGCGACCGCCGCAGCGGCCTCACCGGCAAGGCCGGCCGGCCGTGCCGCGAGGAGCGCGGTGCCCGTCGCAGCAGCGTCCGCGCGCAGCGCGAGCACGGGCATGCCGAGCACGTCAGCCTTGATCTGGGAGAGCACCGGCAGCCGGCCGCCGCCCCCGGCCACCCGCAGCTCCTCGACCGGCGAGCCCGCCGCGGCGAGCTCCGCCAACGCCCCGCGCACGCCGAAGGCGATCCCCTCGAGCACCGCGTAGGCGAGTGCCGGCCGGTCGTGGCGCAGCGAGAGGCCGACGAACGCACCGCGCAGCGCCGGGTCGTCACGCTCACCGTCGCCGAGGTAAGGCAGGAAGAGCGGGGCCACGTCGCGGGCGTCGGCGCGCGTGCGGCGCAGCCGCCGGCGCAGGCGCTCGGCATCCGCCGCCAGCGCCGCATGCCCGGGGTAACCGAGGCGGCGCACCGCCCAGTCGATCGCGGCGCCACTCGTGTTGATGCCGAGCTCGGTCGTGAAGCGGCCAGGGACGACGTGGCTGTAGTGGGTCACGCGCACGTCGGCGAGCGGTTCGATCACCGCCGAGTTGAGGCACGAGGAGGCGCCGGCCATCTCGCTCGCCGGCCCGGGGTCGACCACGCCGACGCCGAACGCCACGCACTGGCTGTCGCCCGCCCCGATCACGATGGGGATGCCGGCGGGCAGGCCGGTTTCGGCCGCCGCAGCCGCGGGCAGCTCCGCCGCCGTCGCCCAGGGCGGCAGCGCCTCGGGGAAGACGCCCGGGTCGACGTCGAACCTGGCGAAGATGTCGCCCGCCCAGCGCCGCTTGCGCAGATCGAAGAACATCGTCGCATCGGCGTGGGACTCGTCCGTGGCGACGCGCCCGGTCAGGCGCCGCAGGACGACGTCGCGGGGCTGGAGGAACTGCCGCGCCGCCGCGTACACACGCGGCTGATGCCTGCGCAGCCACAGGAGCTTCGGACCGATGTGGAACGCCTGGGCGACATGGCCGGTGCGCGCATGCATCGCCTTCACGCCCATCTCGGCGCGCATCTCGGCCGCCTCGGCGGCCGCCCGGTTGTCGCGGTAGAGCATGCCCGGCCCGGCCGGGCGGCCGTCGGCCCCCACCGGCACCACCGTCGGGCACTGCCCCGTCAGGCCGATCCCGGCGACCCGCCCCGGCTGGGGCAGCGCGACGGCCAGGCCGCGTAGCGCCGAGACGGCGTGCTCGGCCCAGTCGCCCGCGTCCTGCTCGGCCCAACCGGGATGCGGCGTGTGCGTGCGGTAGGGCCGCCGCACCTCGGCGACGACCGCTCCGGCAAGGTCGATCGCCACGGCCCGCGCGCCGGTCGTGCCGACATCCACGGCGACGAGCAGCGGGCCGGCGGCGCTCATAGGGGATTCTTCGTGGTGATGATCCAGTTGCAGGGCCGGTGGGAAGGTGGGCAACCCGCAGGGTTGTCCAAGCGGTGTGGGCAGCTTGCTGTCCACGGCGCGTTCTTTCCACGGGCTGGGCTGGGTCGGGCTGACCACCGCCGGGAGAGCGCCCGCAGCGCTTGCCGCGTCGACGGCCCGGATGAGACCAGCGCCTCCCGGCGGTGTGAGGCACCCGGAGCGGCGACAGGACGTCGCCCCGCCGAGGGCCCGCCTATGAGCATCCGCCACGGTACCTCGCCGGTCGGCTCGTTGCTAGCAGTCCGAGCGAAGGAGGATGCATGCGGGAGATGACTGCCGGGCTCGACCTGGCGAGCCAGGAGCACCGGCTGGTGGTGGTCGACGCGGGCGGCGGCCGGCTTGAGCAGCGACGGATCGGGCACACGGCGGACGGGATCGACGCGCTGGTGCGGCGTCTGGGCGAGCTGCGGGTCGTGCGGGTGGCGATCGAGCAGCCCAACGGGCTCGTCTGTGATCGGATCACCGCCGCCGAACTGCTCGCCGAAATCGGAGACAACCGAGCCCGACACCCCACCAGCGCCTCGCTCCGAGCCATCGCCGGCCAGGCGCCCGTCACCATCCAATCCGGCAAGAAACAGGTCGCCCGCTTCCGCTGGGCCTGCAACAAGAACCTCCGCGCCGCCATAAACGTCCTCGCCGACACCAGCCGCCACCACAACCCCCGGGCAGCCGACATCTACCAGCACGCCCGCAGCCGCGGCCACGACCACCCCCACGCCATCCGCAACCTCGGACGCGCCTGGACACGCGTCATCTGGCGCATGTGGCAAGACGGAACCACCCACAACCCCACCCGCCACCGCAACCTCAACCAAACCCTTACAACAGGAGGTTGACACAGGACGTCTCATCCGCGCACGAGCTGGTGCGCCCGCACCCTGTCGCCGTCGAGCACGATCAGCGCGCCGTTCAGCGCACCTGTGCCGTAATCGCTGCCGGGGTTCACCGCCAGCGTCTTTCCGATGCGGCGGAATCCGGCCGACTCGTGCACGTGGCCGTGCAGGCTCACCATCGGCTGGTGGCGCTCGATTGCCTCGCGGACGGCTGTGCTCCCCACGGCCCCCATCTTGACCTGTCCCGCCGCCGTCTGCACCCGCAACCCGGCATCGAGCACGGGCGCCTCGTCCAGGCCGCTCATGTACGGCGGAACGTGCGCGTTCAGCACCGCCCTGCGCGGCTCGGACACGGCGGCGAACAGCGCATCGATGCGCCTCCCGAGCTCGTCCTCGGGAAGCTCGCGGTAGCTGTCCCACGGCGTCGGGTTCGAGTATCCCAGCGAGACCAGCGCGTGGCCGTCGCCGAGGGCGAGCACCCGGTCCTCGGCGTGGGTGCCCCAGGGCGCCGCATCGAGCAGGCCGGCAAGCTCGGGGGGGTCGTCGTTCCCGAGCATCCAGAAGACCGGCAGAGCCTGTGGCCGCAGCCGCTCGTCGGCAAGCGCGAGCCATGCGGACAGCCGCTTCCGCATCAGGTCGAGCAGCAACGCGTCAATCGAGCCGTCCGCCAGACTGCGCTCGAGGTCGCCGGGCGCCGAGCGCCACGGGTAGTAGCCGTTGTCGGCGATCAGCCGCTCGATCCGGCGCAGCTCGTCGCCGTCTGCGAGGTCGTGGTCACGACCGCGAAACGTGAACCGGTAGCGGCCGTCGTCGTTACGGACGATCGCCTGGACGGCCTTGCCGGCCACATCGCCGCCGAGCACCATGACGTCCGGCCCGTAAGCGGCGCCCGCATTCAGGAACTTGCGGAAGCACTGCTCCGAGCCGTGCACGTCCGTCGCGAAGAACAGGCGCACCCGGGTGGCCACGGCCTATGCGGCCCGCGACCGGTCGCGCGCGGCCGCCACGAGCTCGACCATGCGGGTGGCACGGCCCGGATCGACCGGGTTCCACGTATTGCCGTCGACCTTCAGGCTCGTGCCGACGATGGCGCCGTCGACGAGCTCCAGGATCGCGCCGACCGTGTCGTGATTGACGCCGGTGTTGGCGAGCACAGGCACGCTCCGCACGGCGTCCTTCGCCTCGCGCAGGTCGGCCATCGCCGCCCCGACCCCGGCCGCCTGCCCGCTGATCAGGAGCGCGTCGATGCCGAGGTACTCGGCGCCGAGCGCGCGCTCGGCGACGCTGCGGCCTCCAACCGACCGGCTGAACTCCGGTGTGATGTTGCCGAACAGCGCGACGTCGTCGGCGCCGATCGCGTGGCGGTAGCCGGCCACCGCGCCGAAGTCGGGGGCGAGCAGCCCCATGTCGCTGTCGAACACGCCGGTGAAGACCTCGCGGACGAACAGGGCGCCGGTGGCCCGCGCGACGGCCACGCTCGCCGCCGGGTCCCACAGCAGGTCGACGCCGAACGGCAGCCGGATCTCGGGTCGGAGGCGGGCGATCGCGGCCGCCATCGCCGCCGCGACCTCGGTGCCGACCGCCGTCACGTACGGCAGGTCGTTCTCGTTGCAGAACAGGAGCCCGTCGACGCCGGCCGCCTGCAGCGCGGCCACGTCACGGGCGAGCGCCTCGCAGAGCGCGTCCATGCCGCCGGCGACGTCGTGCCGCGGCCGGCCCGGCAGGCCGTCCAGATGGCACATCGCGATCAAAGGCTTCTCGATCCCGAAGATCCGCGTCAGTGCGTCCATCAGCTCCCTTTCTGCGCTTCGACTACATCGACTGCGGCCCGTCCCCGCCGGTCGGGGGCGCCGGACGCGACGACCACGTTCACGCCGCCGGCGCGGAGCGCATCGACCTCGGTGTCCGCGGCGGTCTCGTCGGTCACGAGCGTGGTGATCGCCGCGGCCGGGACGACGGCAGCGGCGGCCGTCCCCCCAAGCTTCGACCCGTCGGCGACGGCCAGGAGCGCGTCGCTGTGCTCGGTCATCAGGCGGTGCACCTCGGCCGTCTCGTCGTCAAGCTCCATCACCCCGAACCGGGCCGAGAGGCCGGCGGCGCCGAGCACGGCGACGTCGGCGTGGTAGCGGCGCACCGTCGCGCAGGCCACCGGGCCGACGCAGCAGAGCTCGTGCCGGCGGACACCGCCGCCCAGGATCACGACCCGCCCGGGTCTCGTGCCGAGCAGGCTCGCGACCGGGAGCGAGTTGGTGACGACCGTGACGTCGTCACGCGCGGGCAGGAAGAGCGCGAGCTGCTCGGCCGTCGTGCCCGTCCCGACGAAGAGGGTCGAGGCGCCGGCCACCAGGGGCGCGGCCGCCATCCCGATCAGGCGCTTGGCCGACGCGCTCTGGAGGGCGCGGGCGTTGAACGCCAGCTCGAGCGAGCGGG
>DASXOR010000153.1:0-1979 GCA_036494095.1 Gaiellales bacterium | reverse complement strand
CAGCGCCTCGAGCTCCTCGCCCGAACGTCGGATGTCCTCGGCGAGTCGCTCGACTTCCGCGCCCCGCTCGGCGATCTCGTCCGCCTGATCGTGCCGCACCTGGCAGACTGGTGCGCGGTCGACCTCGTCGAGGCGAACGGCTCCCACCAGATCTCTGTGGCGCACTCCGACCCGGCCAAGGTGGAGCTCGCCCGCGAGCTCGTGCGCCGCTACCGGGCGGATCCCGATGCGGCAGTCGGGGCGAGCGGCCTCCACTCGGGGCGGGCCGAGCGGCATTCCAGCCTCCCGGAGGCGTTCCTCGAGCGCGCCGCGCGTGACGACGAGCATCGCGCGATCCTGCGCGGCCTCGGCACACGCTCGGTGATCGTGGCGCCGCTCTCGGCCCGGGGACGCACGCACGGGACGCTTACGCTCGCTACGGCCGAGTCCGGGCGCACCTACGGTGACGACGACGTCGCGTTCGCCACCGAGCTCGCCCGCCGCGCCGCCACCGCGATCGACACCGCCCGGCTGTACCAGGATCGCGATCAGGTCGCCCGGACGCTCCAGCGCAGCCTGCTGCCGCCCGACCTGCCCGATGTCCCCGGTGTCGAGTTGGCCGCCGTCTACCATCCGGCCGGTGGAGGCGGCGATGTCGGCGGGGATTTCTACGACGCGTTCGAGACGGGCGAGGGCGACCTCTTCCTGGCCATCGGCGACGTCTGCGGGAAGGGCGCTCCGGCGGCCGCGCTGACCGGCATCGCCCGCCACACGGTGCGGGCGGCGGCGGTGCGCGAGCGCTCGCCGCGCGTGATCCTGCGGACGCTGAACCAGGCGCTACTGCGCCAGGCGATCGAGCGGCGCTTCTGCACGGTTGCGCTCGGCAGACTCGAGACGACGGGCGCGGGCGCCCGCCTGACCGTCTGCTGCGGCGGCCATCCGCCGCCGCTCATGATCAGGCGCGACGGAACGGTGGAGGAGGCCGGCCTGCCGGGGACGCTGCTCGGGATCTACGAGCAGGTGGAGCTGTCCGATCTCGGCGTCGAACTACACCCCGGCGACGCGGTCGTCTTCCACACCGACGGCGTGACCGAGGAGCGGATCGCCGGCCGCATGTTCGGCGAGGAGCGGCTGGTCGAGCTCCTGCGCGCGTCGGCGGGGATGAGCGCGGCCGGGATCGCCGATCGCATCGAGCGGGCGGTGCTCGAGTTCAAGCCCGGCCCTCCGGCCGATGACGTCGCCGTGATTGTCCTACGCCTGACGGGGAATGAGTAAGGGAACGATGCGATGGGTAACTCCAACCACGATGGCTCCGAACTCGTCCGGGTTCGAGTTGGAGCTTGCCGCCGAGGCCGACAACGTGCCGCTGGTGAGGCATGCGCTGCGCGGTCTACTCGAGGCGTCCGGCTTCTCCGACGAGCGCATTGCGGACATCGCCCTGGCGGTGACCGAAGCATGCGCGAATGCCGTCCTGCACGCCTACGCCGACGGCGCCGGCCTGTTCGAGGTGGCGGCGTCGCTCTCGGCCGGCGGCGGGGTCGTTGTCACGGTGCGCGACCACGGCGCCGGGATGGCGCCGCGGGTGGACAGCCCAGGGCTCGGCGTCGGCCTGCCGGTGATGGCCGCCATCGCCGATGCGCTCGAGATCGACACGCCGGGCAACGGCACGCTGGTGCGAATGACGTTCGACGTCGCAACGCCCCCGCCGTGAGCGTCGGCACGGCTGAACTATCGTGCCGGGCGTGAGCGGAATCGTCGTCGAGCGGGCGGAGCCGGGCGTCGAGGTCGTCACCGTCACCGGCGAGCACGACCTCTCCACCGCCCCCGAGCTGCAGCGCCTGCTGGACGCCGCCCTCGACTCGGGCGCGGCGGTCGCGATCGACCTGCTGCAGACGACGTTCATCGACTCGACCGTCCTGCGCGTGCTCATCTGCGCCCGCGAGCAGGCCAGCGAGCGCGGCGTGGGTTTCAGCGTCGCGCTCGGCGAGAGCACCGGGCAC
>DASXOR010000152.1:0-6054 GCA_036494095.1 Gaiellales bacterium | reverse complement strand
GCGCCGACAAGGTCGGCCACGACCTCGACGCAGTCGGACAATGCCGCCGGGTCGCCGGGGCCGTTGCCGAGCACGACACCGTCGGGCTGCGCTGCGAGCACCTCGGCGGCGCCGCAGTCCCACGGGAACACGGTCACCCGGGCGCCGGCCTCGCTCAGCAGGCGCACGATCGAGGACTTGACGCCGTAGTCGAGCACGGCCACGTGGGCGCGCTCGGGGCCGACCGCCGGGACGCTCTCGGGCTGCAGGCGGGAGACGCCGGCAGCGAGCGCGCGGCCGAGCATCGCCGGCTCGCCCCGCACCAGCTCGAGCACCTCGGCGATCGCCGCGGTGCCCGTCGAGACGGCGCCGCGCACCGATCCGCCGTCGCGCAGCCGGCGGGTGATCGCCCTGGTGTCGACCCCCTGCAGGCCGACGATCCCCCGCTCCGCCAGCCAGTCGGAGAAGCCCTCGCGCCCGTTCGGGGTGGCGTTTCGGCCCTCGCGCACGATCACCGCCCGTGCCGCCGGCGCAGCCGACTCGGACGCGTCGGCCTCGACGCCGTAGTTGCCGATCATGGGCTGCGTGAACGTGACCAGCTGGCCGGCGAAGGACGGGTCGGTCACGACCTCCTGGTAGCCGGTCATCGAGGTCGTGAACACCACCTCGCCCACGGCGATGCCGTGCGCGCCGTACGGCCGCCCGCGGTGCACGGTGCCGTCCTCGAGCACCAGCAACGCCGACATCATCCCGCCGTCCCGGTCACGCGACCGCCTCGATCAGGCGATGGGCGATGCGGCCGCGGCAGACCGTCAGGCGGCAGACGCCGCGCAGCGTCTGGCCGGCGAACGCGCAGTTGCTCGACCGCGATGCGTACGGCGGCTCGACCCGCCGCGTCGCGGCCAGATCCCAGAGCACCAGGTCGGCGGGACGGCCGACGGCCAGCATCGGCACCGGCAGCCCGAACGCTGCCGCCGGGCCCGCGGACATGCGCTCGATCACCGTTTGAAGCGGAAGCAGGCCCGGCTCGACCAGGTGCGTGTAGATCGCCGCGAAGGCCGTCTCGAGACCGATCACGCCGAACGGCGCCTCTTCGAACGGGGCATCCTTCTCGTGGTCGCGATGGGGGGCGTGGTCGGTGGCGATGCAGTCGAGGGTGCCGTCGGCGACCGCGTCGATCAGGGCGGCCCGATCGGCGGCGGACCCGAGCGGGGGGTTCATCTTCGTCGCGGCCGGGTCGAGGTCGCGCACCGCCTCGTCGGTCAGGCACAGATGGTGCGGCGTGACCTCGGCCGAGACCTGTCCACCGAGCTCGCGCGCGCGCCGGATCTCCGCCACCGAGTCGGCCACCGACACGTGGCAGATGTGCAGCGGTGCGCCCTCGTGCCGGGCAAGTCCGAGATCGCGGGCGATCATCGTCGACTCGGCCACCGCCGGCCATCCGTGCAGGCCGAGCTCGGCCGAGACGGCGCCCTCGTGCATCTGGCCGCCGGCCGAAAGCGAGGTGTCCTCCTCGTGCAGCGCCAGCTTGAGGCCCGTGACCGAGCTGTACTGGAGCGCGCGGCGCAGGATGCCGGCGTCGGCAACCGGGCGGCCGTCGTCCGAGAACGCCGCGGCGCCCGCCGAGGCGAGCTCGCCCATCTCGCTCAGGCCCCGTCCCTGCTGGCCGCGGGTGATCGCGCACAGGAACCCGGTGGCGATCACGGCGTCGCTTCGGGCCTGGTCGATCAGCCCGGTGAGCACCGCGGCCGAGTCGACGACCGGCGAGGTGTTCGGCATCGCCAGGATCGCGACGAAGCCACCGGCGGCGGCCGCCCGCGTGCCCGACGCGATGTCCTCCTCGTCCTCGTCGCCGGGGGTGCGCAGGTGCACATGCGGGTCGACCAGGCCGGGCGTGATCGTGAGCCCCGTGGCGTCGATCGTCTCGGCGTCGGGGTGCGCCAGGCCGGTGCCGATCTCGGCGATGCGGCCGCCCTCGATGCGGATGTCGACGGCCTGGCCGTGGAATCCGGCGGTGGGATCGATCAGCCTGCCGCCGGCGATCACGGCGCTCGCGGGGGCGGAGTCCGCCAGGTGAAGCCGGTCGGGCATCACGCCACCTCCTGCGCCGCGCCGATGCCGGCCGCGGCCGCGACCGGCTGCAGGGCCGCGCGGGCGTCCGCCGGTGCCGGGCCCGCGAGCAGGTCGTACAGGACCGCCATCCTGACCACGAGGCCCGCGCGCACCTGGTCGATCACACCGGAGTTGGGGCCGTCGGCCACGTCGCCCGCGATCTCGACTCCGCGATTCATCGGCCCGGGGTGCATCACGAGCTGCCCCGGGCGGACACGGGCGCTGGTGACGCCCCAAAGCGCCGAGTATTCGCGCAGCGAGGGTACGTAGGCCTCGCCGTCGGCCATGCGCTCGCGCTGCATCCGCAGCACGTAGACGACGTCGGCGCCGGCGATGGTGGCGATGTCGTGGCTGACCTCGACGCCGAGGCTCGTCGCGTCGCGCGGGATCAGCGTCGGCGGCCCGACCAGCGTCACCCGCGCGCCCATCAGGAGCAGGCCCTGGATGTTCGAGCGCGCCACCCGCGAGTGACTGATGTCGCCGACGATCGCGACGTGCAGGGCATCGATCGGGCCCCGTGCCGCCCGCATCGTGTACAGGTCGAGCAGGCACTGGGTGGGATGCTGGTGGCAGCCGTCGCCGGCGTTCACCACATGGGCGTCGGTCGCCTGCGTGACCCGCGCCGCGGCACCGACCGCCGCATGCCGGATCACGATCACGTCGGGGTCGTACGCCGAGAGGGTCTGCACGGTGTCGCGCAGAGACTCGCCCTTGTCGACGCTCGACCCGGCGGCCTTCAGGCTGACGACGTCGGCCGAGAGCCGCTTCGCGGCCAGCTCGAACGAGGAGCTCGTGCGGGTCGAGGACTCGAAGAAGACGGTCATCACGGTGCGGCCGCGCAGGGTCGGCACCTTCTTCAGGTCGCGGTGCATGACCGACTCGAAGCTCTCGGCGGTCGCGAGGATCCGCTCGACGTCGTCCCGGTCGAGGTCGGCGACCGAGATCAGGTGGCGGCGGGGCTGCGAGGTGTGCGGGGGATAGAGCTCCACGATGCTCCTATCTCGGGTTGATGAGCACGACGCGGTCGAGCTCGTCGACCTCGATCAGCTCCACGTTGACCCGCTCGTCGCGGGCGGTGGGCAGGTTCTTGCCGACGTAGTCGGGCCGGATTGGCAGCTCGCGGTGGCCGCGGTCGACGAGCACGGCGAGCTGCACCCGCTGCGGCCGGCCGTAGTCGAACAGGGCCTCGATGGCCGCCCTGATCGTGCGCCCGGTGTAGAGGACGTCGTCCACCACCACGACTGACTTGCCCTCGAGCGGGAAGTCGAGCCGGGTGGCCTTCACCAGCGGCTGGGGGTGGGCGCGCTGCTCGCCGGTGCGGACGGCGACGTCGTCGCGGTAGAAGGTGATGTCGAGCGCGCCGGTCGGCGGGGCGACGCCCGCGAACTGCTCGATCAGTGCGCGCAGCCTCTGGGCGAGCGTGACGCCGCGCGTGTAGATGCCGACCAGGGCGAGCTGCGAGATGTCGGAGTGGCCCTCGACGATCTCGTGAGCGATGCGGCGAAGCGTGCGCTGGAGGTCGTCCTCGCTCAGCAGCAGGCGCTCGGCCTGGGTGGCAGACATGCACGTTCTCCTTCCCGGCCTCACTGGGCGCGGACTTAAAGGTGGCCTTCGGCCATGACGCCGCATCACGGCGCCGGGTGGGACGTTACCAGTTGGCGCGGACGGAGCGTCCGCCCGCGTGGAAAGCTTGCGGCTGTGGAGGAGCTCCTCGCCGACCTGGCCCGCGTTCGCATCGGCGCCACCTTCAACCAGTATGCCGATGCGGGGCCCGACGACCTCCCGGGCGCACCGGCGATCCGCGTGGCCAACCTGCGCGCGTACCTCGGCGAGCGGGCCGGCGCCGACGTCGTGGCCCTCGGTGAGGCGGCGGGCTATCAGGGCATGCGCTGGTCCGGGATCGCCTTCACGTCGGAGCGCGACCTCGCCCGCTGGGGCGACCCGTACCTGCCGACGTGCGCCGCCCGCCGCTGGAGCGAGCCGTCCGGCACGATCGTGCACCGGGTGCTGGGGGAGCTCGGTGCGGAGCGGCGCGTGATCCTGTGGAACACCGTGCCCACCCACCCCCACCGGCCCGGCGAGCCACTGTCCAACCGCCGCCCGGCGGTCGCCGAGGTCGAGGCCGGGGCCGAGCTCGCCCGGCGGCTGATCGCGCTCGTCCGCCCCCGGACGGTCGTGGCGGTCGGCCGCATCGCCGAGGCCGTGCTCGGCGAGCGGGCGACGTACGTGCGCCACCCCGCGAACGGCGGCGGCGCCGCCTTTGCCGAACGCATGCGCGCGATCCTCGCTCGGTGAGGCGACACGCGGGGACAGTCCCCGGTCAGGGCCGTGTCGCGGTGAGCAGCGCCCACTCGAGCGAGTAGGCGAAGGTCTCGCGGCCCGTCGCCACGTCGCGCTCGAGCTGGGCCAGGCCGGCGGCGTACTCGGCCGGCTCCAGCAGGTGGAGGGTCGAGATGTAGCGGCCGCGCACGCGCTCGAGCACGTCGCTTGGATCGGCCCGGATCGGCTGGCCGATCCGGTCGACGCCGACATCTGCGAACCCGGCCGCCGCGATCTCGCCTGCGAGCGCCCCCGGCTCGGGGAACCGGGCCCGGTCGATGTCCGCGAGCGACGGGAAGTACGGGTTCAGGAAGAAGTCGTCGAAATGCTCGTGCGCGAAGGTCGCGATTGCGAGCCGCCCCGCCGGAGCGAGCACGCGGGCGATCTCGGCGAGCGCGGCCGCGCGATCGTCAAGCGCGTGGACGACCAGGTGCATGTGGGCCGCGTCGAACCAGCCGTCCTTGAACGGCAGGTGCTCGGCGGCACCCTGCTTCCAGCCGATGCCGCGGGTGTCGGGCCGAGCGCGGGCCCGGCGCAGCATCTCGGCCGACGGGTCGACGCCCCACACCTTGCCGCCGAGCCGCTCGTGGGCGAGCACCGCGAAGCGACCCGTGCCGCAGCCGACGTCGAGCAGCCGGCGGCAGCCGCGCATGCCCGCGAGCGTGTGCTCCGCGAGCTCCGACCACGCCTCCCCCGCCGGGCGCAGGCGGTCGTAATTCGCCGCGAGCGGGTCGAAGTGAAACGTCATCCGGCCGGCGCCGACGCCGGCGCCGCGGAGGCCGCCGGGACACGCTCGCCGCCGCGCAGCAGGTGCGGGCGGTCGCGCTCGGGCAGCGGCAGGTCGATCGTGTCGAAGTCGCGCGGGACGACCGTGCCGGGGAACTCCGCCACGGCCTCGGCTGCGATCTCGCGCCCGAGATAACGGGTGGACAGATGGGTGAGGGCGAGCAGGTGCACGCCGGCGTCGCGGGCGAGCCGCGCCGCCTGCATCGCCGTCGTATGCCCGGTCTCGGCGGCGCGGTCGCGCTCCTCCTCGAGGAACGTCGCCTCGTGTATGAGCACATCGGCGCCGACCGCGGCGTCGAAGAGCGCCCGGCACGGCCGGGTGTCGCCCGAGAACACGATCGTGCGCCCCGGCCGCGCGGCGCCCACGACGTCGTGCGGTGCGACCGTCTCGCCGGAGGCGAGCGTCACCGCCCGGCCGTGCTGCAGCAGCCCGAACATCGGCCCCTCGGGCACGCCCAGGCGGCGGGCGGCATCGAGGTCGAAGCGGCCGGGCCGCTCGTCCTCGCCGAGCGCGTAGCCGAGGCTCGGCGGGCCGTGGTCCGTCGCGATCGCCGAGATGCGGTAGCCGTCGCGTTCGAGAGCCGCGCCCGGGCGCAGCTCGATCAGCTCGAGCCGGTAGGGCAGCCGCCCGATCACCGGGTCCATCGTGGTCATGAGCGCGCGCAGCCCGGAAGGGCCGTACAGGCGCAGCGGCGCCTCGCGGGCTCGCAACCCGTAGGTCTTCAGCAGCCCGGGCAGGCCGAGGAAGTGGTCGGCGTGGCAGTGGGTCAGCAGGATCTCGTCGACGGCGACGAGCCCGGCTCCGGAGCGGAGCATCTGGCGCTGGGTGCCCTCACCGCAGTCGACCAGGATGCGGTC
>DASXOR010000151.1:0-9219 GCA_036494095.1 Gaiellales bacterium | reverse complement strand
GTACCCGGTCAGCCGGTTCTACCGCGACCAGAAGGTGCTCGAGATCGGCGAGGGCACAAACGAGGTCCAGCGGATGGTGATCGCCCGCGGCCTGGGTCTGTGAGCACGTCCGCCGGCGTCACCGCGGCCGGCGTCGTGCTTGCCTGCGCCGTCGTTCTTGCCACCATCGTGTCGCGCGGGCTGCAGCCGGGGCCGGGACGGCGTCTGACCGACGAGACGGCCCTCATCCTGGGGTTCGCCGCCCCGGCGCTCGCGCTGCTGTCGCCGTGGCTGCACCATCGGCTGTGGCCGCCTGCGGCGGTGATCGCGGCCGGCTACGGCGGCTTCTACCTCGTACGGATGCGCCAGCTGCGGCGGGCCGACCGCGACGGCGTGCGCATGCTGCTCGGCCTCGACAAGAACGCGACCTTCGGTGAGGTGTGGCAGAACGCCGAGCGGCTCGACCCCAAGCCGGTGACGAACACGGGCCGGCTCGTGATCGCGGCGGCCGCGGCGGGCCTGATCGTGGTCGGCTAGCTGATCGGCCGCTACGACACCGCCCTGATCGCGCTCATGCTGGGTGCGGCCGACACGACGCTCAAGCCGGCCTACCACCGCGCCCTGGTGAAGAAGGTGCGCGAGATCGCCCGCTAGCGAGAGGTGCCTGGCACCCGCCGGATGGGGACTGTCCCCGCTTCTCCGGCTAGTGCATTCGCGTGACGGGGTACCCGCTGTTGCGGACGAGCTCGATCACCTCGTGCGCATGTGCCTCGTCGCGCGTCTCCAGGATCAGCTCGATGCCCGTCTCGGCCACCGCCACGTCGACGCTCTCGCGATGGTGCGACACCACCAGCAGGTTGATGTGGGCGTCGGCGAGCACCTTCAAAAGGGCCATGAGCTGCCCGGGCCGGTCGATCAGGCGGGTGCGGATCACCAGGTAGCGGCCTGCGTTCGTCAGGCCGAAGCGGATCACCTGCATGAGCAGGGGCGTGTCGATGTTGCCGCCCGAGAGCACCGCCACCGCCCGCTTGGCCTGCACCTTGCCGGCCAGGAGCGCCGCCAGCGCGACGGCGCCCGCGCCCTCGACCACCGCCTTGCTGCGCTCGAGCAGCTGCACGATCGTCTGGCTGATCTCGGCGTCGGTGACCGTGACGACGTCGTCGACGTACTGGCGCACGAGCGCGAAGGTGATCTCGCCGGGATGCTTGACCGCGATGCCGTCGGCGATGGTCTCGGTCTGCGGCACCGGCGTGATCTCGCCGTGCTCGAGCGACCCCACGTAGGGCGCGCACCCCGCCGCCTCGACCCCGATCACCCGCACCTCCGGGCGCAGGCTCTTCACCGCGATGGCGATACCCGACAGCAGGCCGCCGCCGCCGAGCGGGACCACGACCGCGTCCAGGTCGGGCACGTCCTCGAGGATCTCGAGGCCCACGGTGCCCTGCCCGGCGATCACGACCTCGTCGTCGAACGGGTGCACCAGCGTCTTGCCCTCGTCGCGTACCGCCTGGCGGGCGGCGTCGACCGACCCCTCGACGCTGTCGCCGACGAGCCGCACCGTCGCGCCGTAGCCCTCGGTCGCCCCCACCTTCGCGAGCGACGCCGCCTCGGGCATGTACACCGTCGCGTCGACCCCGGCCGACCGGGCCGCAAAGGCGACCGCCTGGGCGTGGTTTCCGGCCGACGGCGCCACCACGCCGGCCGCCCGCTCGGCGGCGGTCAGCGACTGGATCTTGGTGTACGCGCCGCGGATCTTGAACGACCCGGTGCGCTGCTGGTTCTCGAACTTCAGCCACACCTCGCCGCCGCACTGGCGCGTGAACGACTCCGACCGCTCGGTGGGCGTCCTGTGAGCGACACCCGAGAGGCCTGCGGCGGCGGCGCGAATGTCGTCCAGCGTGACCACGAGGTGGCCGCGAAGGGTACCCTGTTTGCCTCCGACCGTGGCCGACGTACCCCTCCATGTCCTGATCGAGATCCCGCAGGGCAGCCGCAACAAGTACGAGTACGACCCCGCCCTCGAGCGGATCGTGCTCGACCGGACGCTGTGGACGAGCGTCGTCTACCCCGCCGACTACGGCTTCATCCTGGACACGCTCGGCCGCGACGGCGATCCGGTCGACGCGCTCGTGCTGGTGGCCGAGCCCACGTTCCCCGGCTGCGTGATCGAGGTCGAGCCGGTGGGCGTGTTCGAGATGCACGACGAGAAGGGCGAGGACGACAAGGTGCTGTGCGTCCCGTTCAAGGACCCGCAGTGGAGCCGCGTGCACGACATCGGCGACATCCGCGTGTCGCTTCTCGACGAGATCGCCCATTTCTTCGACGTCTACAAGGACCTCGAGCACGGCGCCGGCACCGAGGTCGGCGGCTGGCGCAACCGCGCCTACGCCGACGAGATCATCGCCGAGGGCCGGCGCGCGTTCGCAGGCGGCTGAGCGCACCAAAAGCGGTCTGACCGCGCCTGGTGCGGCCTACGAGCCTTCCCGGAACACGCGCTCGCTGATCTCGCGCGTGGCGGTGAGCGGGTCGAGCCGGCGGGCGTGCACGTCGTCCAGGAGCCGGCGTAGCTCGGGATCCTGCTCCAGCGCCTCGCTCAGCCGCCGCCGCGCCTGGGCGACCGCCACGGCGATGATCTCGTGCTCCACGCTCTGGCGCCGGCGCGCCTCGAGGCCGTCGTCCTTCGCCAGGTGGGTGCGGTGGTCGAGCACGGCCTGCCACAGCTCCGGGATGCCCTCTGACCGGAACGCCTCGGTCTCGACGATCGGTACGCGTCGCGCCGTCTGCGGGTCGAGCGCGAGCACCGAGCGGATCTCGGCCCGCATCGTGCGCGCGGCCGGGTGATCGCTCTTGTTGATCACGATGATGTCGGGGATCTCCATCACCCCGGCCTTGAGCGCCTGGATGGAGTCGCCGGAGCCCGGCTGCAGCACGAGCAGCACGGTGTCGGCGAGCGACGCCACCTCGACCTCGCTCTGGCCCACGCCGACCGTCTCCAGGAGCAGCTCGTCCATCCCGGCCGCATCGAGCACGAGCAGGGCCTGCAGCGTCGCCTCGGAGACGCCGCCCAGGTGGCCGCGGGTGCTCATCGAGCGGATGAACACTCCGTCGTCGGTGAAGTGGTCGGCCAGGCGGATGCGGTCGCCGAGCAGCGCGCCGCGCGAGAACGGGCTCGAGGGGTCGACGGTCACCACCCCCACCCGCTTCTCCTCGGCCCGCAGGAACGCGACCACGCAGGCGATCAGGCTCGACTTGCCGACACCCGGCGGCCCGGTGAAGCCGACGATCGCGGCCTTGCCGGTACGCGGATACAGCTCCCGCACGAGCTCGTAGGCGAGCGGATCGCGGTTCTCGACCAGGGTGATCGCCCGCGCCACCGCGCGCGTGTCGCCTCCGCCGACCCCGTCCACCAGGGCGCGCAGATCGGTCGGCCGCCGGGTCACCGCGGCTGCAGCGCCCGCTGCAGGGCGGCCGCGAAGATGGCGTTCTCGTCGGGGGTGCCGACCGTGATGCGCACGCTCCCGGGAGCGCCGAACGGCTCCAATGGGCGCACGATCACGCCGTCTCGCTCGAGCGCGCGGGCCAGGGCGCGCCCGTCGCCCACGTCGACGGCGAGGAAGTTGGCGCAGGCCGGGAACGGGGTCATCCCCGCCGCGGCGAGCGCGGCCACGAGCTCGGCGCGGCCGCGCTCGTTCAGATCCCGCCTGCGGGCGAGCTCGCCGGGGTCGTCCAGGCTCGCGAGCGCCGCGACATGGGCGAGCTCGGAGACGTCGAACGGCGCGCGCACCTTCATCGCCTCGCGCACCACATCGGCCGGAGCGACCATGTAGCCGATGCGCAGGCCGGCCAGGCCGTAGATCTTCGAGAAGGTGCGCAGCGCCGCGACGTTGGGCCGCTCGCCGACGTGCTCGGCGATCGCGTCCGGGTAGTCGGGGTCGGTCACGTAGTCGTGGTAGGCCTCGTCGACGACCACCAGCACGTCCTCCGGGACGCGGTCGAGGAAGGCGGAGAGGCGCGCGCGGCCGACCATCGTCCCGGTGGGGTTGTTGGGGTTGCAGACGTAGACGATGCGGGTGCGCGGCCCGATCCGCTCCGCGATCGCGTCGAGGTCGTAGACGCCGTCGCGCAGCGGCACCAGCACCGGCGTCGCCGCCTGCTTGATCGCCGCGAGCCGATAGCTGATGAACGACGGCCAGCCCATGACCGCCTCGTCGCCGGGATCGAGGTAGGCCGTCGAGAGCAACCCGACGATCGCGTCGGCGCCGTTTCCGACGGCGATCCGGTCGGCGGTGACGCCGTGGCGGGCGGCCAGCCGCTCGGCCAGCTCGCCACCGCGCTCGGGGTAGCGGTTGAGCTGGGGCGCCCGCCGTGCGATCGCCTCGAGCGCCGCCGGAAACGGGCCATAGGGCCCCTCGTTCGAGGCCAGCTTGACGATCCGGTCGAGCCCGAGCTCGCGCCGCACGGCGGACGCGGGCTTGCCCGGCTCGTACGGTCGCAGATCGGCGAGGGCGGGTCGGGCGCGCACGGGCCACTAGAGTACCAACGCGATGTCGGCCCGCGAGATCGGACTCTTCCCGCTCGCTGCAGTGCTCGTCCCGGGTGAGCTGATGCCGCTCCACATCTTCGAGGAGCGCTATCGGCGGCTGATCGCCGACTGCGAGGAGCGCGGCCAGGAGTTTGCCCTGCTCTTCGCCGACGACGACGGCACCCGCGAGCTCGGCTGCACCGCCGCGCTCGTCGAGGTGGCCGAGCGGTTCGACGACGGCCGCCTGAACATCGTCGTGCGCGGCAAGGAGGTCGTGCACGTGGTCGAGCTGACCCGCGGCCGCGAGTACTCGACGGGCCGCGTGGAGCCGGCCGAGGACGACCTTGACGCGGGCGAGGAGACGGCCGCCGCGATCGAGCTCTACGAGAGCGTCGCCACCGCCGCGGGCGGCGAGCCCGACCCGGCGATCGCGGAGGACGCCGCGCCCGTCTCCTACGCCATCGCGGCGCGGGTCGACTTCCCCGGCGCCGAGAAGCAGCGCATCCTCGAGCAGCGCAGCGAGCGCGGCCGGTTGATGGTGATCGTCGAGCTGCTCACCCGCGCCCTCCAGAACCTCGCGACGGCCGCCGAGATCAGCCAGCGCGCGCGCGCGAACGGCAAGGTCTCGCAGCCGGGCCGCCCGGGCTGACGGGCCTCAGCGGCGCTCGTCCGGTCGGGCCGCAGGATCGCCGGGGAACCACGTCCCACCGGCCGCGACCCGGCCAACCGCCGCGATCAGGATCTCGACGTCGCCGCCCTTGCTGAGGAACCCGCTCGCGCCGGCGTCGCGTGCGCGCGCAATGTGCTCGTCCCCGGCGAACGACGTGTGGATGACGACCGGCAGCTCCGGCCGATCGGCGCGCAGCCGCGCCGTGAGCGCGTATCCGTCGGTGCTCCCGCTCAGGAGCACGTTCGTCGTGAGCACTTCGGCGTTGCCGCGCGCGGCCGCCGCAAGCGCCTCTTCGGCGCTGCCGCACTGGGCGACGACCTCGAAACCCGCCTCGTGCAGCGCATCGACGAGCACGCCGCGGATGAGGCCGTTCTTCTCGGTGACGATGACCCGTACGCTCACTCGAGCACGAAGCCCTCGCCGCCGCGGCGCGGGTCGCCCGCAGCCTCGGTCCGGCCCGATCGGATCAGCACGGCGTTCGCGCCGCCGAAGTAGAGGTTGAGGCCCTGGAACCGATTTACGCGCTCGCCCCAGTGCTCGAGCTGCTCGATCTCGGCCGGGTCGAAGCCGCCCTCGCAGTCGAGCCGGTCGCCCTCGACGTGCACCCTGGGATGGTTGATGGCCTCGGCGGCGCCCATGCCGTGGTCGACGACGTTGATCGCCACCTGGGTGATCGCCGAGCGCAGCCGGTTCGAGCCGCTCGAGCCGACCACGAGCTCGATCCCGTCCGGGCCGACGACCATCGTCGGCGCCTGCATGCTCGTGAGGCGCGTGCCCGCCGGCATCCCCCGCCCCGCGGACAGATCCTCCTCGCCCATCATGTTGTTCAGATGCAGGCCGGTGCCGGGCACGACCACGCCCGAGTGGCAGCCGTTCGACGAGGTGTAGGCGCAGGCGTTGCCGTCGGCGTCGACGACCGAGATGTGCGTCGTCCCCCGGTCGGAGGGGATGGCCGCGGCCGTCGTCGGCGCACCGGCGAGCGCGGCCGCCACCGCGGCCCGCCCGCGGCCGACCGCCTCGTCGGAGAGCATGTGCCGGGAGAGGCCGCCGCGGTGCAGCAGCTGCTCGAAGCGGCGGTCGCGCATCCGCCCGGCCGCGCGCATCGCCTCGGCATAGGCATGCAGGGTGCGGGCGCGGCCGGGGGGCAGCGGCTCGGGGACGCCGCGCAGGACGGCCAGCATGTAGCCGATCAGCACCCCGCCGGATGACGGTGGCGGGTTGGTGAGGATCTCGCGGCGGCCGTGGTACGGCACCCGCAGCGGCCGCCGCCACACCGCTCGGTAGCGGGCCAGGTCGGCCATCGTCAGGCGGCCTCCGGTCGCGTGCTGGTGGTCGACCATCGCCGTCGCCAGGCCGCCGCCGTAGAAGTCACGCGCGCCGAGCTCGGCCAGCCGCTCGATCGTGCCGGCGAGGTCGGGCTGGCGCACGCGCTCGCCCTCGCGCACGAACCGGCCGCCGGGGGCGAACACCTCGCGCACCTCGGCCGTGTGCTCGAGGACGACCTGGATCGCGACCAGCACCGCCTGCTGTCCGCCGGTCGAGGCGACGCCCTCGTTGGCCGCGGCCGCCGCGGGCATCAGCAGGTCGCGCCACGGCTTCGACCCGAAGCGCCCGTGCACGGCGGCGAGGCCGGCGACGACGCCGGGGACGGCGCACGCGGCCGCGCCGATGTGGAAGACCTGCGTCGTCTGCTCGTCGAAGGGGACGTCCACGGCGTCGGGCTCGCCCAGCACGCGATCGGGCGGCAGGTCGTGGCCGGGGATCGCCGTGAACGCGTCGAGCAGGTGCACCTTGCCCGAGCGGGCCGGGCGCACCAGCAGGAAGCCGCCTCCGCAGGGGCTGATCAGGCCGGGCTCGGCCGCCCACGACATCGCCGCCGCCGCCACGGTCGCGTCGACCGCGTTCCCCCCATCCGCGAGCACCGCGGCGGCCGTGCGGGCTGTCTGCTCATGTCCGGCTGCGGCGGCCGCCCTCATGCCGGAATCGTACGCGTGACTCCCCGTGAGGTGGAAGAGACTCCGGCGGTGCGCGCCCCGCGCTCCGATGTGAGCCGGTCACGGAGCCCGCGCTCCGAGCCGGGCGCCTCCAGCAGGTAGGCGTAGAGCGTGGAACCGTCGGCGACCAGGTAGGCGTGCCCGAGATCGGTCTGCTCGTGGATGATCATGCTCTCGTAGCGCTCCGCGATCCTGGCCAGCTCCTCGATGCTCTTGACCTGCACGAGGTCGGTATGCCGGCCCAGACTCGAGTGGACGACGGTGACGATCGACTCGCCGTAGCGAGCGCGGATGCGGGTCGGCTCGTCCGACAGGCGCGTGCGCCGCAGCAGGCGCCCGGCCAGGACGGCCGCTGTGAGCGAGGCCAGAAGCCCGATCAGGGCGGCGATCCGGGCGAAGGCGACGGGCATGCTCAGGCGGCCGGCGCCGAGATCGACGGAGACCCGGGCAGCGGACGTCGCCGACCCGTTCGCGCCGGGATGGAACACGGCGCCCGATCCGGCCTGCCCGCGCACCGCTCCGGCCGGCCCTTCCGGGAGCGGCGGAGAGAGGGCGAGCGGCGTCAGCGTGAACGGCAGCTGCGGCGCATAGCTCGCCTGGAACTGCTGCCCGGCCATCCTGCCGTGCAGGCGCACCATGGGCACGAGCGTGAGCGTGAAGCTTGCATCGGGGACGGCGGTCGCAGTCGCGACCCGCTGCAGGAACCGCTCCAGCTTGCGCAGGTGCACGATCCCTGTGACGACCGCGTGGCTGCCCGCAAACGGTGTCGGCGACTCGAGCGGGAAGGTGCGCATCCAGCCGCTCGGCGAGGCGACGACGGCGCTGAGCGAGGCCGTCCCGGAGATGCCCTCGGCATGGCGGGCGTGGAGCGTGTAGGCGAACCGCACCTGCACCGGGCCGGCGAGCCGCGTGAAGATCGGCTGCCCGGTCGTGGCCTGGCCCGTGTTGTAGACCGGGCCGGTGATGGTGCTGGCGGCATAAGCGAACGCCCCCGACTGGCGGTAGCTCACCTGCGTTGGCACCGTGCGCCGGGTGGGCGTGCTCCAGGCGACGATCGCAAGACCCGCGCAGGCGGCGAGGGCGAGCAAGGTCAGGGCCAGGCCTCCGTAGGAGACGCCGATGCCGGCCGCCCTGGGCGCGGAGATCTTCGGGGTCAGCCACTTCGGCTCCGGGCCGCGGCGGCGCCTGCGCCGCCGGTGCGCCCGGGCGCCCGCTCCGCTCAGCAGAAGCAGGGCGGCGAGGCCGGCGAGTGTCGCCATCGTCGCCGGCGAGCGCAGCTGCTCCAGCCGCCCGCCCAGCCCCGGCACGGCGAACCAGAGCGCGCCGATGAGCTGCGCGCGGGTGACCCGCTCGGGATCGCGCCACGAGTTGTGGTCGCCGCGGAAGATGTAGCGCCCGTCGGCAGTGATCGCGACGATGCGGTGAAGAACGGTGACGTGCAGTTGGCGGCTGCGATAGGCGACGATGTCGCCCACCCGGTAGTCGCTCGCGGGCCGCACCACGGCCAGGTCGCCCGTGTGGAACCGCGGCTGCATGCTGACTCCGTCGGTGACCACGTAGGAGGTGCCGCCGCCGAGCGCCGACGGGGCGAGGAAGAACCAGCCCGCGCCCAGCCCGACCAGCCCGATGAGCAGCGCCGCGAGGCGGTGCCAGGGGCGGTGGCGGCGTGTGCGGGGGAGGTAGTTAGGCACGACGAGTCTTTCGCGGAGCGGCGGGAGGAGGGTTCCCGCCGCTCCGCGTAGGGTGCTGCTCCGGGACTACCGGGAAGCGGCGACCGTGAGCGTGTCGAGGCTCGAGTCCACGCCGCTCAGCTGGCAGTGGACGTGCCACGGCGAGACGTGCTGGATGGTGCTCGACCCGGCGGTGCAGTCGATCCAGCCGCTGCTCGGGAGTCCGCCGCCCGAGTTGTCGTCGAGCTTGACCTGCACCTGGGTGGCGTCGGCCGAGAGGTCGAAGTCGACGAACGACCACGTCGAGGGGTCGGTCGAGTCCTGCGTGTAGAGCACGTTGGCGATCGTGTAGCCGGTGATCGTGGCGGTGCCGACACCGGCCTG
>DASXOR010000150.1:0-23985 GCA_036494095.1 Gaiellales bacterium | reverse complement strand
CCGGGAACATGGGCCGGATCGAGGCCGTGGCCGAGCCCGCCCACGGCCGGTCCGACTCGATGGTGCTGACACTGCCGCCGCTCTCCTGCCTGCTGCTCGCGCCCGAGGACGGTGCGTGAGCGGTTTGGCACCGTGGCTCGGCGCACACCCACTGCCTGACGGCGGGTGCCGCTTCGCGGTGTGGGCGCCCGCCGCCGAACGCGTGTCCGTGCATCTGCTGCACCCCGACCGGGTCGAGCCGCTGCACCCGGCCGGCGACGGCTACTTCGCGGGGCTCCTCGCCGGCGTCGGGCCCGGCCGCCGCTACGCCTACCGGCTGGACGGCGGCGGCGACCTGCCGGATCCGGCCTCGGCGCTCCAGCCCGAGGGCGTGGAGGGCCCGTCGGAGGTCGTCGACGCGGCCTTCGCCTGGACCGACGGCGGGTGGCGCGGGCGGCCGCTCGACGAGCTCGTCCTCTACGAGCTGCACGTGGGCACGTTCACGCCGGAAGGCACGTTCGATGCGATCGTCCCGCGGCTCGCAGCGCTCGCCGAGCTCGGCGTGACGGCGCTCGAGCTGATGCCCGTGGCCCAGTTCCCCGGCGAGCGCAACTGGGGCTACGACGGCGTGTTCCCCTGCGCGGTGCAGCACTCCTACGGCGGGCCGGCCGGCCTCAAGCGGCTGGTCGACGCCTGCCACGCGGCCGGCCTGGCGGTATGCCTGGACGTCGTGCACAACCACCTCGGTCCGGAGGGCAACGTGCTCGCGCACTACGGCCCCGTGTTCACCGAGCGCTACCGCACCCCCTGGGGAGCGGCGATCAACATGGACGGGCGCGGCTCCGACGGCGTGCGCGCCCTCCTGATCGGAAGCGCGCTGCGGTTCCTGGACGAGTTCCACGTCGACGCGCTGCGGCTCGACGCGGTCGACCAGATCGCCGACGCCTCCGCGGTCCACTTCCTCGCCGAGCTTGCCGACCGCACACGGGAGCTGGCCGAGCGGGCCGGCCGGCCGCTGCACCTGATCGCCGAGAGCGACCTGAACGATCCCCGCATGGTCACCGCCCGCGCCGCCGGCGGCCTGGGGATGGACTCGCAGTGGAGCGGCGATCTGCACCACTCCCTGCACGTGCTCCTGACCGGCGAGCGCGACGGCTACTACGCCGACTTCGCCGGCACCGCCGACCTGGCCAAGGCCTACCGCGAGGCGTTCGTCTACGACGGCGCCCGGTCGGCGTTTCGCGGCCGCCGCCACGGCGCCCCCGCAGGGGGCATGCACGGGCGCCGGTTCGTCGTGTTCAGCCAGACGCATGACCAGGTCGGAAACCGGATGCGGGGTGACCGGCTCGCGGCCACGGCCGGGTTCGAGGCCGCCAAGCTGGCCGCGGGCGCGGTGCTGCTGGCGCCGTACGTGCCGCTCCTCTTCATGGGCGAGGAGTACGCCGAGGCGGCGCCGTTCCAGTACTTCACGAGCCACTCCGGCGCGGCGCTGATCGAGGCGGTCCGGGGCGGGCGGGCGCAGGAGTTCGAGGCGTTTCGGTGGTCGGGGGAGCCGCCCGATCCGCAATCGCACGAGACGTTCCGGGCCTCGGCGCTGCGCTGGGAGCAGCGCACGTCGGCCGCCCACGCCCAGATGCTCGCGCTCTACACCGAGCTCCTGCGGCTGCGACACGAGCTTGCGCCGCTGCGGGCGCTCGACCCGCGCGGCGTGGAGGTGGCGCGGACAGACGTGCCCCCCGTCGTGTGGGTGCTGCGTACGGGTGCCGGCGGCGAGGATGCGCTGCTCTGCCTGCACTTCGGCCGGGAGCCGGCCCGGCTCGAGGTGCCCTTCGGCGCCGGGTGGCGGATGCTGCTCGACTCCGCCGACGTCCGCTTCGGCGGCCCGGGGGCGGGCAGGCTCGGCGAAACGCTCGAGGTGCAACCCACCTCGTTCGTCCTGCTGGAAGGGGCCGCCCGTGGCTAGCCTGCGCGTGTGGCCGGGCACGCCCTACCCGCTCGGGGCCACCTGGGACGGCGAGGGCACCAACTTCGCGATCTTCTCCGAGCACGCGACGGGCGTCGCGCTGTGCCTCTACGACACGCCGGGCGCAGCGCAGGAGGAGCACATCATCGAGCTCGTCGAGCGCACCGACCTGATCTGGCACGCCTACCTGCCCGACGTGCGCCCGGGGCAGCTCTACGGCTACCGCGTGGACGGCCCCTACGCCCCCGAGCAGGGCCACCGCTTCAACCCCGCAAAGCTCGTGCTCGACCCGTATGCGAAGGCGGTCACGGGCCAGCCGCGCTGGGACGACACCCTGTTCGGCTACACCGTCGGGCACCCCGATGCCGACCTCTCGCTCGACCCGCGCCCGAGCGCGGGCGGAATGCCCAAATGCGCAGTCGTCGACCCGGCGTTCCCGTGGGGCGACGATCGCCGCCCGTCGGTGCCGTGGAACCGGTCGGTCATCTACGAGTGCCACGTGCGCGGCCTGACGATGCTGCATCCCGGCGTCCCGCCCGAGCTGCGCGGGACCTACCTGGGCATGGCCAGCGACGCGATCATCGACCACCTCGTCTCGATGGGCGTGACGGCGGTCGAGCTCATGCCCGTGCACCAGTTCATCAACGATCGCAACCTGGTCGACCAGGGCCTCACCAACTACTGGGGCTACAACTCGATCGCCTTCCTCGCCCCCGACGCCCGCTACTCCGCGGGCGGTACGCGCGGCACGCAGGTGAGCGAGTTCAAGTCGATGGTGAAGGCGTTTCACCGGGCCGGGATCGAGGTGATCCTGGACGTCGTCTACAACCACACCGGCGAGGGCAACCACCTGGGCCCGACGCTGTCGCTGCGCGGCGTCGACAACGCCTCCTACTACCGGCTCGACCCGGCGGAAAAGCGCCACTACGTCGACTTCACGGGCACCGGCAACAGCCTGAACGTGCAGCATCCGCGCACGGTGCAGCTGATCTTCGACAGCCTGCGCTACTGGGTCGGCGACATGCACGTCGACGGCTTCCGCTTCGACCTCGCCCCGGTGCTCGCCCGGGAGCTGTACGAGGTCGACCGGCTGGCGTCGTTCTTCGACATCATGCAGCAGGATCCCACCCTGTCGCAGGTGAAGCTGATCGCCGAGCCGTGGGACCTGGGCGAGGGCGGCTATCAGGTGGGCAACTTCCCGGTCGGCTGGGCCGAGTGGAACGGCGAGTACCGCGACGGCGTGCGCGGGTTCTGGAAGGGCGAGGACGGCCGCCTGGCCGAGCTGGCATCCCGCATCTCGGGATCGAGCGACCTGTACCAGGCGAGCGGCCGGCGCACCTACGCGAGCGTCAACTTCGTGACCGCGCACGACGGCTTCTGCCTCACCGACCTCGTGTCCTACGAGCACAAGCGCAACGACGCAAACGGCGAGGGCAACCGCGACGGCACCGACCGGAACCTGAGCGCCAACTGGGGCGTCGAGGGCCCGACCGAGAACCCGGCCGTGAACGACCTGCGCCGGCGGATGAAGCGCAACTTCGTGGCCACTCTCGTGTTCTCGCAGGGCGTGCGGATGCTGCTCGGCGGGGACGAGCTCGGCCGCACGCAGCACGGCAACAACAACGCCTACTGCCAGGACAACGAGATCTCGTGGGTGCGCTGGGATCTCGGCGCCGATGACCGTGAGCTGCTCCAGTTCACCCGCGAGGCGCTCGCGATCTTCCGCGAGAACCCCGTGTTCCGGCGGCGCGGCTTCTTCGCCGGCCGGCCGCTGCGCGGCGGCAGCAAGGACGTCACCTGGCTGCACCCGATCGGGCGGGAGATGACCGACGCCGACTGGGCCGACCGCGCCCAGAAGGTGGTCGGCATGCTGATCGACGGCGGCGCGACCGACGAGGTGGACGAGCGCGGGCGGCCCGTCTCGGGGCGGACCGTGCTCCTGCTGTTCAACGGCGGCGAGGGATCGCGCCGGTTCGTGCTGCCCGACGCCCACCGGCCCGGAGTGTGGGAGGAGCTCGTGAACACCGCCCGCCCCGGCCGGCGGGTGATCCGCCGCTCCGCGGTCAACCTCGTGGGGCGGTCGTTCATCCTGGCGACGCTGACGAGCGACCCCGCGGGATGAGGATCCCGACCTCCTGCTACCGCCTTCAGCTCTCACCCGCGTTCACCCTTGACGCCGCCCGCGCGGTCGCCCCCTACCTGCGCTCGCTCGGTGTTGGCGACGTCTACCTCTCGCCGATCCTGGCCGCCCGGCCGGGCAGCACGCACGGCTACGACGTCGTCGACCCGTCCCGGGTGAGCCCGGAGCTGGGCGGGGCCGAGGCGCTCGAGCGGCTGGCCGGCGAGCTGCAGCGGCTCGACATGGGCCTCGTCGTCGACATCGTCCCCAACCACATGGCCGCCGACCACCGCAACCCGTGGTGGTGGGACGTGCTGCGGCTGGGCCGCGGCTCGCCGCACGCGCGGGCCTTCGACATCGAGTGGGACGCGCCCGGCGCCGGCGGCAGGCTGGTCCTCCCGGTGCTGGGCGCGCCTCCGGCGGCCGCGATCGAACGCGGAGAGCTGCGGATCGTGGACGAGGACGGCGAGCTTCGGATCGCCTATTACGAGCATCGCTTCCCGATCGACCCGGAGACCGGCGTGGCGGCCGGGGACGGCCTTTCGGCGCTGCTCGCGGCCCAGCGCTACCGGCTCGAGGACTGGCGCACGGGCGTCCCGAACTACCGCCGCTTCTTCGACATCGCCGACCTGCCCGCCGTTGCGGTGGAGCACGAGGACGTCTTCGCGGCCATGCACGCGGAGGTGCTGCGGCTCGTCCGCGAGGGCACGATCACCGGCCTTCGTGTCGACCACATCGACGGGCTGCGGGATCCGCAGCAGTACCTCGAGCGGCTGCGCGCTGCGACCGGCGGCGCCTACGTGGTGGTCGAGAAGATCCTGGCCAGGGACGAGCGCCTTCCCCAGGCATGGGCGGCCGCCGGCACGAGCGGCTACGACTTCCTGGCGATCGCCGGCGGGCTCTTTGTCGACCCGGGCGGCGCCGCGCGCCTGCACGCTGCCCACCGCCGCGTCACCGGGCTCCCGGAGCGGTTCGGCGACATCGCGGCGGCCGCCAAGCGGGCGGCGCTCGCCGATCTGCTCGCGCCCGACCTCGACCGGGTCGCGCGGCTCGGCCTGGTCTCGGCGGCGACGAGCGACGTGGAGGCGCTGCGCGCGCTCACGGTCAGCCTCGACGTCTATCGCACCTACGTGGACGCCGCCGGCGCGAGCCCGGCCGACCGCGACCGCCTGGCCGCCGCGGCCGCGCGAGCCGAGGCCGGGACCACCGGCGCGCTCGCCGACGCGATCGCGCAGCCCACCACCGAGACGCTTCCGGTCGTGCTGAGCTGGCAGCAGCTGACCGGCCCGGTGGCGGCCAAGGGGGTCGAGGACACGGCGCTCTACGTCGACACGGCGCTGCTCGCTCGCAACGAGCCGGGCTGTGCGCCCGACTGGCCGTTCACCGATGCCGCGGAGTTCCACCGCCGCTGCGGCGAGCACGCCGGCCGGCATCCGCTGAACGCCACCTCGACGCACGACACCAAGCGCAGCGAGGACGTGCGCATGCGCATCTCGGCCCTGTCGGAGCTCGGGGGCGAGTGGGAGTCGGCGTTCGCCCGATGGCACGATCTGAACACTCCGCTGCGAGCCCGCCCGGATGCCGCTCCGAACGCGAACGAGGAGTGGCTGCTCTACCAGACCCTGGTCGGGGTGTGGCCGATCGACGCCGACCGCATCTGCTCGTACATGACGAAGGCGGTGCGCGAGGCGAAGGTGCATACGAGCTGGATCGCGCCGGATGAATCCTACGAGGCCGACCTGCGCCGCTTCGCGACGGACGCGCTCGCCTCCACGAACGCCGCCTTCCTGGCCGACCTCGACCGGCTCGCCGGGCGCTGCGCGGCAATCGGCTCGCGCAGCTCGCTCGCGCTGCTCGTGCTCAAGCTGGCGGCGCCGGGCGTGCCCGACGTCTACTGGGGCAACGAGGACTGGGATCTCTCACTGGTCGACCCGGACAACCGCCGGCCGGTCGACTTCGCCGCCCGCGCGGGCGGGGGTGCCGCCGACAGCCCGAAGCTCCTCGTCACGAGGGCGGGCCTCGAGCTGCGGCGGCGCGAGCGGGAGCTCTTCGTGTACGGCAGCTATGTGCCGATCGAGGCGGCGGGGCGCCACGCCGACCGCGTGCTGGCCTTCGCCCGCGTCCACGCGAGCCGCTGGGTGATCGCCGCCGTGGCGCGGCTGACCGCGGGCCTGGACGGCTGGGGCGACACGCGGCTCGTGCTCCCGGCGGGGGCGCCGGAGCGCTGGCACGACGTGCTCACCGGCACCGCCGTGACCGACCCCTCCGCCACGACCCTCTTCGCGTCGCTCCCCGCGGCCCTGCTTGTGGCGAAGTGATGGGTGCCTGGCACCGCATCACGGTGCCAGGCACCTGCGCAGCACCGACCGCTCAGGCGCGGATGTGGCCGGTGCCGTGCACGACGTACTTCGTCGTCGTCAGTTCCTCCAGGCCCACCGGGCCGCGCGCATGCAGACGGCTCGTGGAGTTGCCGATCTCGGCGCCCATGCCGTACTCGCCGCCGTCGGTGAAGCGGGTGGAGGCGTTCACGTACACCGCGGCGGCGTCGATCTCGTTGCAGAAACGCGCCGCCGCCTCGTCGTCCTGCGTCACGATCGCCTCGGAGTGGCCGGTGCCGTAGCGGTTGATGTGCGCGATCGCCGCGTCCAGCGAATCCACCGCTGCGACGGCCATCTTCAGGTCCAGGAACTCGGTCGCAAACGCCTCCTCGCCCTCGGCGAGCTCGACGCCCGCCGCCTCGAGCTCCGCCGAGATGCGCTCGAGCAGCTCGGGCCGGTCGCGGTGCACGAGCAGGGTCTCGGCCGCGTTGCACACGCCTGGGCGCTGCAGCTTCGCATTCAGCACGATCGCAACGGCCTGCTCGGCGTCGGCGCTCGCGTCGACGTACACGTGGCAGTTGCCGCCGGCCGCCGCCAGCACGGGGATGCGCGACTCGCGCAGGAGCAGCTTCTTCAGCTCCTCGCCGCCGCGGGGGATGACGACGTCGGCCGTACCTGGATCGGCGATCAGCTCGGCGAGCTCGCCGTGCCCACCCTCGACGGCGGTCACGGCGTCGGCCGGCAGGCCGGCCGCGACGAGCGCCTCGCGCACGACCGAGACGAGCACACGGTTGGTGTGCGCCGCCATCCGCGACCCGCGCAGGATGCAGGCGTTGGCCGACTTCAGGCACAGGGCGGCCGCGTCGACGGTGACGTTGGGACGGGCCTCGTAGACGACCAGGACGACGCCCAGCGGGACGCGCAGCTTGCGGATGTGGATCCCGCTCGGCGGCGAGAACTCGCGGATCGTCTGCCCCACCGGGTCGTCCAGACGGGCCACGGCGCGCACCGCCTCAGCCAGCGCCGCCACCCGCTCCGGGTCGAGCGCCAGCCGGTCGCGGATGGCCGGCCGCTCGCCGGCGGCGGCCTCGGCGTCGATCGCGTTTCCGGCCAGGATCGCGTCGCAACGGCGCTCGAGGCCGCGGGCGATCTGCTCGAGCGCGGCGTCGCGCTCGGCGGTCGAGGTCGCCGCCAGCCGCCGGGCCGCGCCGCGCACATCGGCGATCGGAGCGGCGACGGTCACAGCAGCACCAGGTCGTCGCGGCGCACGGCCTCCGGCAGCCCACGCCGGCCGACCGCGAGCGCCAGCTCGCCGGCCTCGTAGCGGCTCACGCCGACGGCGAACGCACCCCCGTCGGGGCCGACCAGCTCGACCGCGTCACCGGCGCTGAAGCTCCCGTCCACCGCCACCAAGCCTACCGGCAAGAGGCTCGTCCCGCGCTCGGCCACGGCCTGCCTGGCACCGTCGTCGCACACCAGCCGCCCGCGCACCGGGGTGCCGTGGCGCAGCCACAGCTTGTAGGCCGACGGCAGTTGGGCCGCCGCGGGGAAGCGGGTGCCCGCCGCCCGCCCGGCAGCCGCCGCGATGATTGCTCCCGGAGCCAGGCCGGACGCGATCACCGCCTCGACGCCACCCGAGCTTGCGACCCGGGCCGAGCGCAGCTTGGCCTTGATCCCGCCCGACCCCCACCCCGAGCCGCCCTCGGCCGAGACGTCGACGGCCTCGGCCTGCGCGGGGTCGAGGATCTCGGGGATCAGCCGCGCGTCCGGCTGCGACGGGTCGCGGTCGTACACGCCGTCGATGTCGGTCAGGAGCACGAGCAGTTTTGCCTGGAGCATCAGCGCCACGTGTGCCGCCAGCGCGTCGTTGTCGCCGAACGTGATCTCCTCGGTGGCGGTCGAGTCGTTCTCGTTCACGACCGGCACCACCCCCCACGACATCAGCCGGCGCAGCGCCCTGCGGGCGTTCACATACGAGCTGCGGCGATGGATGTCGGCCTCGGTCAGGAGCACCTGCCCGGCGCGCAGGCCGCGCTCGGCGAACGCGCCGCCCCAGCGCAGCTGGAGCAGGGTCTGGCCGAGCGCCGAGGCCGCCTGCAGATCGCCCGTCGACCGCGGTCGAAGGCTCTTTCCGAGCTCGCCCAGGCCGAGCGCGACCGCGCCCGAGCTGACGACGACGACGGGGGTGCCCGTCGCGACGAGCGCGGCGCACTCGCCGGCGAGGCGCTCGAACACCGGCAGCCGGGGCCGGCCGGACTCGTCGACGAGCGTGCTCGACCCCACCTTGACGATCACGATCCGGCGCAAACCGGGACTGCGGTCAGCCATCGCTCACCGCCGATCGCGCCCGTTCGAGCTGGGCGTGCAGCGCCTCGAGCGACTGCCGGCCGCTCGCCGCCTCGGCGGCGGTGGGCGAGTCGAAGCGCTCGCCGGCGGCCACCCGCGCGGCCACCTCGGCGTGTGCGTGCCGGAACGGCATGCCTTGAAGGACGAGCCGCTCGGCCAGGTCGGTGGCAACGGTGGTGCCGTCGGAGGCGGCCGCGGCCATCCGCACCGGGTCGACGCGCAGGCCGCTCACGCACACGCGCAGCGCGGCCAGGGCGCCGAGCAGGTCGTCGACCTGGTCGAAGCAGGCCGCCTTGTCCTCCTGCAGGTCGCGGTTGTACGCGAGCGGCATCCCCTTCAGCGTCGCCAGGAGACCGGCCAGCCGGCCGATGGCGGTGCCGGCCTTGCCGCGCGCGAGCTCGGCCGCGTCGGGGTTCTTCTTCTGCGGCATGATCGACGAGCCCGTGGCGGCCGAGTCGTCGAGCTGGGCGAAGCCGTACTCGGCCGACGTCCACAGGACGAGCTCCTCGGCCAGCCGGGACAGGTGCACGAAGCAGAGCGCACCCGCGAAGACGAGCTCGGCGCAGTAGTCGCGGTCGGAGACGGCGTCCATCGAGTTCTCGAAGCCGGCGCCGAACCCGAGCTCCGCCGCCACCGACGCCGGGTCGATCGGCAGGCTCGATCCCGCGAGCGCGCCCGCGCCCGCGGGGCTCACATCGGCGCTCCCGTGCACCTGCCGCAGCCGCAGCAGGTCGCGCCGCAGCGACCAGGCGTGCGCCGCCAGGTGCTGTCCGAGCCACACCGGCTGGGCGCGCTGGCCGTGCGTGTAGCCCGGCATCAGGGCGTCGCCGTCGCGCTCGGCCAGGTCGAGCAGCTCGAGCGCCAGCCCGCGCACGCCGTCGGCGAGCCGGTCGGTGGCGTCCTTCACCCACAGCCGCATCGCCGTCTGCACCTGGTCGTTGCGGCTGCGGCCCGCGTGCACCCACGGCCCCAGCTCGCCCAGCAGCCGCTCGATGGCCGAGTGCACATCCTCGTCGGTTGCATCCGGCTCGATCGCAACCGCCGCGAGGGCGGCGCAGATCTGGTCGGCCTTCTCGGCCGGGACCAGCCCCTGGCGCCCCAGCATGCGCGCATGCGCCGCCGTGGCCCGCAGGTCGAACGGAAGCAGCCGCCGGTCGACGTCGAGCGACGCGGTGAAGGCAAGCACGTCGGGGTGCAGGCCTCCGCCGAGCCGCCCGGCCCAGAGCGCGGGGCTCACGCTGGCGCGGCCTGCTGCCGCGATTCGGCCGCCTCCGTCGCCGCCGCCCACGTCTTCGTCGGCAGCGACCACACGTGGATGAACCCGGCCGCCGCGCCGTGCTGGAAGCTGTCGCCCTGCTCGTATGTGGCGAGACCGTGGTCGTACAGCGACGACTCCGCGCGCCGGCCCGTCACGGCACAGCTGCCCCGGTAGAGGCGCACGCGGGCGACACCCGTGACGACGCCGGCGGTGGTGTCCATGAACGCCGCCATCGCGGCGCGCAGCGGCGAGAACCACAGGCCGTTGTAGACCAGCGTCGCATACCGGCCCGCGAGCTCGGACTTGGCATGGGCCAGGTCGCGCTCGCACACGAGCTCCTCGACCCCGGCGTAGGCGGCCATGAGCAGCGCCGCCGCGGGCGTCTCGTACACCTCGCGGCTCTTGATCCCGACGAGGCGGTTCTCGATCATGTCGAGCCGGCCGACGCCGTGGGCGCCGGCGAGCGCCGCGGCCCGCGCGATCAGGTCGACCAGCCCCAGCCGCTCGCCGTCGACCGCGACCGGCACGCCGGCCTCGAACTCGACCTCGACCTCGTGGGGAGCCGAGAACGCGCGCTCCGGCGCCATCGTGAGCGCGTAGGCCTCCTCCGGTGGCTCGAACCACGGATCCTCGAGCGGGCCGGCCTCGATCGACCGCCCCCACAGGTTGTGGTCGATCGAGTAGGCGGCGCCGGACTTGACCGGCACCTCGATGCCGTGCTCCCGGGCGTAGGCGATCTCCTGCTCGCGGGTCATGCCCCAGTCGCGGACGGGGGCGAGCACCGCCAGATCGGGCGCAAGCGCCGCGACGGCGGTCTCGAACCGCACCTGGTCGTTGCCCTTGCCGGTGCAGCCGTGGGCGACCGCGGTTGCGCCCTGCTCGCGGGCGACGCGGACGAGCCACTTGGCGATCAGCGGCCGTGAGAGCGCCGACACGAGCGGATAGCGGCCCTCGTAGAGCGCGCCCGCCTGCAGCACCGGCAGCACGAACTCGGTCGCGAACTCCTCACGCGCGTCCACGATCACGACCTCGCCGGCCCCCGCGGTGCGGGCACGGCGCTCGACCTGCTCGGGATCGATGCCCTGGCCGACATCGACCAGAAGGGCGATCACCTCGGCGCCGTACTCGTCGGCGAGCCAGCGCAGCGCCACCGACGTGTCCAGCCCACCCGAATACGCGAGCACGATCTTCTCTGCCACGGTGTTCCGTCCTCTCTTCTCAGCTAGTCGACGATCATGGCCAGCAGCGCCTTCTGAGCGTGCAGCCGGTTCTCCGCCTCGTCCCATACGGCCGAGTTCGGCCCCCACAGCACGTCGTGGGTGATCTCCTCGCCGCAGTGGGCGGGAAGGCAATGCAGCACGACGTGGCCGGGCGCCGCACGCCGCAGCAGCCGCGTGTTCACCTGGTAGGGCCGCAGCGCGGCCAGCCGGCGGTCGTGGTCGGCCTCCTGCCCCATGCTCGTGAACGTGTCGGTGACCACCGCGTCGGCGCCGTCCACCGCGGCGGCCGGATCGGTCACGACCTCGACGCCCACGGCCGCGGCGCCCAGCTCGCCCGGGTCGGGCTCGTACCCCTCCGGGGCGGCCACGACGACCTGCATGCCGGTCATGACGGCCGCGGTCGCGAGCGAGTGGCACACGTTCGAGCGGCCGTCACCGACCCATGCCAGCCGCCGCCCGGCCAGACCGCCCAGCCGCTCACGCATGACCTGCAGGTCGGCGAGCGCCTGGCAGGGGTGGTGCTCGTCGGTGAGCCCGTTTACGACCGGCACGGAGGCCGCGTCCGCGAGCTCCTGCACCCGGGCGTGGGCGTGCGTGCGGATCACGATCGCATCGAGGTAGCGCGAGAGCACGGCGCCGGTGTCCTCGATGGGCTCGCCCCGGCCGAGCTGGCTTTCGCCCGCCGCCAGGTGGACGGCGTGACCGCCGAGCTGCACCATGCCCACCTCGAACGACACGCGCGTGCGCGTGGAGGGCTTCTCGAAGATCATCCCGAGCGTCCGGCCCGCCAGCCACGGGTGCGGCAGCCGCCGGGCCTGCAGCGTCTTCAGGTGGTCGGCCAGGTCGAGCACCGCCTCGATCGCGGCGCCGCCCAGATCGTCGACGCGCAGGAAGTCGCGCCCCTTGAGCCCGGCCGCCGCGATGGGGGCGTCGAGCACCATCTCATGCGTGGGCATGCGCGGCCTCCGCTCCGATCCGATCGCACAGCTCGAGCACGTCGGAGCCGGTGTACGGCTCGCGGGCGATAACGAGCACCACGTCGTCGCCGGCCACTGTTCCGATCACCTCGGGCAGCTCGGCGACGTCGAACGCCCGCGCGACCGGCATCGCATTTGCGGGCGCGGTCTTCAGGACGGCCATGCTGCCGGACGACTCCATGCTGCGCACGAGCAGCAGCGCCTCGCGCAGCCGCAGCAGCGGGTCGGCGGGCTCGTCCTCGACCGGAAGCGCGTAGACGAGGTGGCCGCCCTTGCGCACGCGGACGGCGCCGAGGCGCTCGAGATCGCGCGACACGGTCGCCTGGGTGACGTGCACGCCCTGGTCGGCCAGGAGCTCGACGAGCTGGGGCTGGGACGTGACGGGGCGGCGGTCGAGCAGGGAGGCGATCAGTTGTCTGCGGTCAGGCATGGTGCATGATCATACATTGATACGGATGATCATGCAAGGGTGATGGAACCGTCGAGCATCGCCCGCCCAATGACGACCGCGTCGGCGCCGGCCGCAACGGCCGTGTCGACGTCGGCGGCCGCTCCCACGCCGCCGGCGGCGAGCAGCAGGCCGGGCACCGCGGCGCGGACGCTCCGCAGCAGGTCGAGGTCGGGCCCGCGGCCGGTGCCGTCGCGGTCGATCCCGGTCACCAGGAAGTCGGCGGCGCCGGCCGCGGTGAGACCGGTCACGAACGCGGCCGCGTCGGCGCCGCTGTCCTTGACCCAGCCGTGGGTGCGAACGCGACCGTCGAGGCAGTCGAGCGCGACCACGACGCGGCCCGTCTGGGCCGCGAGCCGCCCCACGAGTGCGGGATCGGACACGGCCAGCGTGCCGACCATCACCCGATCGGCGTCCCGGTTGAGCGCGGCCAGGATCTGCCGCCCGCTGCGCAGGCCGCCGCCGAGCTGCACGCGCAGGCCCGGCACCGCCCGCAGCCGCCCCAGCAGGTGCCCGTGCTCGCTCGAGCGCGTGCCCGTGCGGGCGGCGTCGAGATCGACGACGTGCAGCCACGGGGCGCCGGCGGCCGCGTAGCGGCGGGCGAGCTCGACCGGGTCGACCGGGAAGGCGGTGGCGCGGTCGTAGTTGCCCTGGTGCAGCCGCACGACCCGGCCGCCGAGCAGGTCAATCGCCGGGATGGCCCGGCCCTTGCGCAGGTCGAGCGCCGCATCTTCTCGTTTTAGCATGCTAAAATGGTATCACGATGGCACGAGCCACCCAGGACACCCCACAGAGCCCACCCCCCGACGCCGGCTGGCGCACGCCGGCGGTCGACGACCTGTGCGACGCGCTGCTCGCGCTGCGGACGCGCGACGAGATGGCCGCGTTCCTGCGCGACGTCTGCTCGCTGCACGAGCTCGAGGTGCTCTCGCACCGCTGGCACGCAGCCCGCCTGCTCGACCAGGGCGTCCCCTACGCCCAGGTGGCTCAGCGCGTGCGCGGATCGACGGCCACCGTCACTCGCGTCGCCCACTGGCTGCGGCACGGGGAGGGCGGCTACCGGATCGTCCTCGACCGCGGGGCGCGGCGACCGTGAGCCGGCGCTTCCGCCTGGCGCTGCCCTCCAAGGGCCGGCTGCACGAGCCCGCCCTCGACCTGGTGCGCGCGGCCGGGTTCGAGCTCGAGGGCAACGGCCGCGCCCTCTATGCGCACTGCTCGCAATGGGACGTCGAGGTGCTGTTCGCCCGGGCCGAGGACATGCCCGCGTGGGCGGTCGACGGCGCCGTCGAGGCGGCGGTGGCCGGCCGCGATCAGGTGGCCGAGGGCGGCGGCGCGCTCGCCGAGCTGGTCGCGCTCGGGTTCGGCCGCTGCTCGCTGCAGGTGGCGGTGCCGAGCGGGGCCGCGGTCGCGTCGCTCGCGGATCTGGACGGGCGCCGGGTGGCCACGTCGCATCCCCGGGTGACGGCGGACTTCTTCGCCGGCCGCGGCTTGCGCGTCGAGACGGTGGCCGTGCGCGGATCGGTCGAGCTGGCACCGCGGCTGGATGCCGCCGAGGCCATATGCGACCTCGTTCAGAGCGGCGAGACGCTGCGCCAGAACGGCCTCTTGCCGATCGCGACCGTGCTCGAGTCCGAGGCGCTGCTGGTGGCGCGGCCCGACCTCGAGCCGGCCCAGCAGCGGGTGGCCGACGAGCTCGCCACCGTCGTCCGCAGCGTGATCGACGCCCGCAACCGCCGCTACCTGATGCTGAACGCCCCCGACGCGTCGCTGGAGCAGATCGTCGCCCTGCTGCCGGGCCTCGACTCGCCCACGGTCCTGCCATTGGCCAAGCCGGGATGGCACTCGGTGCACGCCGTCGTCGAGCAGCGGCAGGTGATGGAGCTGCTGGAGCCGCTGCGGGCGGCCGGCGCCCGCTCCCTGCTCGTGCTCCCGATCCACCACCTGATCGCGTGAGCGCGGTCGACGTCATCCGCCCCGAGCTGCGCGGCCTGGTCGGCTACCGCTGGCAGGACACGCTGCCGGCCGACGCGCCGCTTATGCGCTTCGACATGAACACATCCGCCGCCCCGCCGGCGTGGTACGCGCCGGAACTCGCGCGGCTCGCCCGCGTCATCCCGCAGTCGTACCCCGACGCCACCTACATGCGCCTGCGCGAGGCGATCGCGGCGTACGCCGGCTTCCCCGTCGAGCAGATCGTGCCGACCGCGGGCGCCGACGAGGCGCTGCTGCTGTGCGGCCTGCTCTCGCTCGCGCCCGGCCGCCGGGCCTACGTGCGCCGACCCGCGTACGGCTACTACGGCGTCGTCACCCGCCTGACCGGGGCAGAGCTTCACCACGATCCCGCGGCCGAGGCCGACCTCACCTGGGTGTGCGCACCGCACAACCCGACCGGCGCCGACGTGGTGCCGGAGGACATCGCCGAGCGCCCCGGGCTCGTCGTGATCGACCAGGCCTACCTGGAGTTCGGCGGCACCGACCTCTCCGGGCTCGTGCGCGAACGCGAGAACACGGTGGTCGTGCGCACCCTCTCGAAGGCGTTCGCACTGGCGGGGACGCGGGTCGGCTACATCGTCGCGCCGGCAGCGATCGCGGAGCGGTTGAACGGCGTGCGCCCACCCGCCTCGATCGGCGTGCACTCGGCCGCGCTGGCCGAGATCGCGCTCGAGCCGGGCCACGTGGCCGAGATGCGGGAGCGCGCGGCGGCGACCTGCACGGAGCGCGAGCGGATGGCGCGGGCGCTGCGCGGCGCGGGCTTCACGGTGCCGGAGTCGTGCACCAACTTCGCGCTCGTCGACGTCGGCCGGCCGGCCGAGCCGTTCGCGCGGGAGCTGCTCGAGCAGGGCATCGTCGTTCGCACCTTTGCCGATCCGCTGCTCGAGACGTCGATCCGCGTCAGCGTGGCGACGCCCACGGAGGACGACCGCCTGCTCGAGGCGCTCGGGGCCGCCGCGGCATCGCCGCCGGCGCCCGTGGAGCACGCGCGGGCGGCCACCATCGAGCGGCGCACGCGAGAGACCGAGATCCGTTGCGGGGTCGTGCTCGACGGCTCCGGCCGCGCGGCGGTCGCGACCGGCATCGGCATGCTCGACCACATGCTGACCGCGCTCGCCGCGCACTCGCTCGTCGACCTCGACCTGCGCTGCGCCGGCGACCTGTGGGTGGACGAGCATCACACCGTCGAGGACGTCGCCATCGTGCTCGGGCAAGCGCTCGATCAGGCGCTCGGCGGGCGTGCCGGCATCCATCGCTTCGGCGATGCCCGGGCACCGCTCGACGAAGCGGTCGCCCACGCGGTGGTCGACCTCGGCGGCCGTGGATTCGCCCAGGTCGACCTGCCGTTCCGCGACCAGCGCGTCGGCGGCCTGCCGGCGGCGCTCGTGCCCCACTTCTTCGACAGCCTCTCACGGCACGCGCGCATCGGCATCCATCTCTCCGGCACCGGCGCCGACGATCACCACCTGCTGGAGGCGGCCTTCAAGTCGCTCGCAATCGCTCTGCGGCAGGCGTGCGAGGCCGACCCGCGCCGGGGCGGCGCGGTGCCGAGCACGAAGGGCAGCCTGTGACCGACGTGTGCGTGGTCGACTACGGAGCCGGCAACCTGCGCAGCCTGCGCACCGGCCTGGAGCGGGCGGGCGCGACGGTGACCGTCACCACCGACGCCGGCCGGGTGGCCGGCGCCGCCCGCGTGCTCGTGCCGGGCGTCGGTGCCGCGGGCGCGGCGATGGCGGCGCTCGAACAGCGTGGCCTGCGCACGGCGATCATGGCCGCGGCCGCCGCCGGGGCGTACGTGTTCGGGATCTGCCTGGGCATGCAGCTCCTGTTCGAGTCAAGCGACGAGGGCGACGTCGAGTGCCTCGGCCTGCTCCCGGGACGGGTCACGGCGATGGGGTTCGCCGGCCGGCTCCCGCACATGGGCTGGAACGACGTGGTCGCAGACGGCGGCCATCCGCTCGCGGCCGGCCTGCCGGCGGTGTGCTACTTCGCCCACTCCTACGCCGTCGAGCCCGCGGCGGCGGACGACGTCGTCGCCACCACCGAGCTCGACGGCCGCCGGTTCGCGTCGATGGCCGGCGCGGGGCGGGTCGCCGGGACGCAGTTCCATCCCGAGAAGAGCGGTCCGGCGGGGCGGGAGCTCCTGCGCGCGTTCCTGCGCTGGAGCGGCGATGCTGCGTAGGCGCGTCATCCCCTGCCTGGACGTGCGCGGCGGCCGGCTCGTGAAGGGCGTGCAGTTCCGGGAGTTGCGCGACTGCGGCGACCCCGTGGTGGCGGCCGAGCGCTATGCCGCCGCCGGCGCCGACGAGATCGTGTGGCTGAACATCGACGCCCATGCCGAGGCCTGGCAGGAGCTGCTGCGGGCGGTGGAGCGGGCGGCCGAGCGGGTGGACGTGCCGCTCTGCGTCGGCGGCGGCGTCGACCGGCCGGAGCGGGCGCGCGAGCTGCTGCTGGCCGGGGCTGACAAGATCTCGGTCAACTCGGCGGCGCTGCGCATGCCCGGGCTGATCGACACGCTGGCCGAGAGGCTGGGCACACAGTGCGTCGTCGTCGCGATGGACGCTGCCCGCGGCGACGGCGGTTGGTGGACGTACTCCCGCGGCGGCATGCAGGCCACGGGGATCGAGGCGATCGGGTGGGCCGAAGAGGTGGAGCGGCGCGGCGGCGGCGAGTTGATCGTGACGAGCATCGACGCCGACGGCGGCCGCCGCGGGTATGACCTCGAGCTGATCGAGCGCATCCGCGCGCGGGTGCGCGTGCCCGTGATCGCGTCCGGCGGAGCGGGCGGCGCCGGCGACATCGTCGCCGCACTGCGGGCCGGCGCCGACGCGGCGCTCGCGGCCTCGATCTTTCACGACGGCGAGACGACCCCCGACGACGTCAAGCGGGAGGTGGCGGCATGCGGCCTGCCGGCGAGGGTGTGACGGTACCCGCGGGCGAGCTCCTGCCCTGCGTCGTCCAGGACGCCGACACCGGGCGGGTGCTCATGCTCGCCTACGTCGACGCCGAGGCGCTCGACGCCACGCGGCGCACGGGCCTCGCCCACTTCCACTCGCGCTCGCGCGGGCGCCTGTGGCAGAAGGGCGAGACGTCGGGCAACGTCCTGCGCGTGGCCGAGATCCGGGCCGACTGCGACGCGGACGCCCTGCTCTACCTGGCCCATCCGGCCGGGCCGACGTGCCACACGGGGTCCGCGTCGTGCTTCGGCGACGCGGCGCCCGTGCTGGCCGAGCTCGCGGACGTCGTCGCCGAGCGTGCGCGGTCGGGCGATCAGGCCTCCTACGTCGCCGGCCTGATCGCCGCCGAGCGCGAGCGGGCGCAGCGCAAGGTGGGCGAGGAGGCGGTCGAGGTGCTGCTGGCCGCGCCGGGCAGCGACCATCTCGTGGCCGAGGTGGCCGACCTGTGGTTCCACAGCATGCTGCTGCTCGCCCGCGACGGCCTCGACCCGCTTGCCCCGCTGGCCGAGCTGCGCCGCCGCCGCGGCGCCCCCCGCCGCGCCGGCTGAAGCGGGGCCTGGCCCCGCGTCTTGGGGGCCTGGCCCCGCGTCTTGGGGCCTGGCCCCGCGTGTTGGGGCCTGGCCCCGCCTTTCGGCTACCGCTTCTTGGGGCCTGGCCCCGCTTCTTGGGGCCTGGCCCCGCCTTCGGCTACGGCAGGCCGATGCTGCGGCCGGCGCGGTCGGGCCGCGGCAGCGCCGCCTGGGCGGCGGCGATCGCGCGCAGCCGCTCGAGCACCCTGGCGCCGGCCGGGCCGGCGCGGCCGGTCTGCGCCGAGACGTGCAGCATCATCTGCTCGGCGGTTGCCACGAGCTCGCCGTCGCCGCGGTACAGCGAGTGGAACAGGTGCAGTCGCTTCTCGTCGCAGCCGAGCACCTGGGTGGTCGCCTGGAGATGATCGCCGGCCGACGCCTCGCGCAGGTGCGAGAGGTGCGTCTCGACGGTGAAGAAGCTGCCGGCGCCCTCGAGGTAGGCGGCGTCGACCCCGATCAGCCGCAGGAGCGCGTCGGTCGTGTCGCCGAACACCTGCAGGTAGCGGCTCTCGTGCGCGTGCCCGTTGTAGTCCACCCACTCCGGCGGCACGGTCGTGGCGTGCAGACGCAGCGGCCGGGACAGGTCGGGGGCATCCACGGCCGCCGCTCCGGCCGCGTCGTGCAGCTGCCGCTCGTACCGCTCGAGCACCGCGCCGGCGCCGTAGTGCTGCGCGCGCAGGCCCTGGATCACCGCGATCAGGCAGTCGTCGCGCAGCCGCTCGAGGTCGCGGATCGAGTGGCCGCCGGCCTGGGCGTCGGATTGGGCCACGAGCTTTTCGACCAGCTCGTCGGTGAGCTCGGGAACCTCGGTGAGCTTCGTCCACGGCCACCGCAGGGCGGGTCCGAACTGCTCCATGAAGTGGCGCATGCCGGCGTCGCCGCCGGCGGTGCGGTAGGTCAGGAACGTGCCCATGAACGACCAGCGCAGGCCCGCCCCGAGCCGGATGGCGTCATCGATCTCGGCCACCGTGGCAACGTCGTCCGCGACGAGCCAGAGCGCCTCCCGCCACATGGCCTCCATCAGCCGGTCGGCCACGAAGCCGTCGATCTCGGTGCGCAGCACGAGCGGCTCCATGCCCACCGACCGGTACACGGCGGCAGCTCGGACGAGCGTCTCGGCCGCCGTGCGCTCCCCGCCGCACACCTCGACCAGCGGCAGCAGGTAGACGGGGTTGAACGGGTGGCCGACCGCCATCCGCTCGGGGTGGGCCATGTCCGCCTGGAGCAGCGACGGCCGCAGGCCCGACGTCGACGAGCAGAAGACGGCGTCCGCGGGAGCCGCGCGGCTGGCCCGAGCCAGGAGCTCGCGCTTGATCCCCGCCCGCTCGGGGGCGTTCTCCTGCACGAACTCCACGCCGTCGACCGCATCCTCCGGTGAGTCGACGAGCGCGAGCCGTCCCTCCGCGGGCAGCGGGGCGAGCGTCAGCCGGCCCCATGCCCTGCGGGCGTTCGCCACCACCCCCGCCACCTTCTCGGCCGCCAGCGGGTCGGGATCGAACAGGCGCACGTCGACGCCGTTCAGCAGGAACCGGGCCGCCCAGCCGCCGCCGATGACGCCGCCGCCGAGGAGCCCGACCACCCGCGGCGTGGCGCCGCGCGCCTCATCCACGTCGCGTGAGCCCGAGCTTGGTGCGCACCTCGGCGGCGGTGAGAATGCGGACGTTCATCGCCTGGAGGATCTGCACCGCGCGCTCGACCAGCTGGCCGTTCGTGGCGGGCACGCCGCGAGCGAGCATGAGGTTGTCCTCGAGGCCGACGCGCACGTTCCCGCCCACGATCGGGGCAAGGGCGACGAACGGCAGCTGCATGCGGCCGATCGAGAACGCCGAGAAGACCGCGTCGTCCGGGAGCTGGTTGCGCATCGCAAGCAGCGTGCCGGGATCGTCCGGGGCGCCGTACGGGATCCCGGTGCAGAGCTGGATCAGCGGGGGCGGGTCGATCAGCCCGTCGGCGATCAGCTGCTTGACCATGACGAGATGGCCGGTGTCGAACACCTCGAGCTCGGGCCGCACCCCGAGCTCCTGCACGCGCCGGGCCATCGCCCGCAGCATCCCCGGCGTGTTCACCATGACGTAGTCGCCGCCGGCCGCGAAGTTCATCGTGCCGCAGTCGAGGGTGCAGATCTCCGGCAGGAGCTGGGCGACGTGCTCGAGCCGCTCCTCCGCCCCCGCCATGTCCGTGGCGGCCGTGTCGTGCGGGAGCGGGGCATCCTCGCCGCCCAGCACCAGGTCTCCGCCCATGCCGGCAGTCAGATTGAGGACGACGTCGACGTCCGCCGAACGCACGCGCTCCACGACCTCGCGGTAGAGCCGCGGATCGCGCGCGCCGCGCCCGCTGTCGGGGTCGCGGACGTGGATGTGCGCCACGGCGGCACCCGCCCGGGCGGCCTCGATCGCGGCCGCCGCGACCTGCTCGGGCGTCACGGGCACGAGCGGGCTGCGTCCGGCGGTGTCGCCGGCGCCCGTGACCGCACAGGTGATGAAGACGTCGAAGTTCATGCAGCCCTCGAGACTCGGTGGGCCGCCATGCTACCGGTACTCGGGCCGTACGATGCGCGCGTGCGGCGGTTGATCACACTCGTGTGCGCGCTCGTCACCTGCGACCTCATGCTGTGGTCTGCGGTGGTGCCGCTCGTGCCGCACTACCGGCACGAGCTCGGGCTGAGCACGATCCAGGTGGCGTGGATGCTGGCGGCCTTCAGCCTGGCCGTGGTCGCCGTCTCGGTCCCGGTGGGGCACCTGGCCGACCGGTTCGGGGCCCGGCTCGTGACGGGGATCGGCACCGTGCTCATGGCCGGGGCGACCGTCGGCCTGGCGCTCGCGAGCTCGTTCCCGGAGCTCGTCGTGGCCCGCCTCCTCCAGGGTGCGGCCGACGCCACCGTGTGGGGCGCCGGCCTCGCCTGGCTGGCGGCCCGGGCTCCGGTCGAGCGCCGCGGCGAGGTGGTCGGCTACGCCCAGGTCGCGGCCACCGTCGGGATCATCACCGGCCCGTTCGTCGGCGGCGTGCTCACGAGCGCCGTCGGCATCCGGCCCACCTTCCTGGGCATGGCGGTGCTCTTCGCCGTGCTCCTCGTCGCCGTCGTGCTCGAACCGGACGCCCGCATCGAGCCGCATCGCCAGGCGAGCATGGCCTCGGCGCTGCGCGCGTCGCTGCGCGAGTCGCTGATCACGGCGAGCGTGACGATGATCCTCGTGGTCGCGGTCGTGGGCGGAGCGCTGCAGCTGCTCGTCCCGCTGCACCTGGCGAGCCTCGGGCTCGACCGAGCCGGCATCGGCCTCGTCTACTCCGTCGGCGCGATCCTGGGCGGCATGGTCGTCGTCATCACGGCGCGGGTGGGCGACCGCGTGGGCCGGGTGCCGCTGGCGGCCGCGGCGTGCGCGGCACTCGCGCTTCTGGTCGCGCTCTTCGCCGTCCCAACCGGCCTCGGCATCTTCATCGCACTCGTCATTGCCGCCTCGGGGGTGCAGTCGATCCTGTACGCGGTGGGTTACCCGCTCAGCACCGACGGCGCCGACCGCGCGCAGCTCGGGCACGGCCTCGTGCTCGGCATCGTCAACCTGATGTGGGGGGTGGGCGCGGTCATCGGTCCGCTCGCCGGCTCACGCCTGGCCCACTGGCAGGGCACACGGGCGTCCTACGCCATGCTCGCGCTCGTGTGCGGGGCGACGGCCCTGGTCTTCACCCGCGTGCAGCGCGCAGGCGTGTGAACAATTGGGAATTCGCGCCAGCGTGCGGGTTCTCATTTTGGAAAACTGTGGTTATCATCGAAAGGTCTGGGTGTTCGACCCGTGAGCAATACGGGGAATGCGGGGAGTGCAATTGTCACAGGAACCGGAAGCGACGCCGCAGCACTCCGCCAGCCGGCGTGCGGTGCTCTCCGGCGCGGGCCTGCTGGCCGGCGGAATCCTGGTGGGCGGCATCGGCGCCCCCGCACTCGGGTCCGGGTCCCGGCTCGGCGACGCCGAGATCCTGAACTTCGCGCTCGAGATGGAGGAGCTGCAGGCCGCGCTGTATGCGCAGGCGCTCCAGCACGCCGGCCTCACCGGCGAGCTCGCCCAGTTCGCCCGCATCGTCGGCGCCCACGAACGCGCGCACGTCGCCTTCCTTCGGGACACGCTCGGCTCGCGCGCCAAGCCGGCGCCGGCATTTGACTTCGGCGACGCCGTCACCAACTCCGACCGGTTCGCCGTCACGGCCCGCACGCTCGAGGATCTCGGCGTCGCCGCGCTCGACGGCCAGGCCGCGAGCCTGACCAAGCTCTCGCTCGCCTCAGTCGCGGCGATCGTGTCGGTCGAGGCCCGCCACGCCGCCTGGATCCGCGACCTGCTGGGCGAGCTGCCCGCCCCCTCGGCGTCCAACCCGGCCCAGCCGGCGGCACAGGTGCGGGCGGCCATCCGCCGCACCGGATTCGTGAAAGGGACCGTATGAGCGATCACCTCGCGCCGCTCGACAGCGACGGTGCGCCGGCCGAGGCGATGGGGCCGCTGGCGCCGTCCACCCGCCGCGGGCTCCTGCGCATGCTGGCGGCGGCGGGGCTGATCGCGCCGGCCGCGGCGCTGGCCACGGCGGGCGTCGCCGAGGCCGCGGGCGACCCCCAGGGCGACGTCGCCATCCTGAACTACGCCCTCACCCTCGAATACCTGCAGGCGAGCTTCTACACCGAGGTCGAGCGGATCAACGCCGTCACCGGAGAGGCCGCCAAGCTCGCCCGGGTCGTGGGCGACCACGAGCGCGCCCACGTGCGCGCGCTGCGCCGGGTGCTCGGCGGGCGGGCCGTCGCCCGGCCGCAGTTCGACTTCCACGGCGCGACCGAGTCCGAGAGCGCGTTCGTGCGCACGGCGGTCGCGTTCGAGGACCTCGGCGTGGCGGCCTACAAGGGCCAGGCGCCGCGGATCACATCGCCCTCCTACCTCAGCTTCGCGCTCTCGATCCACGCCGTCGAGGCACGGCATGCCGCCTGGATCCGCCGCATCGCCGGCGTCGTGCCGGCGCAGTCGGCCTTCGACCAGCCGGCCACGGCCGCACACGTCGTCGCGGTCGTCGACTCGACCCACTTCATCGTGGGACCGACCCAGGCCGACGGGATGCCGGGATTCACGGGCTGACATGACCCGGGGCAGTCGCACCTGGGCAGCCGCGGCCATCGCCGCGGGGTGCGCGGTGGGCGCGGTCGCGACGACGCGTGCCGCCGCGCGGCGCCGGGCGCGGGCCGCCCCCGCTCCGCTCGTCGTGGCCCCGCCCCCAGCGACTTCCGCCGCTGCGGCGGCCGCGCCACCCGCCCCCGCGGCGCCGGCCGCTGCCCGCGCAGGGCGGCGCGGCCGCCGTGCCGGCGCATGGACGACCGCCGCGCTCGCCGCCGCGATCGTGCTTTCGGCCGTGGCCGCGGTGGCCGTCGCCTCGACCCGGCCCTCGCCGACCGCCGAGGTCCCGCTCGACACGCCCGCGCAGCCGTTCACCCCTGGAGTCGCCCGCCCGCACGTCGCGGTACCGGCGAGCGCACCGCTGCCGCCCCGCAAGACGTGGCGCTGGGCGCAGGTGCTGCGACCGGTGGCGGCCCACAGGCGACCGGGCGGCAAGGTGGCGGCCCGCCTGCGGATGCGCACGCCCGAGCACACGGTGAACATCGTGCTCGTCACCGCGACCGCCACGCACCGCGGCCGGCTGTGGGTGCGGGTGCGACTGCCCGTGCTCCCCAACGGCACCCAGGGCTGGGTGCCGCGCGCGGCTCTGAGCGGCTACACGTTTGTCGACACACACGTGATCGTGAGCCTGCGCCGGCGCAACCTGACCCTGTACCGGGACGGCAAGGCGATCTTCCGCGCGCCGGTCGGGATCGGGG
>DASXOR010000149.1:0-21982 GCA_036494095.1 Gaiellales bacterium | reverse complement strand
ATCGGGCAAGGCGGTGTGCGGGCGGCGCGCGACCCCTCGCGCCGGGACGGCCGGGCGCGCGGCCAGCGTGCCCGCGACGGCGGCGATCGCGGCCGCGAGCATCGCCGTGGCGGCTCCGAGCAGGCGCTCGCAGGCGATCATGGCGGCCGCCGCGATGAGCGCGAGCAGGGCATGCAGCGCGAGCGGTGCCGGCGGGCCGCCGTGGGCCGCGACGCCGCACAGGATCAGGGTCGCGTGGGCAGCCGCCTGGCAGACGAGCAGCGTCGCGACCAGCACGGCGGCACCCGGCCGGCCGTGGGGATCCAGGCGCGTCGCCAGCAGATCTCCGCGCCGGATCCGCACAGCCCGCGCATGCCGCGATGCGGCAGCCGCCAGAAGCGCTCCCACCCCGAGCACCGCCACGACCGCCCCGGCGAGCGCCGCCAGCAGCGGCCGTCCGGCTGCGAGCGCGCCCGGCCCCTCGTGTGCGGCCACCGCCGATGTGGCGGAGAGGCCGCTCACGGCCAGACCCCGGGAGAGCCAGACCAGGCGCATCGCATGAGTATGCCACTTCATCCCGGCTCCGACGGCCGGCTGCGGCGGATGCCGACGCCGATCATGGCAATGGCTGCGAGCGCCACCACGGCGAGCCCCGCGGCCAGCCCGAGCGACGTCGCAGACGATCCCGAGCCGGACGCCGGCTTGCCCGACGAGCCCGGCGACACCGGCGTGATCGCGCCCTTGATCGGATGGCCGGCCGCGGCGCTCACGGCCCGCACCGCGCCCACCCCCGCCCTCGTGAGGGTGTCGGGATCCGTGCTCCCCGGCGGCTGCAGCCGCGCGGCGGCCCGCAGGAGCGGCGCCACGGGCCGGGGCGTGTACCTCTTGCCGTCGGCGCTCAGGGTGCCGCCGGCGGCGACGCCGAAGCCCTGGGGCATCACCACGATGAGCCCGCCGAGGTAGCGGGTCGAGCGCAGCTCCGCGTCCAGGAACTTGGCGTACAGCTGCGGTTGGGCGAAGAGCTCCGGATCCGCCCCGAGATCCTGCTTGGACTGGATCACCGCCACTCGCACCGTGTAGCCCGCCCGCTTGGCGGCGGCCACCGCCCCGAGCAGGTCGGCCTTCGCCGCTGCCGAAGGCGCGGCGTAGGGGAAGAAGGCGTGCTGGTAGAGCAGGACGTCGCTCGCCGGGTCGCCGTCTGCGCGCGCCGCGGGCGCCGCCACGGCGGCGGCGAGCGCGGCCAGTATGACGGCGACGACACCGCAGGCGCGCGGCCGGAAGCGCATCACCCGAACGTTAGTCGGGCTTCTGAAGAGCGCTATCATCGACCGTCACCGTGGTCGACCCCTGGCAGTTCGTGCTCGACCCGGAGTGGCTCGTCGGCCTGGTGATCATCGCCGTCGACTACGTCGTCGTCGTGCGCCACTACGGCCGCCGCGGCCGGCCCGTCTCGACGCTGCGCCGGCTCGCGTTCGCCGCGGGCCTGCTCGTGACCGCCCTGGCCCTCTTCTCGCCGATCGAGCACCTGGCGCTGCACTCGATGCTCAGCTTCCACCTGCTCCAGAACGTGATGCTCGGAGACTGGGCGCCGCCGCTCCTCCTGCTGGGACTGACCACGGCGATGACGGCGGCCCTCGCCCGGCGACGCTGGGTGGCCGTGCTCGCGAACCCGCCGTTCGCTCTCGGGCTCTGGCTCGTCGTCTGGTACGTGACCCACATCCCCGCGGTGTACGACTACGCGCTGCGAAACCAGGGCCTGCTCGGCATCGAGCACCTCGCGTTCCTGATCTCGGGACTCGCGTTCTGGTGGCCCGAGATCGTGCCCGGCTACCTGTCGCCGATCGGCAAGGTCTCCTACCTCGTGGTGGCCTTCCTCGCCATCAGCCCGCTCGACCTCTTCGTCTACCTGGCCAACCACCCGCTCTACGACTTCTACCTGCACACCCCGAAGCTGGGCGACATCAGCGCCCTGGCGGATCAGCAGATCGCGGGCGTCGCGATGGCGATCGAGTCGAACCTGGTGCTGCTGACCGTGATCGCGTTTGCGCTCATGCGGCTGCTCGCCGACGAGCCGGCCGCCGAAGGCCCCGCCGGTACCGCCTGATCAGGACGCGGGCGAGACCGCCGTCACGGCGGCGGCCACCGCCGCCGGCCGAAACGGCGGCAGGTAGCCGTAGCGCTCGTGGCCGGTGGCATCGATCACGTAGAGCGCGATCGTGTGCACCACGCTTCCGGCCACGCGGATGGTGGTGTTCCCGGTCTGCACGGCCTGGCCGTGGCTCAGGCGCACGCCGATGTGGTAGGCGCGCCACACCGGGGCGAGGGTCTTGCGGGAGCCGAGCAGCCACCGCCACGGCGTCGTCCAGCCCGCCTCGTGCACGAACTTCGCGACCGACGCCTGCGTATCGGCAGGGTTCACACTCACGACGACGAGCACGGGCCGCTTGGCCGCGGGCAGGCGGCGCTGCACCTGCGCCAGCTGGGAGCCCTCGATCGGGCACAGGTTCGTGCACCGCGAGTCGAGGAAGGTGAGCAGGACGACATGCCCGCGCAGGGCGGCGATGCTCGTCGTGCTGCCCGTCTGATCGGGCAGGTCGAGCGCCGGCGCCGGAATGCTCTTGAGCGTCCAGCGCAGGCCGGCCTGGGACGCCGGCGACGACTGCTGCGAGGCCGCCCGCGACGACGGCGAGATCAGCGTCAGCACCACCAGCGCGATGCTCCCGACCACGACGGCGAGGGCCGCGGCCTCGGCCACGACCCGCGCGGTCGGCGGGCCGGGGCGCCTGGGCCGGGGCGGGTCGCCGGTCATGGGAGCAGGCTAGCGGAACCGCTCAGTCGTGGCCGATGCCGGGCGGCGGAGAGATCACAGGCCGCTGTCCGCAGCCGCGGCCTGCCCGATGGCTGCATCTCCCAATTGGCATTGCGTGCGGATGCCAATTGGTTGCGCATGGCCACTTGGCCGTTCGACTGGATGCCAATTGGTGTGCCCGAGCACCCCAGTTGGCGGCTCACATGGACGCCAATTTGGAGGGCGTGCGCCGGCAGACGGATGGCGGCGCCGCGGGGCGGGCCCATAGGGCCACAGCCGCGACGCCGCCGCAACCCGCCGAGCGGGCGGAGTCATGCCCCCGTAATCGACGCCGGCACGGTGACCTGAAGCCCGCTCCGGCCGGGGTGGATCGTGGTAGAAGTGGTTTCAGATCGTGGGTCAGCCCGACCCCATCCTCCTCCTGACGCGGCTGCGACGCTCGGCGCTCGTGGCCGTAGCGATGATCGTCGCCGTGCCGGGGACGGCATCCGCCCACACCGGCGGCCGGATCGCGACCGACTTCGAGGCCCGCCTCGCCGGCCTGCGGCCGCCGGTGCCCGGGGTGCGCGCCCAGGTGCTCGGCGGCGACCTCAAGCTGCAGCTGACCGTCTCGGGATCGCATACGGTCGTCGTGCTCGGGCTGCTCGGGGAGCCGTTCCTGCGGTTCTCGCCCGCCGGCGTCCAGGCGAACGCCGCCTCGCCGACCGCATGGAACGACGGCGTCGTCAGCCGGAGCTCCGCCGTCGCCGTGGCCCGCGGCCCGGCGTGGCGCCGGGTCGCCGCCGGACACACCTTCGCCTGGCACGAGAACCGGTTGCGACCGCGCCCCATCGTCGCCGGCGGCACAACACCGCGGCGCGTGGCGGCCTGGTCGGTTCCGCTCGTGGTCGACGGCCGCAGGACGACCGTCACCGGCTACGAGTGGTACGCCGCCAAGCCCTCGCTGCTGCCGTGGATCGCCCTGGCCACCCTGCTGCTCGCGGTAGCGGCCGCGGCGGTGCGCTCCACCGGCCGGACTGCGCAGCGCCGGCTCGCGGCCGCCCTGCTGCCGATCGCGGTGACCGCCTGGCTGGCCGGCTGGATCGGCATCCTGCTCTTCGGCCACCCATCCGTGCTCGTGATCGCCCTCGCGGCGGCCTACGCCGCCGTGACGGTGCTCCTCGTCCTCGCTGCCGTCACGGCGACGGCCGGCAACGGCCGCCTGGCCGCTGCCGGGATCGTCGGCGCGCTCGCGGCGGTGTTCACGGTGCCGGAGGTGGAGGCGTTCACGCGCGGGTTCGTGTTCTCGGCGCTGCCCGCCACCGCCGCCCGGGGCGTGGCGCTCGTGTCGTTCACGGGCGGGATCGCACTTGCCGCGGTCTGCGTCCCGGCGATGATGGACATCCTGAGCGACGATCCGCTCCGGCGCCGGCTGCTGGCGCACGAGCCCGGCGACGGGTAGGCTCCGCCCGTGGCATCGAACCTCTGCATCTGACACGCGCGCGGCGCTCCGCGCGCCACCCGCCTCCCGTCAACCCTCCCGCAGACAGGTTTCATGACCACTCCGCCCCGCATCGCCATCCGCCGTCTTGCCGCCGCCCGCGTCATCTCTGTGACCGGGTCGGAGGCGGTCTGGATCGCGCTCATGGTGGCGATCTACGCGAGCACCCACTCCACGGTGTGGATGTCGGCAGCGCTTTTCGTCGCCATCGGCGCGTCGGGGATCGCCACGCCCCTCTCGGGCGCTCTGGGTGACCGCTTCGACCGCCGCCGGGTGATGATCGGCTCCGAGCTCGCCGCGGGCGGCGTCGCCGGGGTGACGGTGGCGTTCACGCATCACCCGCTGGCGCTGATCGGGCTGGCGCTCGCCGGCGCGATCGCCCAGTCGCCGTTCTTCTCGGCGTCGACGGCGGCCGTGCCCAACCTCGTACCAGCACAGGACGTGGCCTGGGCGAACAGCACCATCGCGATCGGCCGCAACGCCGGCGCCCTGCTCGGGCCGATGCTGGGCGGCGCCGTCGCCGGCCTCCTCGACCCGAGCGTGGTCTTCGCCGCAACCGCGGCCTGCTACGCGGGCTCGGCGGCGATGGTGGCGAGCGTCCACGGCACCTTCGCGGACCCGCATCGGAGTGAGGCCGAGGCGCACGAGGGCCTGCGCGCCGGCTTCCGCTTCATCCTGGCCGATCCGGTGCTGCGGCTGATCACGCTGGCCTGGATCGTGCTCCTGTTTCTGCTCGGCCCCGTGCTCGTCGCCGAGCTGCCGCTCGCGCGCTCGTTCGGCGCGGGCGCCGTCGGATACGGAATCCTGGTGGCGTGCTGGGGCGGCGGGGCGATCGGCGGCTCGTTCGTGGGCCGGCGCCTCGCGGTGACGCGCGAGCGCGTGACGATGATCGGCGGCTGCGCGGTCATCGGCGCCGGCTTCGCCGCCGTCGCGCTCGCCCCGGTGTTCGCGGTCGCGCTGGCCGGGATGGTGATGGCGGGGCTCGCCGAGGGCGCAGTCACCGTCTCTGAGCAGGGCATCCTCCAGCGGCGCACCCCCGACGCCGTCCGCTCGCGGGCGACGGCGGCCACCGAGGCGGCGGTCATGGGAGCGTTCGCGCTCTCGTTCCCGGCGGCCGGCTTCATGATCAACCTGCTCGGCGTGCGCGGCGTCTACCTGCTGGCCGGCTTCGGCTGCGTCGTCTCGACCCTCATCCTGATCCCCGCCATGCGCGAGCTGCGCCCGCCGCGCGGTGAGCGTCTGGCCGACCTCGGCGTCGGCCCGCAGACACCTTGAGCACGGGCGCCGGCGACGGTAGCCTGCCGGGGTGCAGCCAGGCGCCCCCGTCCCCCAGGCCACGGTGTTCGACCAGGACGTCCAGCCCGTCGAGATCGCGAGGCTCGCCGCCGATGGGCCGTTCCTGCTCATGTTCTACCTGTACGACTGGACGGGCACCTGACGCCACCAGCTGCGGCTCCTGCGTGACAGGAGCGAGGAGTTCGACGAGGCCGGGGTGCGCATCTTCGCCGTCTCGCGCGACAGTCCGTACTCGCACCGCCGCTACGCCGAGCAGCAGTGGCTGACCTACCCGCTACTGTCGGACTGGTCGGGCCAGGCCGTGCGGGCGTTCGGCGTCGCGCAGGACCTCGACGGCCTCGTGGACACCCCTGTGCGCAGCTGTTTCCTGATCGACGCCGAGGGCATCGTGCGCGGCGCCTGGCGCTACGGCGACGACGAGGTGCCCGACGTCGAGGAGCTGCTCCGCGCCGCGCATTCGCTCGGCGGCTGACCGCAGCACGGGTCGGGGTCACCCCTCTGCGGTAGGGATCCGGGGCGCATGCTCCCCGTATCCGGGGAGAAGTCGCCGTGGCGCGAAAGCGCACCCTCCCGGAGGCCGATCATCGGGAGAGCCCGTGTGCGCCTCGGCGCCTGGGCGCCCCCGCGCCCGCGCCACTGCCAGACATCCATGCCCCCAGTACGCACATTCCATCCTCGAGCGCTGCCCCGCAGATCCACGCGATGGCTCCTGGCCGCGGTCGTTGTCGCGACCGGCGCGGCCGCCGTTGCCCATACGACCGGTAGACCGGTGAGCGACGTCGCCATGCTCACGAGCACCGCCGTCGCCGCGGCCGGGTTCTTCCGCGCGGCCCGCTCCTCGCAGCTTCGCCGCAGCTTGCTCCTGCTCGGCTGGAGCGCGACAGTGTGGCTGGCCGGGGTGGGGTCGTGGCTCTGGTCGGAGTCGCTGTCACACACGGGTTCGGGCCTGACCCCGGTGTCCGGCTCGCTCATGCTGGCCGGATCGGCCTTCGCGCTCGCCGGGATGCTCACCCTGCCCGGAGCGCCCTCCACGCTCGGCAGCAAGCTGCGCCTCGTGCTCGACTGCACGCTGGTCGCGACGTCGGTGCTGTTCACCGTCTGGGAGCCCCTGGTCGAGCCTGCGATGGCAGCGTCGCACCGCGGCGTCGTCCCGGACGTCGCCGCCCTCGCGCTGCCCATCGCCGACATGGTCATGCTGGGCGTGATCGCGAACGTGCCCTGGCGCGCGACCAGCGGCCGCGCGGTCTTCGGACTGCTCGCGGCGAGCGTCGCCTTGCGCACCGTGACCGACGTGGGATTCGCCTTCCATGCCCTCGGCGGCTTCGCGGGCCGCGGCGACGCCATGATCGACGCCGGTTGGGCGCTCTCCTACGGCCTCTTCGCGCTGGCCGCGGTCACGAGCGCGACACGGAGCCTCGTACGGGATCCACGCGGGCGGCGCACGCCGGATCGGCGTCTGCAGCTCATCCTCTACCTCCCGGTCGGCGCCGCCCTGGCCACGGCCGTCGGAGTCGGCGTCTTCGAGCACCGCATGCACGGCGTCCAACTCCTCGTGATTCTCGTGATCGCGGCGCTTCTGGTCGCACGCCAGTGGATCACGCTCGGCGAGAACCGGCACCTGCTCCAGCGGGTTGCGTTCCAGGCCGAGCATGACGATCTGACCGGCCTCCTGAACCGCGCCGGCCTGCTGCGGCGCCTGTCAGAGGTCGTCGCCGGCGGTGGAGCGGTGCGCGTGCACCTGATCGACATCAATCGCTTCAAGGACGTGAACGACACCCTCGGGCACCCGGTCGGCGACTCGCTCCTGATCGCGATCGGTAACCGCCTGCAGCGGACGGGGCGCGGCCTGCAGGTGGCGCGCCTCGGCGGTGACGAGTTCGCCGTCATCGACGGCCGCCACGACACGGAGGGCCTGGCCGAGCGGCTGCTGGCCGCCATCGGTCAGCCGTACTCGGCCGCCGGACGCGCGATCCACCTCGACGCGAGCCTCGGCATCGCGGGATACGACTCCGTCTCCGCCGGAGAGGAGCCGGCGGATCCCGACCGCGCCGCCGTCGACCTGCTCCGCGACGCCGACTCGGCGATGTACGCCGCCAAGTCGGCCGGCGGCGGGATGCGGCTGTTCGAGGACGGGCTGCGCCAGGAGATGCTCGACCGCGTCGCCCTGGGCCGCGAGCTGCGCGACGCGCTCGCCCGCGGCGACGAGCTCGAACTGGCCTTCCAGCCGCTGATGCACCTGCCGACGGGCAGCTTCCGGCACGTCGAGGCGCTCGCGCGCTGGAACCACCCGACGCGCGGTCCCGTCCCGCCCGGCGTCTTCATCCCCGTCGCCGAGGCGTCGGGCCTGATGCCGCTCCTGGGTCGATGGGTGCTGCGCACCGCATGCGCCCAGGCTGCCCTCTGGTGGCAGGAGGGACTCGACGTCCTCGTGGGCGTGAACGTCTCGGCCCAGCAGCTGATCGACGGGAGCATCGTGACCGACGTGAGCGAGACGCTGCGCCGGACCGGGCTTGCGCCCTCCCAGCTGATCCTGGAGCTGACCGAGTCGGTCTTCGTCGCCGACTCGGAGACGAGCTGGCATCCGCTCGAGGCGCTCCGCGCCCGGGGCGTCCGCATCGCCATCGACGACTTCGGCACCGGCTACTCGGCGCTCGGCTATCTACGGCGGCTGCCGGTGGACGTGCTCAAGCTCGACCGCCGGTTCATCACCGATATGGACGCCGCCGACGTCGCCGTCCTCAACGCGATCCTCGTGATGTCACGCGCGCTCGGCCTGTCGACCGTCGCAGAGGGCATCGAGACGGCCGAGCAGCTGGCCCAGCTGCGCCAGCTCGGCTGTGACTACGGACAGGGCTACCACCTGGCCCGGCCGATGGACGCCGCCGCCGTCACCGGCCGGCTCACGTCGGGCCAGCGGCGAGCGGCCTAGCCGCCCGTACCCGGCCGCCGGGATCCTGAGCGAACTCCCAGGTTCGTCTGCCGGCCCCCTCAAGTCTCCGCCCGAAGATCTGCGTGGACCAACCGAAGGAGCCCGTCAACCCATGACTGTCACCCGTCTCGCCATCGCAGGCGCCATCGCTGCAAACATCCCCATGGTCGTCGCCGCCTCAACGCTCTCGGCCGGTGCGATCGTGCTCAGCGCGCTCGTGCTCGCCGCCATCGGCGCTGCCCTCGGCGCCGTCACCGCCTGGGCCGTCGGGTCCGGTGCAGGTGTGGCCGCTACCGGCGCCGCGGCCGCCCCGCAGCGCGACGCGGAGCGCCTCGCCGCATAGCGAGCTCACAACCCGGCATCGTCTGTAGCCCGGTACCACGCGACCCGCGGGTGCCGGGCTACATCGCGCCGGTGAGGGTCTCGACGAGCAGGAACACGTTCAGAGACACGATCACCGTCGCCACGGCGAACGCCGCCGCCGTGGTCACGGGCCGGTTGGTGAGCGTCCCCATGAGGCTCTTGTCGCGGCAGAACAGCACCAGCGGCACGAGCGCGAACGGGATGCCGAACGAGAGCGCGACCTGCGAGAGCACGAGCGCCTTCGACGGATCGATCCCGATTGCGAGCACGACCATCGCCGGCGCCATCGTGATCCCGCGGCGCACGAACAGCGGGATGGAGCGGCGGATGAACCCCTGCATCACCACCTGGCCGGCGAGCGTGCCGACCGACGACGACGAGAGCCCCGATGCCAGCAGGGCGATGCCGAACATGGCCTGAGCATGGCCCCCGACCACCTGTCCGAGCACGTGCGAGGCGCGCTGGATGCCGTCGACGCCGTCGAAGCCGTTGGCGTGGAAGACCGCCGCCGCGGTGATCAGCATGGCCATGTTGACGACACCTGCGATCGTCATCGCGATGACGACGTCGACGAGCTCGAAGCGGAAGATGCGCCGTCGCGCCTCGGGCGTCGCCCCCACGACGCGGCGCTGGGTTAGCGCCGAGTGCAGGTAGATGACGTGCGGCATGACCGTCGCGCCCAGGATCCCGGCGGCCAGGAGGACGCTCTCGGATCCGGAGAAGCGCGGGATCACGAGCCCGGTGGCGATCCCGTGCGGCGACGCGCCGGCGTTCACGACCTCGAACGCGAACCCGGCCACGATCAGGCCGACGAGGCCGACGATCACCGCCTCGAGGTGGCGGAACCCGCCGCGCGTCTGCAGTGCGAGGATGCCGAACGCGAATACGCCCGTTGCCAGGCCGGCCCAGACCAGCGGCACGCCGAAGAGCAGGTTCAGGCCGAGCGCCGCGCCGATGAACTCGGCCAGGTCGGTGGCCATCGCGATCACCTCGGCCTGCAACCACAGGCCGACGGTCACCGGCCGCGGGAACTTCATCCGGCACACCTCCGGCAGGTTCATGCCCGTGGCGATGCCGAGCTTCGCGCTCATCGTCTGGATCAGCATCGCCATCAGGTTCGCCGCCAGGATGACCCACAGGAGCATGTAGCCGAACTTGGCTCCGCCGGCGAGGTTCGTGGCGAAGTTGCCGGGGTCGACGTAGGCCACGGCGGCGATGAACGCCGGCCCCAGGAACGGCCACGCCGCCCGCAGGCCGTGCCGCTCGCCCTGCAGGGAGCGCTCCGCGGCCTCGAGCACGCGCCGCTCGCCAGGCAGCGCGATGGTCTGCGGCGGGATCGGGAGCGCTGCGGTCTCAGCCGGCGGCGGCATGCTCAACCCCCACCTCGATCTGGGCCGCGAGCGACCTGCCGATCGCGTGCCGCGTGCCGCGCACCTCGACGGTCACCGGCCCGTCGAACGGCGCCCGGTCGACCACGGTGACCTCCTCGGCCGGGACGAGGCCCAGCGTCGCCAGGTAGCGCAGGAGCTCGGGATCGCCGTCGGGGACGCGCCGGACCACGGTCATGCTGCCGGCCTCGAGGTCGCTCAGGCACACCAGCTCGTCGCTCTGGAGCAGGAGCTCGGGCGACGGAATCGGATCGCCGTGGGGATCGCGGGTCGGGAAGCCGAGCGCACGGTCGATGTGGGACTCGAGCTGGTCGGAGAGGTGATGCTCGAGCCGCTCTGCCTCCTCGTGCACCTGATCCCAGGAGAGGCCGAGCGCCTCCATCAGGTACAGCTCGAGCAGCCGGTGGTGGCGCACGACCTCAAGCGCCATCCGCTCGCCCGCAGGCGTGAGGGTGGCCCCGTGGTAGCGCTCGTGCACGACCAGCCCAAGGGTCGCGAGCTTCTTCAGCATCGCGGTCGCAGACGCAGGCGAGACGCCCAGCGCGTCGGCCAGCGCGGTCGTTGACATGTCGCCCGTCCGCTCGAGCTTCCAGATCGCCTTTAGATAGTCCTGAGCTGATTCGCTGACCATTGCCAACTCAAAGTTTAGTCGCATCTAACTCTGAAGGCAATCGAGAACTGTCAGGCGGGCTCGCGATCGGCGGCGATCGTGCGTGCGTAGGCGGCGAGACGCGCGGCGGCGGCAGAGTCAGAGCCGATCGCGAGCACATGCACGCCGCGCACCTCGGGGATGGCGACGAGCCGTGCGACCACCTCGCGGGCAACGGCCTCGCCCTCGCCGGCCTCGACCCGCTCGGCGACGCCCGTCGCGACCTGCGCCCCGAACCCGGCCACGAGCTCGACCGACCTGGCCGACGCCGGGACGACGACGCTCGGCAGCAGGGCCGCGTCGCCGAGGGCGGAGGCGGCCCGCAGGCCGGCCACCCACTCCTCGAAACGGTCGGGGTCGAGCGAGACCTGTGTCTGAACGAACGCGGCCCCGCTGGCGACCTTGCCGGCCAGCGACGCGGGCGGCGTGAAGCCCGGCGACGCGGCGGCGCCGACGAGGAGGCGCGGCGGCGGGCCCTCGAGCCGGGAGCCGTCGGGCAGGATCCCGGCAGCGAGGTCGGTGAGCAGGCGCACCAGGCCGGCGGCATCGAGGTCGCCGACGGCCACCCCGGGGGCGCCCTCCGGCAGCGGGTCGCCGCCCAGCGGCAGGACGGCGCCGACCCCCACGGCGGCGGCCCCCAGCGCGTCCGCCGCCAGGGCGATGCGGTTGCGGTCGCGGCAGGTCATCTGCAGGATCGGCTCGGCTCCCGCGGCCACGGCGATCGCAGCGGCCGCGAGCGCTGACATGCGCGGGCGGGCGCGGGGCAGGTCGGTGATGTTGAGCCCGTCTGCGAACGCGAGCGCCGCCACCGAGCGCTCGACGGCCTCGGCCCCGGCCCCGCGCGGCGGGACGAGCTCGGAGGTGACCACGAACGCGCGCGCTGCGAGCCGCGCGGCGAATCCCGCCTCGGGCGCCGTCACGCCGCCAGCACCCGCGCGGGAAGGCCGTGCCGCGGGCGCAGCGTGAAACGGGCGTCGATGTGCGGCGGGCCCGGCTCGGGCACAACCCGCCAGGTGCGGCCGATGGCGGCCAGCACGAGCGTGCCCTCGAGCATCGCGAACCGCTCCCCGATGCACATCCGCGGCCCGGCGGCGAACGGGAAGTAGGCGCCCGCCGGCGGGGGCGGGCCCTCCAGCCAGCGCTCGGGCACGAAGCGCAGCGGGTCGGCGAAGTAGGCGGCGCGGCGCTGCACGACCCACTGGCTCATCACGACGGTGCCGCGCTCCGGGACGCGGTATGGCCCCAGGTCGTAGGGCCGGGTGGCGATCCGGGCGAGCGCCCAGACGGGCGGGTACAGGCGCAGCGCCTCGCGGAACACCGCCTGCGTGTAGGGCAGGCGGTCGAAGTCGGCGGTCGCGAGCGGGCGGGAGCCGAGCACGGCGGCGAGCTCGGCCCGCAGCGCCTCCCACGCCGGCGGGTTCTGCGCCAGCAGGTACCACGCCCACGTCAGCGCCTGGGCCGTCGTCTCGTGGCCCGCCAGCATCAGCGTGATCGCCTCGTCCCGGATCTCGGCGTCTCCCAGCGTCCGGGCGCCGTCTCCGTCGCGCAGGCCGACGAGCACGCCGACCAGATCCGGCGACCCGCCGTCGTGATCGGCCACCAGCCGGTCGAGGAAGCGGTCGATGTCGCGCTTGGCCGCGTTGAACTGCCGCGTCGCCGGAAGCGGCAGCCGCCACAGGAGCCCTGCCCCCGGCAGCAGGAAGCGGTGAAACACGCGCATGCCCGCAGCGAGGACGGCCGCGATCTCGGGCGCCTCCGACTCGACGTCGGCGTCGAAAATCGTGCGGCCGACGATCCGCAGCGCGACCCGCGTCATCTCCCGGTTGATGTCGACGGCCGCGCCCTCGTCCCAGTCGGCCGACACGTGCTGGGCGGCGTCGATCATGACGTCGCCGTAGCGGTCGATCTGCTCGCGCCGGAACACCGGCTGGATCAGCCGTCGCCGGCGCAGGTGATCCGCGCCCTCGCTCGTCAGCAGACCGTCGCCGAGCAGGCGCCTGGCCGCCTGCAGCGCCCTGCCCTTCACGAACGCCGAGCTTGAGTCGACGAGCACGCGGCGGACGAGCTCGGCGTCGCTCACGAAGAAGAAGCTGTGGCCGCCCGGGAAGCGCACGAACGCGACATCACCGTGGTCGGCCGCGAAGCCGTCCATCGTCCGCAGCGGATCGCGCATGTAGCGGGCGAAGTTGCCCCAGGCCGCGCCGGCAGGGCCGGGCGGCAGGGCGCACGGGCCGGCCCGCGGCGAGGCCCCGGAGGTGTCGCTCGCCTCGCCGGAGATCATGCGCGCAGTCTAAAGGCGCGGGCCAGCGCTACCGCGCGTACAGGTCGATCGTGCCGGTCGTCGAGTGGTCGTTGGCGTCGCCGGCCGGCAGGGCGATGACGCCGCCGGCGACGATCGGCGACGACCAGTGGCCTGCGCCCGCGGGCAGCGATCGCAGACGGCGGCCGGTGCCCGGGTCGTACACGTTCAGCGCGCCGCCCGGGTCATAGACGTACAGCAGCCCGCCGGCCAGCACGGGGCTCGTGCCGGCGCTCGCGTTCGACCAGTCCGCGACGAGCCTCGCCGCTGTGCCGGCTCCGCGCACACGGTAGGCGGCGGTGCCCGAGCCGTCGGCGACGAACACCCGCTCCGTCCCCGCCCGCCCCGAAACCGCGATCGCGGTGAACAGGGCCGCGCCGCCGGGCGTCGGCAGACGCTGCAGCTCGCCGCCGAGACGGCCCGGCGACCGCCCGGCGAGCGCGACCAGGCGCAGCACGCCGTCCTTGCCGCCCTGAACGACGAGCAGGCCGCGGCCGGCCACGAGCGCCGGAGCCGAGGAGCCCAGGTCGAGGTCGCTCGCGTTCAGCTCGGCCTGGTTCGCCGGCGTGTAGCTCGCACGCAGCGACAGGGCGCCGGGTGCCAGCCGAAGCACCGAGTCGCCCCACGCCGTGCGGCCGTCGAACGGCGCGTTCCCGGTCGCGACCAGGATGGCGCCGGTGGCGGGCTCGACGACCGCCCCCGCCCGGCCCCAGATGGCCGAGTCCGACTGCGGGCAGGCGGCGGGGTCGAGCAGCCGCCGGGTGTCCGAGCAGAGCGAGTTGAAGACCGCGGCGATGCGCCCGCTCGCGCGCCTGATCGCGACGACGTGACCCTGGTAGGGCGGCGCGTCGCCGATGTACCCGCCCGTGGTGACGATCACGCTGTCCCGCCACACGTTGAGCGCCGAGGCGATCTTCTCGCGCGCCGGCAGCAGCGTGACCCGCACCGGCCACCCCGCCGCCGACACCTCGCGGCCGCTCGCCACCGCGAGCTTGTGGATCATCCCGTCGGGCGAGGCCGAATAGATGTAGCGCCGGTCCGGGTCGGCGGCGGGCGTCGCCGTCGTGATCTGGGCGGTGCCGGCATACGTGGCGTAGGACGTGGGCGTGAACGTCCACAGCACCCGTCCCGCGGGCGAGAGCGCGATCGTGCGCCCGTAGGTGGTCGTCATGAAGAACGCGTCCCGGCGCCGCCCGTCCACGGCCACGCCGCGGAGGAAGATCGGCGAGGAGTCTACGGTGCCCGGGAGCGCCACCACCCGGCGGCGCAGGCCAGCGAGGTCGGCGGCCGTGACCCCGGTCGGATGTGGGTTGGCGTTCGAGCGGGCGGCGTCGTAGCCGAAGAGCGGCCAGTCGCCGGCGGAGGCGCCAGGGGCGGCGGGCGGCGGATTCGAGGTGGTCGCGGTCGGCGCGGCGGCCGTGCTCACCGGGGGCGGCGGGGGAGACGAGCCGCCTCCGCGGGTGGCGGCGTAGACGCCGACGGCGGCGGCGAGGATCGCCACCGCCGTGAGCGGTGCAACGGAACGGCGCACCGAAACAGACTATGCGCGGTTGGCGAGGCGGGCCGCCCCCAGGTCGAGGGCGGCCCGCCTCATCCGTGGGCTAGTCGCTGCCCAGCGTGACCGTGATCTGCGTGGTCGCGCCCTTGCGGACAACGGTCAGCTGGATCTGCTCGCCCGGCTTCTTGGTGCCGATGAGCGAGACGACCTGGTCGGCGGTGTGGACAGCGGTGCCGTCGATCTTCGTGATCACGTCGCCGCCGGTCGAGAATGGCGTGCCGTCGATCGTCTTCGTGTCGGTTGCCCCTGCGAGGCCGGCCTTCGAGCCGGGCGCGCCCTTGGTCACCGCGACGATCTCGACGCCCGGGCTCATACCCGTCGCCTGGGCGACGGACGGCGTAACCGTGACCAGCGTCACGCCCACATAGGGGTGGGACTTGGCGCCCTGGATCAGGCCATGGGCGACGCTCGCCACCATGTTCGACGGGATGGAGAAGCCGATGCCGATGTTCCCCCCGGCCTGGCCGGGAGTCCCGCCCTGCGATCCGGACTCGATCTGGCTGTTCACACCGACCACCTGGCCCTGAGAGTTCAGGAGCGGGCCGCCGCTGTTGCCGCTGTTGATGGCCGCGTCGGTCTGGATCACGCCGGTGATCTTGTGGTTGTCGGGCGAGAGGATCGTGCGGTGCAGGGCGCTCACGATGCCGACCGTCGCGGTGTTGCGAAGGCCGTACGGGTCGCCGATCGCGACCACCGAGTCGCCCACCTGCAGCGCCGAGGAGTCGGCGAACGTGAGCGGCTTGAGCTCGCCGGCGGGAGCGCTGATGCGGATCACCGCGACGTCCTTGCTCGCATCCCGGCCGATGACCCGGCCGCCGTAGACGTGACCGTCGTTCAGGCGCACGTGCACGGAGTCGAGCTTGTTCGCGACGACGTGGAAGTTTGTAACGATGTCGCCCTTGCTGTCGACCACGAAGCCGGTGCCCTGGTCGCTCTGGGTGCCGCCGCCGAAGAAGCCGTTGCCGCTCGACGGGCCACTGGCGAGCACCTCGACCACCCCCGGCACGGCCTTGCGGTAGATCTCGCCGGCCGAGAGCCCGCCCGAGGGCGAGGTCGATGCGGCGGGGGCGGCGTTGAGCGTCACCGCCGGGCGGCGGATGACGGTCGTGGATGTCGAGCCGGAGTCGCTCTCGTGCACTGCGACCGCCGCCACCCCGGCACCCGCCCCAGCGGAGGCGAGTAGCGCGGCAACTGCGATGACGGTTCTCATGTGAAGCGGACCTTTCTGGAGCAGCGGGCGCATGAAGGGTAGATGCCCACCTATGGGTGATCAGTACCGGGATCATGCCCGAGCAGTTTGAACGCAACGCGAAATCCGCGTGAGAATTCACTGAGAAGACGGCCGCCCCACCGGAGCCTCACAGCCGGCTCACAGCCGGCTCCCAGGTACACGGGCTACGGTGGCCGAAACGATTCGACGAAGGCAGGTGAGGGGGACGATGACGTCAGACGCAGCGCAGAGCGGGCCGGGCGACGGGGCCGAACCGGCCCGTGTGCTCGTGGTCGACGACGAGGAGAGCATCACCCAGCTCGTCTCCACTGTCCTTCGCTACGAAGGGTTCGCGGTCGAGACGGCCGCCGACGGCCGCGCGGCGGTGAAGGCGGCGCAGTCGTTCCGGCCCGACCTGGTCGTCCTTGACGTGATGCTCCCCGACCTGGACGGGTTCGAGGTGTACCGTCGGCTCGAGGGCTCAACGGCGCGGCTGCCGGTGCTCTTCCTGACCGCGCGCGACAGCACCGAGGACCGGGTGCACGGGCTCACGCTCGGAGCCGACGACTACATGGGCAAGCCCTTCAGCCTGGAGGAGCTGGTGGCGCGGGTGCGGGCGGTGCTGCGGCGCACGCGCGCACGCGCCGATGACTCGCCGGTCGTCCGCTACGCCGACCTCGTGCTCGACGAGGACGCGCGCGAGGTGCGGCGCGCGGAGCGGATCGTCGAGCTCACCCCGACCGAGTACAACCTGCTGCACTACCTGCTCGTGAACGCGGGCCGGGTGCTCTCGAAGGCGCAGATCCTCGACCACGTGTGGCGGTACGACTTCGGTGGCGACTCGAGCGTCGTCGAGACCTACATCAGCTACCTGCGCAAGAAGATCGACCGCAGCGGCGAGGCGCCGCTGATCCAGACCGTGCGCGGGTTCGGGTACGCGATCCGTACGCCGCGCACGTAGGAGCGCCTGGTCGCAGCATCCCCTGATCGGGTGCTGCGCCCTCCCCGTTTCCGGTCGAACACCCGGCGTATGCATGCCTCCGGCTTCACCGGCGACGAGATGTGGGACACGCACCGCCTCGAGGCGCTGATCTCGAACGTGCCGGGTGCGATCTACCGCTGCTCGCCGGACAGCGACTGGGCGATGCAGTTCTTGAGCGACGAGATCGAGGCGATTTCGGGGCACCCCGCGGCCGAGTTCATCGGCTCCGCCGTGCGCACGTTCGCGAGCGTGATCCACGCCGACGACCGGGAGATGGTCGAGCACTGCGTGGGCGTGGCGCTCGAGCGGCACGACGCGTTCGAGCTCGAGTACCGGCTGGTGCACGCCGACGGGTCGACGCGGTGGGTGTACGAGCGCGGGCGCGGCATCTTCGACGCCGCCGGCGAGGTGCAGTTCCTCGACGGCGCGATCTTCGACATCACCGCCCGCAAGCATGCCGAGGAGCGGCTGTCCTACCTGGCCTACCACGACGCGCTCACCGACCTGCCCAACCGGACGCTGTTCCAGGAGCACCTGGCGACCGCGATCGCGACGGCCGACCGGACTGGCGTCCCGGCCGCCGTGCTGTACGCCGACCTCGACGACTTCAAGCTCATCAACGACAACTTCGGCCACGGCGTCGGCGACCGGCTCCTGATCGAGGTGGCGCGGCGGCTGCGCCGCGTGACCCGCGCCGGCGACATCGTCGCCCGCCAGGGCGGCGACGAGTTCCTGGTGCTCGTCACCGGCGGCCGCGACGCGCGCGCGTCCGCCGCGGAGGCGACCGCTGCCATGCGCGACTCCGCCGGCCGAATCGCGGCCAAGCTGCGCGACGCCCTGACCCAGCCGTTCCTGCTCGGCGACGTGGAGCTGTACGTCACCGCAAGCGTCGGGGCGAGCATCTACCCCGACGACGCCGGATCCGCCGAGATGCTGCTGAAGCACGCCGACGTCGCCCTCTACTCGGCGAAGGACGCGGGCCGCGACGGCTTCCAGCTCTACCGCCCGACCGACCGCGACCCCAGCCGCGAGCTCAGCCTGGCCGGGCGCCTGCGGCACGCCGCCCGGCGGGACGAGCTGGCGCTGCACTACCAGCCGCTCGTGAGCCTGCGCGACCGCCGCATCGTCGGCGCCGAGGCCCTGATCCGCTGGCACGATCCCGAGCGGGGGCTGCTGGCTCCGGCCGACTTCCTGCCGATCGCCGAGCGCACGGGGCTCATCCGCCCGCTCACCGACTGGGTCGTCGACGAGGCCTGCCGCCAGAGCCGCGAGTGGCGCAACAGCGGGCACGACCTGTTCGTGTCGGTCAACCTCCCGCCGGCGTTCTGGCGGCCGACCGCGATGCGCCAGGTGATGTCGACCATCGACGCCTTCGGCCTGAACGCCGACCGCATGATGATGGAGATCACCGAGCAGGCGGCGATGGCGCCGGTCGCCGACCTCGAGCCCGTCCTCGCCGAATTGCACGCGCGCGGCCTGCGCCTCGCGATCGACGACTTCGGCACCGGCCACTCATGGCTCGGGCGGCTGAGCCAGCTGCAGGTGAGCACGCTCAAGATCGACCGCAGCTTCATCGCCGACCTACCGGGCGACGGCGGCGCCTCGGTGCTCGTGCAGACCATGATCAACCTGTCCCGCAGCCTCGGCCTGCAGTGCCTCGCAGAGGGCATCGAGACCGAGGAGCAGCTCGCGTTCCTGATCCACCATGGCTGCCCGCTCGGCCAGGGGTTCCTGTTCGGCAGGCCGGTGCCGGCGGCAGGGTTCACCGAGCAGCTGGACCGCCAGCGGGCCGAGGCGGCCTAGCGCCTCTCCGCATCGGGGGCGACCCCTAACACGCGCGCGGAATTGCCGAACCCCGGATACGCCCGCTCCCCGATGCCGCACCGCCCGCGCAGGCGGATCATGCACATGCGGCCGTGCGCTTCGCGGTCAGTGATGTGTCAGATGGAGGTTCGCGATGGCGACCATTGAACGCCCCGTCACCTACGCCGCTCCGGGCAGTCCCGACAGCCCCGTCGAGGTCAAGCCCCGGTACGACAACTTCATCGGCGGCCGCTTCGAACCGCCGGTGGAGGGTGCCTATTCGAAGAACATCACTCCGGCGACCGGCCTGCCGTTCACCGAGGTGCCGAAGTCGACACCCGCCGATGTCGAGCTCGCGCTCGACGCCGCCCACCTGGCTCGCGAGGCGTGGGGCGAGACGTCGGTGACCGAGCGGTCGCGGGTGCTGAACCGCGTGGCCGACGCGATCGAGGAGCACCGCGTCAGCCTCGCCATCGCCGAGAGCTGGGACAACGGCAAGCCTGTCCGCGAGACGCTGGCCGCCGACATCCCGCTCGCGGCCGACCACTTCCGCTACTTCGCCTCGGTGATCCGCGGCGAGGAGGGGAAGATCTCCGAGGTCGACAAGAACACCGTGGCGTACCACTTCCACGAGCCGCTGGGGGTCGTCGGGCAGATCATCCCGTTCAACTTCCCGCTGCTCATGGCCGCATGGAAGGTCGCGCCGGCCCTGGCCGCGGGCAATTGCACCGTGCTCAAGCCGGCGAGCCCGACGCCGTGGTCGATCCTGAAGCTGGCCGAGGTGATCGCCGACATCGTGCCGGCGGGCGTGCTCAACATCGTCAACGGGCCGGGCGCCGAGATCGGCAAGGCCCTCGCGACGAGCAAGCGCATCGCCAAGGTCGCTTTCACGGGTGAGACCGTCACCGGGCGGCTGATCATGCAGTACGCCGCCCAGAACATCATCCCGTCGTCGACGGAGCTGGGCGGCAAGTCGCCCAACATCTTCTTCGCCGACGTGATGGCGAAGGACGACGCGTTCCTCGACAAGGCCGTCGAGGGGCTCGTGCTGTACGCCTTCAACAAGGGCGAGGTGTGCACCTGCCCATCGCGGGCGCTCATCGACGAGTCGATCTACGACGAGTTCATGGAGCGGTGCCTCGACCGGATCGCGAAGATCCGCCAGGGCCATCCACTCGATCCCGCCACCCAGATCGGCGCGCAGGTGTCGACGGCGCAGCTGGAGAAGATCGCAAGCTACGTCGAGATCGGCCTCGCGGAGGGCGCCGAGCTCCTGATCGGAGGCAAGCGCAACGTGCTCGACGGCGAGCTCGCCGGCGGGTACTACTTCGAGCCGACCGTCCTTCGGGGACACAACAAGATGCGCGTGTTCCAGGAGGAGATCTTCGGCCCCGTGCTCGCGGTGACCACATTCAAGGACGAGGCCGACGCGCTCAAGATCGCAAACGACACGATGTACGGCCTCGGGGCCGGCGTGTGGACGCGCGACATGAGCACGGCGTATCGGATGGGTCGCAAGATCCAGGCGGGCCGCGTGTGGACGAACTGCTACCACATGTATCCGGCCCACGCCGCCTTCGGTGGCTACAAGATCTCCGGAGTCGGCCGCGAGAACCACCAGATGATGCTCGACCACTACTCGCAGACGAAGTGCCTGTTGGTCAGCTACGACCCGGCCCCGATGGGTCTCTTCTAGGGGTGGACGGCATGGTGAGGGCAACCGATGACGCGCTTGCGGCCATCGTTGCCCTCACCGAGGTACACGGAAGGCTGATGTTCTTCCAGTCGGGGGGCTGCTGTGACGGCAGCTCCCCGATGTGCCTGTGTGATGGCGAGCTGCCCATCGGCCCGAACGATCTGCTGCTCGGGACGGTCGGCGGCGCGCCCTTCTGCATCGATGGCGACCAGTACGAGCGCTGGAACCGGCCGGCGTTCGTGCTCGACGTCGCGCCGGGCGCGCCCGAGGGCTTCTCGCTCGGCGCCGGCGACACGCATTTCGTGTCGCGCTCGCCGGTGCTCGGGCCGGACGCCTGACGTTCAGGGGCCTGGCCCCGCTGCTCGCCTTGCTCAGTAGGTCCCGAACTGCTTCCAGAGCTGCTCGGCGGCGTCGAGCCGGCGGCCGGTCGAGCGGCGCTTGCGCAGGGCGATCTCGGCGGCCAGCGCCTCGAGCACGACCGTGCCGCCGGCGGCGCTCTCGAACCCACCCGTCTCGGCCGGCCGGCACACGAGCACATGGGTCGCGAGCGCTGCCGCGGGCGCCATCACGTCGTCGGTGATCACCACCGACGGCGCCCCGGCCTCGTGGAAGTAGCGCACGACGTCGGCGGTCACCTTCGCGTAGCGCTTGAACGTGAACGCGATCAGCCGGTCGCGCGGCTCGAGGTCGATCAGGTGATCCGCGATCCCGGGCTCGCCCGCCGCGATCGGCCACACGTTCGCGATCAGCGGGTTCAGCAGGTAGTAGGCGTACTCCGCCAGCGCGACCGACTTGCGGTACCCGAAGATGCCGAGCTTGCCGTTGCCCTTCCCCAGCAGGCGCGCCACGGCTCTGAACTCGGCCTGGTCGATGCTCGCGCGGGTGGCGTCGATGTCCGCCCGGGCGCGATCGGCAAAGCGCTCGAGCACGCCGCCGGCCGGCCCCGGCTCGCCGCGGCCCTGGCGCAGCCGCGCGACCGCCTCCAGCCGCAGCGCCTCGTGCAGCTCCGAGAAGCCGCCGAACCCGACCCGGGTGGCGAAGCGCACCACCGCGGCCTTGCTCACGCCGGCCTTCGCCGCCAGCGACTCGGCCGTCTCGAACGGCGCCTCGACGTCGTGGTCGATGATCTGCCGGGCGATGCGGCGGTCATTCGGGGAGAGCTCGCCCAGGCGGCTCCGGATCATCCCGGCCACCGCCGATCCGTTCACGACCGCATCCGCATCTGCGCGCCCGATCATACGGAGCGGCGAGGCGGTCACGCGGCCGAGCCGGCGGCGACCCGCGCCAGGTTGGCATGGATGGCGGCGGCCGCCGCGCGGCCCTCGGCGACTGCGGTGACGATCAGGTCGGCGCCGCGGACGCAGTCCCCGGCAGCGAACACGCCGGGCACGGCGGTGGCGCCGCCCGCGGCGACGGCGACCGTGTCCCGCTGGCCGTCCAGGCCGAGCTGCGCATAGACAGGGTCGGCCTCGACGCCGGAGAAGCCGATCGCCACCAGCACCAGGTCGGCCGGGAACAGCTCCTCCGCGCCGGTCGAGCGG
>DASXOR010000148.1:0-25572 GCA_036494095.1 Gaiellales bacterium | reverse complement strand
CCGGCGGCTCCGACCTCAATCCGGTCATGTACGGCCAGGAGCCTCATCCCGAGAGCGCAGGCTTCCACGACCAGCGCGACCGGGCCGAGCTGGCCCTGATCCGCGAGGCGCTCGCGCGCGACATGCCCGTGCTCGGCATCTGCCGCGGCATGCAGCTGCTGAACGTCGCCCTCGGCGGTGACCTGCATCAGCATCTCGGCAGCGCCACCCACAAGGGGCCGCCGGGCCGCTATACGTTTCACGAGGTCACGGTCGCGGCCGGGACGCGTCTGGCCGACGTGCTGGGGGCGGGCACGCGCACGCACTCCTGCCACCACCAGGCGCCCGACCGGCTCGGCACCGGGCTGCGCCAGAGCGCCCGGGCCGAGGATGGTACCGTCGAGGCCGTAGAGCTGCCGGCGGCCCGGTTCGCCCTCGGCGTGCTGTGGCACCCCGAGGAGGACGAGGTGCGCGGCGCGCCGCTCTTCGGCGAGCTGGTCACCCAGGCGCGCACGTTCCGGCGGGCGGCGGCATGAGCGCGGCAGTCGAGGGCCTCCTGATCGGCGGCGACCGGGTGGCGGCGGCCGACGGCGCCAGCTTCGACGTCACCAATCCGGCGACCGGGAGGCGCCTGGCGAGCGTCGCCGCCGCGGGCAGCGAGGATGTCGACCGGGCGGTGGCGGCCGCAACGGCCGCCTATGCCGTCTGGGGGGCGCTCTCGCCGGTCACGCGGGGCCGGTGCATGCACCGGTTCGCCGCGCTCGTCGAGGAGCACTGCGAGGAGCTGGCGCTGCTCGAGTGCCGCAACGTGGGGATGCCGATCGGCGACGCCCGCGGACAGCTCGGCATGATCGTGGATGTGATTCGCTACTACGCCGGCGCGGTCGACAAGTTCTTCGGTCACACCATCCCGGTCGAGCGTGAGGGCGTGGCGCTGACGTTCCGCGAGCCGATCGGCGTCGTCGGCCTGATCACGCCATGGAACTTTCCGCTCAACATCGCCAACTGGAAGATCGCCCCCGCGCTTGCCGCCGGCAACACGGTGGTGCTGAAGCCCGCGTCGCTGACGCCGCTCTCGGTGCTGCGCTACGCCGAGCTGGCCGTCGAGGCGGGCATCCCCGCCGGCGCCCTGAACGTCGTCCCCGGGCCGGGTGCGACGGTCGGAAACGCGCTCGTCGCGCATCCCGGCGTCGGCAAGATCGGGTTCACCGGGTCGACCGAGGTGGGCGCGGGCATCGCCCGGCGCGCGGCGGCCACCGTGAAGCGGGTGACGCTCGAGCTGGGCGGCAAGTCGGCCTGCCTTGTCTTCGCCGACGCCGACCTGGAGAAGGTCGGGCGGCTGGCGCCGTACGCGGTGTTCGAGAACTGCGGCCAGGACTGCTGCGCCCGCTCCCGCCTGATCGTGCAGGAATCGGTGGCCGACGAGGTGATCGAGCGCTACTCCGAGACCGCGCGCAACCTGCGCGTGGGCATGCCCGAGAGCGCCGACACCGAGGTCGGGCCGCTGATCTCGGCCGGGCAGCGCGAGACGGTCGAGCGCTACGTGGCGGTCGGCCTGGACGAGGGCGCCGCGCTGGCCGCCGGCGGCGAGCGTCTCGGCGGCGATCTCGAGGCCGGCTTCTTCTACCGGCCGACGGTGCTGACCGGCGTGCGCAACGACATGACCGTCGCCCAGGAGGAGATCTTCGGCCCGGTGGTCTCGGTGATCACGTTCTCCGACGAGGCCGACGCGGTGCGGATCGCGAACGACACGCCTTACGGCCTGTCCGGCTCGCTGTGGACTCGCGACGGCGCCCGCCAGCTGCGCGTCGCCCGCGCCCTGCGCACGGGCGTGCTGGGCGTGAACACCAACTCGTCGGTGTTCGTGCAGGCGCCCTTCGGCGGCTACAAGCAGTCGGGCGTGGGCAAGGAGCTCGGCATGGAGGCGCTCGCGCACAACACCGAGCTGAAGAGCGTCTTCATCTCGACCGAGTAGCGCGCTTGCGCTCGTGCATGGCGCGCGACGCGCGTGCAAGCGTCTCGGCCGCCCCCTCTCCGGCAACGCGAGCCGCCCCTCCGACCGAGGCGCCGTGGTACACGTGGCGGTGCGACTCCGGCACAGCCAGGCCGTCCAGAAGGCCCTGCAACTCATCGCAGCGGTGGGCCGTGCCAGCCTCGTCGCAACCGGGCATGATCAGGCAGAACTCGTCGCCGCGCGTGTGCATCCGGGCCGGGAGGTCGGCGTCGCCCGCGAACCTCTGCAAGGCGCGAGCGACCGCGACGATGAGCACGTCGCCGCCGCGGGCATGGTCGTTCTCGAATGCCGCGTTGGCCGCGCGCATGCCGTCGAAGTCGAGCACGAGCACGCCCAGCGGGTGCGTCCCGGCGTGGCGGGCGAGCCCGGCGCTGTCCCAATACTGGTAGACCCCGGATCGGCGCTCATACCCGGGGCGTGGGGTCGACAGCCAATGGACGGCCACGATTCCATGTGTCGCCTGGTGGGCCCGGAGCAGCAGGATGTGGACCACGGAGTCCGAGGCTGCCAGCGTCGCGTGCAGGTCGGCCAGATCGCGATCGAGCGCCGGGTGGTTCGAGATCAGCCATCGACCGCGGCCGAGCGACCGCCCGACCAACCCAAGCTCCATCTGCAGCGCGGCGAAGGGGATCGGGTCTCGCCCTGCGGCCGCGGTGAGTTCCGGAACGCCGTCCGCGCCGATCCGAAACGCGCGTGCCGCGCTCGCGTCGAGCCAGCGGGATGTGTCCTCGATGAGCTGCGCCCATACGGCTTCGTCGTCCTGGATCCGCAGGATCCGAAACGACGCGTGTCCCGCATCCCGAAGGTGCGTGTGCTCGGCCGGGGATGGCTTGGGGCTGAGCGCGAGTCGCTAGACGACCGTGGCGGAGCGGATCGCGTCGATCAGCTCGTCGAGGCCGACGCCCTTCTTGAGGCAGTTCGCGGCGCCGGCGTTCAGGGCGGCGTCGATCATCTGGGGCTCGTCGTAGGCCGAGAGCACGACCACAGGCATCGCCCAGTCGGCCCCGGCGATCTGCTCGGTGGCCTCGATGCCGTCGACGTTCGGCATCCGCATGTCCATGACCACGACGTCGGGCAGCATGCGCTCGGCGACCGTGACCGCCTCGGCGCCGTCGGAGGCCTCGCCGACCACGGTCATCCCGGCCTCCTCGAGGGCGTCGCGCAGCACGCCCCGGAGGAGGGCGTTGTCCTCGGCGATCAGGATGCGGATCCCGTCGGACTGCATGTCGCAAAGAGTACCCGGCAACGAGTCTGTTGTGTCGCGGCCTCCAGATCGCCTACAGATAGAGCAGATCGGTGGCGCGCTCGGCCTCGCCGGTCGCCTCCGCGGGGCCGCTGCCGCGCGACCGGGCGAGCACGTACGCGGCGGTGAAGGAGTCGCCGGCGCCGGTCGGGTCGGCGTACCGGCCCGCTCCGGTGCCGGGGATCTCCCACAGTCCGTGAGGAGTCGCGACGACGACGCCGTCGGGCCCCATCGTCACCACGACCTCGGGCGCTCCCAGCCGCAAGAGCGCCTCCCCGGCAGGCCGGCCGCCCGTCGCCGCCTCGGCCTCGAGCCGGTTCAGCTTCAGGATCGTGACGCCCGCGATCACCGAGGGCGGGAACGGCCGCAGCCTGACCGGGCCCGGATCGGGCCCGCGGGCCGGTCCCTGGCCGTCGAGGCACAGGCGGTGGCCGGCGGCGACGAGCAGCGCCAGCGTCTCCGGTGGGAAGTCCCCCGCCGACTGCGCCCCCAGGTGGAGCCACTCGCAGCCGCCGAGGGCAGGGAGGGCGTGCTCGCGCACGTCGTCGGGCGTGAAGGCCAGGCCGATGCGCGCGAGCACCTGCCTCGTGCCCGCGCGGTGATCGAGGCGGGAGCCGTACGCCGGCCCGCCCGGCACGACCACCGCGTCGCCGGGGTCGGCGCCGCGTGTGACGACGACGCAGTCGGCGCCTGCAGCCTGCAGGGCCCGGCGCGCGTAGAGCGGCGTCCCTCCCAGCCGCTGCGTCTCGGCGCCGTCAGGACCGACGATGGTGTCGATCACCGTGTGCCCGATCAGGCCGATGGTCAAGGCGCCGGCGTGCCGGTCGCGGCGGGCACCTCCACGCGGACGGCCGACCACCGCCCCGGGCGGGCATCGAGCGTGATGGCCGCCCCGATCTGGGTGGCCCGCTCGCGCATCATCCGCAGGCCGATGCCGTTGCCCGCCGCCGTCGGCAGCGTCCCCCCGGAATCCCCGACCGCGAGCAGGATGCGCCCATTCTCGCGCTCGAGGCTGATCGTGACGGGCGGGCGGCCGTGCCGGGCGGCGTTGATGGCCGCCTCGCGCGCGATCTGGAAGATGGCGGTGTCGCGGTCGTTCTCGGCCTGCCACGCCGCCGACGGCCTGGTGAATGTTGCATCCACCCCGTACTCCTCCTGGACGGTCTCGGCGAGCGACCCGAGCGCATGGATCAGCCCCTGCTGCTCCATCACGACCGGGTGCAGCCGGGCCACCGTGCGGCGCAGGTCGTCCGCCGCCGCAGAGGCGACGTGCTCGAGGCGGTCGAGCACCTCGGTCGCGCGGGCCACGTCGCCGGTGCGCACTGCATCGGCGATGACGTCGCACATGAGCCGCACGGCGGTCATCGTCTGCTGGGGCCCATCGTGGAGCCGCAAGGCGAGCGCCGCGCGCTCGTCGTCGATCGTGCGCAGCATGTGATCGAAGAGCTCACCCTGCTCGCGCCCGCGCGCGGCCAGCGCATGCGTCGTTCGCAGAGAGCGGTCGGTGGCGAACCAGGCCGCTGCGACCGCGAACAGCATCAGGGCGGCATGCAGCCAGCGCGAGCTCGTGAGCACGACGAGCGCCACCACCACCGCGGCGGCCGCGAGCGCGACCACTGCCGCGACGAGGCGATCAGTCGATGAACTCATAGCGGAGCGCGAGCGCCACCGCCTGCGTGCGCGTGTCCGCCTCCAGCTTCGTCATGGCATTGCGGACGTGCGTGCGCACCGTCTCGGGGCTGATGAACAGCCGTTGCGCGATCTCGGGGTTCGAGTACCCGTTCGCCAGGAGGCCGAGTATCTCGCGCTCGCGCCCGGACAGCGCCGGCAGCCGCTCGGTCGCCTTCGGAGCGACGAGCTCCGAGGCCAGCGTCGGGTCGACGTAGGCGCCGCCCTCCGCCACCCGCTTGACGGCGCGGACGATGTCGTCGGGCGGGGCGTCCTTGAGCACGTACCCGCGCGCGCCGCAGTCGAGCCCTTCGGCCAGCAGGCCGCGCTCGCCGTGGGCGGTGTAGAGGATGACCGCGATCTCGGGGTGCGCGGCCAGGATCTTGCGGGTGGCCTCGAACCCGTCCATGCCGTCCATGCGCACGTCCATCACGACCACGTCGGGGCGGCGCTTGTCGGCCATGTCGATGGCGCCGTCGCCGGACCCGCTCTCACCGATCACCGAGATCTCGCGGTCGCGGGTGAGGATCATCTTCACGCCCTCGCGGACGGCGGCATGGTCATCCACGACCAGACAGCGCACTTGGCTGCGATCGGCGGACGGCCCGTTGCCGGTGTCACTCGCGCCCATGACGTCGGGAATCATTGCACTTCCGGACGAAAAAAGGAAACCGCAGCGCAATAGACTCCCGCGCATGTCGATCGCGCGGCGAACGGCGCTGGTCTCGCTCGTGGCCGCAGTCGTCCTGGTGATGGTCAAGCTGGTGGTCGGGCTCGCCAGCGGCAGCCTCGGCATCCTGGCGGAAGCGGCCCACTCCGGGATCGATGCCGTGTCGGCCGTCCTGACCCTGTACGCCGTCGGAGTGGCCGAGCGCCCGGCCGATCGCGAGCACCCCTACGGCCACGGCAAGGCGCAGCACCTGGCGGCCCTCGGCGAGGCCGTGTTCCTCTCGGGCGCCGCGGTCTGGATCGCGTTCGAGGCGGTCGTGCGCCTCCACTCCGGCAGCTCTCCGATCAACCCCCGCCCGTACGTGTTCGTCGTGATCCTGTTCGTGCTGGCCGTCGACGCGACCCGTACGACCGTGTCGCTGCGCACCGGCCGGCGGCAGCGAAACGCCGCCCTCGTCGCGAACGCATGGCACTTCGGGTCGGACTTCGCCGGCACGGTGGCCGTGCTCGCCGGCCTGGGGCTGGCCGCGGCGGGTGTCCCCGGAGGCGACTCGGTCGCGGCCATCTTCGTCGCCGTCATCGTGCTGGCCGCCGCCGTCCGGCTCGGCCGCGGCAATGTCGACGTGCTCATGGACCGCGCACCGTCTGGCCTGACCGGCCGGGTCGAGCGGGTCGTGCGCAGCGTCGCCGGCGTGGCCGAGGTGCGCTCGGTGCGGGTGCGCGAGGCCGGGGGCGAGAGCTTCGCCGACATCGTGATCGGTGTCTCGCGCCTCGAGGGGATCGAGAAGATGCACGAGACGTCCGATCGGGTCGAGCAGGCAGTGCGGGACTCGCTCGGCCGGGCCCAGGTGCAGGTGCACGTCGAGCCCGCGGCGCTCGCCGAGGAGCGTCCGAACGAGCGCGTCGCCGCCGCGGCGATGCGCGTGCCCGGAGTGGTCGAGGCGCACAACATCACGGTGCTCGAGGACTCCGCCGGCCGCGCGGTCACGCTGCACGTGCGCCTGCCCGAGGACGCCACGCTGCGCCAGGTGGCGCGGGCGGTCGAGCGGCTCAAGCGGGAGATCCTGGCCGAAGTCGGGATCGCCCGGGTGTACGCGCACGTCGAGCCGTCGGCGCCGGACGCCCAGCCGGCGCACGACGTCAGCGCCACCGAGCCCGACGTGCGCGGGCGGGCACAGGCCGCGGTGCGCGCGGTCGCCGGCACCGCCGGCGAGGTGGTGGTCTACCGGCAGGGCGGACGGCTGCTGGTCGTGACGTCGCTGCCGGCCGACCCCGGCACGTCCGTCCGCGACGCGCACGCGCTGGCGAGCCGGGTCGAGGACGCGGTCCGCGAAGCGCTCGAGGCCGTCGACGACGTCATCGTCGAGGTGCACTGACCTCCGTCCAGCGCGGCCGCGGAAAAGAGGGCCGCCGGGGCCCCATGGCAGGTGGGGTGGGGCCCCGGCGAATCGCGCCCGAAGGCGCGAACCTTGTGCCTAACCCGACTGTGCTCCCAGCGTCACGGGCACCTGCAGGTGGGTGCCGCCGCGGATGATCCCGAGGGTGACGCGGGTGCCCGGCTGCAGGCCGGCAATCGTCTCGGCGAGGTCGGAGAAGTGAACGACGGCGTGGCCGTCGATGGAGACGATGATGTCGCCGCCGACGGTCAGGGTCTGGCCGGCGATCGTGGCCGTCGAGGATCCGCCGCGCAGGCCGGCGTGTGCCGCCGGCGAGCCGGGCCGGACGAGGCCGATCAGGACGCCGCGGTCGACGGGCAGCTTGATCGCCCGGGCGAGGCTCGCGGTGAGCTCGGCGCCGGCGATGCCCAGATAGGTGTGCACCGCCCGGCCGGAGGCGATGATCTGGCGGGCCACGGCGTGGGCGGCGTCGATGGGGACGGCGAAGCCGATGCCGATGCTGCCGCTCGTGGGGTTGTTCGTCCCGGTCAGGATCTGGTTGGTGATCCCGACGACGCTTCCGAACCGGTCGATCAGCGGGCCGCCCGAGTTGCCGTGGTTGATCGCGGCGTCGGTCTGGATGGCGTTGTAGATCTTGTAGCCCGCCTTCAGCGAGTTGATCTGGCGGCGATCGGCCGAGACGATCCCCTCGGTGATGCTGCGGTACTCGCCGAGCGGGTTGCCGATCGCGACCACTGGGTCGCCCACCTGTACCGAGCGCACCGATCCCAGCGGCAGCGGGTCGAGCAGCGAGCGCGGGGCGGTCGGAGCGTCGAGCACCGCCACGTCGTCGATGCGGTCGATGCCGAGCACGTGCGCCCGGTACGTGCCGCCCTTGCGGAACCCGACCGTCACCGACCGGGCGCCGACCACGACGTGCGCGTTCGTGAGGATGTGGCCGCCGCGGTCGATGACGAACCCCGACCCGAGCGCCCGCGCCCGCTCCTTCTGGCGCGGGGCCGCGGGATCGAACGGGTTGGTGCTCACCCGGCGCACGGTCGTCGCGGTCACGACCACCACCCCGGCCGCGTCCCGGCGGTAGATCTCGGCGGCGTTCAGGCCCGCCGTGGTCGAGGCCACGTTCTCGGGTACCTGCACCCCCACCCTGCGGATGGTGGTGATCGATCGGTCGGTGACGTTGGCGCGGCCGAGCGCGACGGCGCTTGCGCCTCCCACGGCCGCTGCCGTCGCGACGAGCACCCCCTGCCGGACATACGCCATCATGAGGCAAGTTGTACGCGGGGGGGATTGGCCCGGGATTTACTCCCGAGCGGCCCGGGGGGCCTCGAGCCGCCCGGCGATGAAGGCCGCTGCGGCGATCGCCAGAAGCAGGGCCGCGTGCACCAGCAGGATGTGGACGCTGCGCACCGCCGCAGAGCCCGCGCTCCAGTCGTCGGCCAGGTGCGCCAGCACCGCGATGGTCGCGACGATGCCGATCACGCCCGGCCACAGCCGGGCGGACTCGCCGTCGAGCCACTGGGCGACGCGTCCCGCGGCCAGCACGGCCGCGAGGATCGCGGCCAGCCCGACGCCGTGGGCGAATGCGGCCGACTGGCGATCGGCGCTTGCCGGATGCAGCCTCCACACATAGGCCAGATGGGCGATGACGACGAGCGCGGCCGGCACGGCGGCCGCTGCGGTGCAGGTGCGGACGGTCGCGGGTTGCATCGGCCGTTATGGTAGCGGCGCCATGCGGGTGCGCCTGATCGTCAATGCGGCCGCGACGGGCGTCCGCGGCCGTGTGCTCGACGCCGTCGTCGCCTCGCTCGAGGCCGTCTCGGAGCTCGAGGTGGTGACGACGGAGCACGCCGGCCACGCGACGGAGCTGGCGGCCGCGGTGAGCGGCGGGGCGGTCGTCGGCCTCGGCGGGGACGGCACCTACAACGAGATCGCAAACGGCGTCCGCCCGGGCACGCTCATGGGCGTCCTGCCCGCCGGTGCGTCGTCCGTGTTCGCCCGGCACATGGGATTCCCGAACGATCCGATCGCGGCCGCCGCCGACGTGGCCGCGGCGATCCAGGCCGGGTCGACCCGCAAGATCGGGCTCGGCGTCGCCGGAGACCGGCTGTTCACGTTCGCGGCCGGGCTTGGACTCGACGCCGAGGCGACCGCGATCGTCGACCGGGCGCGCCACAAGCGGCCGGGCAACGAGCGTCCCGGCGACCTGCGCGTGCTGGCGACGGCGCTCGGGGTGCTGCGCAGGGAGGGCTTCGCGCTGCACGAGCGGATGACGCTGCGCGCCGCCGCCGGCGACGCGCAGCGGTGCTCGTACGTGGCGGTGGCAAACCAGCATCCGTACACGTTTCTGGGCCCGATCCCGGTGCGGGCCGCGCCCCGGGCCGACTTCGAGCACGGCCTCGACGTCGTCTTCACCCGCGAGCTGCGGGCCCGCGACCTGTGGCGGCTGCCGGTCTACGGGCTGATCTGGCCGCGCCACGCCAAGCACGGGAGCCGCCGGGTCGGCTACCTGCACGATCTGCACAGCTTCACGATCGAGTGCGACGAGCCGACCGCCCTCCAGCTCGACGGCGAGTACGTGGGGCACCGGGACCGGGTCGAGTTCTCCTACCGGCCCGACGCGATCGAGGTGCTCGTCCCGCCCGGGTGAGCACCCGGCGTTTATCATTCGCCGGCCAATGGACCTCGTCATCGCGATCAGCCAGGGCCTCGGCCTGGCGGCGGCAGCCGGCCTGCTGGCGGCAGCGCCACTGGCCGTCGCCTCCACCGCGGCCACGCAGGGCTGGCTCGAGAGCCCGCTCCAGTTCGCCGGGGACGCGGTCGTCGTCGCGGTCACGTGGGTGCTGGTCGCGGTCGAGCTCATCGCCGACAGCGTGTGGCCCGGCGCGCAGGCGGGCGTGCGCCTGGGCCGGCGGATCGTCGCCGGCGGGCTCGCGTTCGAGCTCGCGGCCGGGGGCAAGGTGCCGTACGTCGGCCTCGTCGTCGGCGCCCTCGCAGCCGCCGGCGTCGGCCTGGCGATGCGGCGCGTCCGGGCGGGTGCGGTGAAGGCCGGCGGCGACGTGCGCGGCACGGCGCTGATCGAAGACGGCGGCGGCCTTGCCTCCTCCGCCGTCGCCGTCATTCCCTTCGCCGGCTACGTGCTGGCGGCCGCCGCGGCGTGGCTGCTGCTGCGCCTGCGCCGGCGCGACGACCAGAAGTTCCGCGGCCTGCGCGTCCTGCGATGAGCACGGCGAACGGTCGCGCAGACGCGAAGAAGCTGATCCTCGCCGTGGTCGACGGCCTCGGCCCCGACCTGCTCGACCGGGCCATCGCCGCCGGGCGTGCTCCCACGATCGCCGAGCTCGCGGCCGCCGGCGACCGCAGGGACGACTGCGTCTCGACGTTCCCGTCGCTCACCCCCGTCTGCCTCTCGGCGCTTCTGACCGGGGAGCATCCGGCCGGGTCGCACATCCCCGGGATGAGCTGGTATCACCGTGGGGAGCGGCGGCTGGTCGAGTACGGCTCGTCGTTTGCCGCAACGCTCGCGGAGGGCACCCGGCAGATGGTCGACGACATCCTCGTGAACCTGAACCTGGTGCACCTCTCGCCGCGGGCGACGACGATCTTCGAGGCGCTTGAGGATGCCGGCCTCGTCACGGCGGGGGTGAACACCTACGTGTGCCGCGGCCGCGTGCGCCACCCGATCACGCGGCCGATGGCCCGCCGGTTCGCCCGCCGGGTGGGGATCGTCGATGCGGTGTACGGGCCGCGCCGGTACTTCCTCGGCGACCTCTTCTTCACCGACCTCACCGGTGCCCCGCGCAACTTCGGCGGCGGCATCGACCGGCACGGCGGCGCCGTCGGCCGCTGGCTCGTGACCCGGGACGGGTTCGATTTCCTGTTCTTCTACCTGTACGAGACAGATGCCGCGCAGCACCGGCCCGCCGGCGACGTGCTGGGGGCCGTCGAGGGCGCCGATCATGGCCTGGGGCTGCTGGTCGAGGCGGCGGGCGGCCTCGAGCGCTTCCTCGACCGCTACGCCGTGATCGTGGTCGCCGACCACTCCCAGAGCGCCGTGCTGCAGGCCGCCGACGCGGCGGCGCCGCTCGAGGGCTCGGCGCTCTTCCACTCGAGCCGCCGCTCCGACCCGGAGCGCTGCGAGCTGGCGGTGACCGCCTCCAACCGGCTGGCGATGGTGTACCGGCTCGATCGCGCCCGGGAGCCGGCGGCGCGCATCGCCGAGCGCATGCTCGAGGGGCCCGCGGCCGAGCTCGCCATGTTCGTGCACGAAGGCTGGATGATCGTCCGCCGCGGCGACGGCGAGCTGCGCTTCCGGCGCGGGCCGGGGACTGTCGACGCCCGCGGCAACACGTTCATGGTCGAGGGGGACGCCGATCTGCTGCATCCGCAGCTGCATCCGAACGCCCTCGAGCGGATCGAGGGAGCGCTGCGGTGCCCGACCGCCGGCGATGTGATCGTGTCGGCCGCGCCGGGCTGGGAGTATGCCGATTCGGGCGGCGCCCACCACGCCGGCGGCGGCAGCCACGGCTCGCTGCGGGCCGAGGACTCGATCGTCCCGGTGATCACCGCGGGGTTCGAGCAGCGGCCGCAGCTGGGTGGCCAGCCGTCGATCACCGATCTGGCCCCGCTCGCCCGGCGGCACTTCGGTCTGCCGGTGCCGGTGAGGCAGGCGGCGTCCGCATTAGCCCGCGTCGGATAGCATCCCGCCGGTATGGAGCAGGCCCGACTCGAGTCCGCCGCGGTTCGCGCCCGAGGACACGCCCGCAGATTCCATCTCGCCGTCCGCCGTCCGGACAACTGGATGCAGGTGCTCCGCTACTGCGCAGTCGGGGGGACGGGCTACGTGGTGAACCTGGTGGCGTTCCTGATCGCCGACCGCAGGATGACGTACACGCTCGCGTTCTCGCTGGCGTTCGTGCTGGCCGCCACCAGCAACTTCGTCTGGAACCGGACGTGGACTTTCCGGGTCAGACACGGCGTGCCCCACCACCAGTACGTGCGCTTCCTCACCGTCAGCGCGATGGCCCTCTGCCTCGATCTCGCGGTGCTGCGCGCCCTGGTGGAGGCGGGGGGGATGGCGAAGGTGTCCGCCGCGGCGCTTGCCATCCTGGTCGCGACGCCGGTCAGCTTCCTTGGCAATAAGCTCTGGACGTTTCAGTAGCGCCGCGCTGGCGGCGGCGGTGGTCGCCGTCCTGGCGGCCCCCGGCTCCGCGCACGCCGCCGCCCAGCTGACCCGGCGCCAGGCGATCGTGATCGCCGAGGCGCAGCCGCAGGCCTCGACGCTGCGCCTGCGCCACCCCGGCTCCCACTGGGAGGCGTCCTACGACCGCCAGGCGCACAACTGGATCGTGCTGCTCGAGCCGGGCGGCGCGCACAACGTGCTGGCCGCGTTCACGGTTGACGATCGGGATGGGGCCGTCACCCACGTCGACGTGACGTCGGGGCTCGGCAAGCCCCGGCTCGACTCGGTGCAGGCCTTCGTGATCGCGTCGCGCCAGCACCGGATCCGGGCCTGGATCGGGCAGTACAAGAACGTGAGCCACACCTCGACCCTCGGCGACCATCGCATCTGGACGGTCGACTACTACGCCGGCGGCGATCAGGTGGCCGAGGTGCACATCGCCGACTACACCGAGAAGCCGTACGAGGTCTGGACCGGCCCGCAGGTGGCGTGGCAGCTGGCCCGCGGCCAGCCTCAGGCGTACGGCCGCAAGGCCAATGCCGCGTACGTGCTCTGGCCGATGTGCGCGCTCTTCCTGGCAGGCCTGATCGATTGGCGGCGGCCACGTTCGATGCGCACGCTCGATCTGGCGGTGGTGCTGTCGTTCGTGGGATCGTTGCACGCGTTCAACCGGGGCGACGTCTTCTGGTCGACGCCGCTGATCTACCCGCCGATGATCTACCTGATCGCCCGCATGGTGTGGATCGGCTTCGGGCGGGCACCGCGCGAGTTCCACATGGGCGACCGCCAGCTGCTGCTCATGATCGGCCTCGTGTTCGCGCTCATGGGCTTCCGGCTCGGCTTGAACAACCAGGACTCGAACGTGATCGACGTCGGCTACGCCGGCGTGGCGGGAGCGTCGCGGCTGATGGACGGCGTGCTGCCCTACGGCCATATGCCCAACCGCGACGGTCACCCGTGCCACGGCCGCTACGTCAACGGCGACCCGGTCGGCTACATCCAGACCGACGGCCGCTGCGAGTCGCCGATCGAAAGCGGTGACACCTACGGGCCGATGGTGTACGTGGCGTACGTCCCGGCGGTCGCGGCGATCGGCTGGAGCGGGATCTGGGACCGGCTGCCGGCCGCCCACGTCGCCGCCTCGGCGTTCGACATCCTGGCCGTCGCCGGCCTCTTCGTCGCAGGGTGGCGGCTGGGCTCGCGCCGGCTCGGCGTGGCGCTCGCGTTCGCCTGGGCCGCGAACCCCTTCACGCTCTATTCGCTCAACATGAACTCGAACGACGCCCTCGTCGGAGCGCTCGTGGCGTGGACGCTCGCGTTCCTGGCGGTCCCGGCGGCGCGCGGGGCGCTCCTGGCGGCGGCCGCCCTCACCAAGTTCGCCCCTCTCGCGCTGGTGCCGCTCTTCGCGTCGCTGCGCGGCCGCCTCGCCACGATGATCGGGTTCACCGTCGCCGCGCTCCTGCTGCTCGCGATGCTCGCGCTCGACGCGAACGGCGCGTCGCTCTTCTGGCACCGCACGATCGACTATCAGCTGGGCCGGGTGACGCCGATGTCGATCTGGACGCTCGGCCGCTACCACCCGGGCTGGTGGGATCTGCGTCTGCCCCAGCACATCTTCCAGATCGCCGCGGGCGTCGGCGTGGTCGCCCTCGCGGTGTTCCCCCGCCATCGCAAGGATGCGGCCGCGGTGGCAGCGCTCGTCGGGGCGGTCGTGATCGCCGCCCAGGTCGGGGCGAGCTACTGGTTCTACCCCTACATCTGCTGGTGGCTGCCCGCCGTGATGATCGCGCTGCTCGTCCCGCGCTCGTCCACCGCCGCCGCGTAGCTACTCCTCGATCCGCACCGGCTCGATCGACGTGGCCCGGCCGTCGCCGTCGGACTCGATGAGCACGCCCTCGAGGCGGACGCCACCCTCGGCGGGCTCGAACCGCACCGGCATCTGGGTGGTGAAGCGGCGCAGGATCAAGTCGGTGCGCACACCGATCACCGAGTCGTGGGGGCCCGTCATGCCCGCGTCGGTGATGTAGGCGGTGCCGCCGGCCAGGACGTGGGCGTCGTTCGTCTGGATGTGGGTGTGGGTGCCGAGGACGGCCGTCACCCGCCCGTCCAGGAACCGGCCCATCGCCACCTTCTCGCTGGTGGCCTCGGCGTGGAAGTCGACGAGCACGATCGCCGCCTGCTCCCTGGCCTTCGCGACCAGGTCCTCGGCGATCGCAAACGGGCTCACCGCCGGATCCAGGAACAGCTTGCCCATGAGGTTGATCACCGCCACCGGCGTGCCGTCGGCGGCGGCGGCAACGCACCAGCCCCTGCCCGGCGCGGTGGCCGGGTAGTTGGCGGGCCGCACGATCCGCCCGTCCGTGCCCAGGTGCTCGTACACCTCCCGCTGGCGGAAGGCATGGTTTCCGAGCGTGATCACGTCGACGCCGGCGCCGTGCAGGCGGCGGGCGAGCCGGCTCGTGATCCCGGTGCCGTCGGCCAGGTTCTCACCGTTTGCGACCACGAACCCGATCTCGCGCTCGGCCCGCAGGCGCGGCACCTGTTGCTCGATGATCCGGCGCCCGGGAGTCGCGAAGGCGTCGGCGATGAAGAGGATCCGCACGGATCCCTTTTACAGGAACACGTTGTTGGCGGGGGCCGGCCCCACCTCGATGTGCACGTGGTTGCCGGCGTCCGAGGTGTACTTCGCCATCTCCTGCGACAGCACCTTGGACATGTCGACGACCGTCCCGAGCTTGGTCTTGGCGGCGGTCACGGCCGAGCCGACGGCGATCGCCGGGTCGGCGCTCAGATTCGTCAGCGTGACGACGTCGGCGGGCGTCGCCGTCGGCTGGATCTCGATCACGCTGCCGTGGGCGGTGCCGTCGATCACGTACGGGCGGATGCTCACGACCTTGCCGTCGACGGGCGAGTAGACGGCCGTGCCGACCACGGCGCCGACGTCGACCGAGCCGGTGCTCGGGCCCTGGCCGGAGCCGTCGACGTAGTACGAGGGCCCTCCGCCGCCGTCGGGCGCGCCCGTCAGCATCTTGGCGATCGTGTTCAGGAGGCCGGCGTTGCGCTGGCTTCCGAGCGGCCCGAGCGGCACGACCTGCGAGGTGCCGACGCCGTGGTAGACGATCGCGGTGACGCGGCGGCGGGTGATCGGCACGTCGAGCACCAGATTGCCGGGCGCGGTGGCGAGCCCGAGCGGCGCCGGCGGGGCGTTGGGGGCGAGCTGGGTGGCGGGTGTGGTCGCGAGCGCCGGCGTGCTCGACGACGATCCCGACCGCAGCGCCGTCGCGACCACGGTCACCACGACCAGCAGCACCACCGCGAGCGCGATCCGGCGACGGGTGCGGCGGTGGTCGGGGCGACGGCGCGGATACCTGCGACGGTGCCTCGAAGTCACGGGTGCCAGGGTAGCGGATAGCGGGGCGGAACGAGCGCGCAGGGGCCGTGCGCTGCGGCGCGGGGAGCCGCGCGGGATGGCCCTCGGGGACGGCTGCTACGATGGCCACGATGCCGGCACACGGCCCGGGGAAGATCCTGATCCCGCGGTGGATTCAGCTCGTGGGCCTGCCGCTGGTCGTGGTGGGCACGTGGCTGCTCGTGTCGGCCGTGAACGGCGCGGTGTTCGTGTTCGTGGTCGCGGCGCTGATCGCCATCCTGCTGAACCCGATCGTGCGCGCCTTCTGTGCCCTGCACATCCCCCGCGGCATCTCGGTGCTGCTCGTCTACGTGTGCTTCGCGGTCGCGATCGGCGGCATGAGCGTGATCGCCGGCACGGTGATCGCGCGCGAGGTGCAGTCGGTCGCAAACCAGGTGAACGACCAGTTCCGCACCGACTCCCACGGGGTCACGCCGGCCGACCGCAGGCTGCGCGAGCTGCAGCGGTGGATCAATCGCTCGAGCCCGGTGAAGGTGAACGTGATCGGCCCCGGCAAGCGGCTGGTGCACCACGTCGACGTCTCCCACCTGCAGAAGTACTCCGGGCGGGCGGTGTCCGTTGTCCAGACGCTCGTGATCACGGTGTTCGAGAGCCTGTTCAACCTCGTGCTGGTGATCGTCATCTCGGTGTACATGCTGCTCGACACGCCCCGGCTGTCGCGGTTCCTGCGCCGGGTGTTCCCCGGCACCGGGCCAGAGGACGACCTGGTGACGCGGGTCGAGCGCGCCCTGCTCGCCTACATCCGCGGCCAGACGATGGTGTCGCTCGCGGTCGGCATCACTGCCGGCGTCGGCCTGGAGATCCTGGGCGTCACGGGCGTGTTCCCGGCCGGGTCGCAGTACGCGCTCGTGTTCGGCGCATGGGCCGCCGTAGTCGAGATCATCCCCTATCTGGGGCCGTGGCTGGGGGCGCTCGCACCGGCCGCGGTCGCCGCCACCCAGTCGCTCACCGCGGTCATCGCGGTCGCGCTCCTGTTCCTCTTCATCCACCAGATTGAGGGCCACATCATCGTGCCGAAGCTGATGGGCGGCGCCGTCAAGGTGCACCCGCTGGTGGTGATCTTCGCCCTGCTCGCCGCGGGCGAGCTCTACGGCCTCGCAGGCGTGCTCCTGGCGATGCCCCTGGTTGCCATCGGGCGGGAGGTGGCCGCCTTCCTGCTCGAGCGGATCAGCCTGGAGCCGTGGCGCGATCAGGGGCCGATCCCGGTCGAGGTCGGGATCGAGCCGGCGGACGAGGCCGACGAGCCCGTGCCCGCGGCCGGCGAGTAGCGCTCCGGCCGGGCTCAGGCGCGATCGGGGCGGTCGTGGTTGGACGGGGCCAGGTCGGCGGCCTGCTCGAACGCCTCCATCGCCGCCTCGGTGCGGCCCGCCTGGCGCAGGAACTTGCCGTACCAGCGGTACGCCCGCCCGAGCTCGCAGTGCCAGCCGTTCTGGCGTCGCAGCGCATCGATGGCCGTCGTGTAGGCGGCCTCGGCGCGGTCGCTCTTGCCGGTCTCGTCGTAGCTGCGGGCGAGGACGAGATAGGCCTCGCCGAGCTCGCCCGGCACCGACAGGTTCCCGAGCAGCTCGATCGCCTCCCGGGCCAGGCCGGCGGCGCCGTCGGGATCGCCCTGCTGCAGCGACCGGCGCGCCTCCTCGACGGCGACGAAGCCCTCGTCCATGCCGCTCATGCGGTCGCCGTAGGCACGCCTGGCCGCCTCGAGCTCGCGACCGGCGGCGTGGGCCTGGCCGTCGTCGAGCAGCACGTGGGCGAGCAGGAGGTGCGCGTTTGCCTGCTCCCACTCGTTGCGCGTCTCGAGCGCGGCCTCCAGCCCCCGCCCGGCGTACTCGAGGGCGAGCGGCGTCTGGCCGGTGAGCGCGTACAGCCGCGAGAGCGCGCGGTAGGCCGTCGATCGGGTGGCCCGGTCGATCTCCTCGGCGTCCTCGCGCAGCGCCTCCGTGAGCACCGCCGTCGCGTGCCCGTAGTCGCCCTGGTCGACGTACGCGTAGCTCAGGTAGACCGTGTACCCGACCATCTTGGCGGGGTCGCGCTCCGATTTGGCGCGCATGGCCTCCAGGCAGCCCTCGAGCAGCTCGATCGAGCGGGGCAGGTTGGTGCCCTCGCCGTGCAGCCGCGCCAGCTCGCGGTAGAGCTCGAACCGCTCCTCGGGGTCGGCGCCGGCGGTGCGGGCGAGCGACTGCTCGAGGAGCTCGACGGCCCGCTCGAACCGGCCCCGGCGGGAGGCGATCAGCCCCAGACCCTCGAGCGCCCGGCTCGCGCCCGCGTCATCCCCAAGCGCTTCGGCCGTGCGCAGGCCGCGGCGCAGGAGCTCGTCGGCCTCGTCCAGCCGGTCGAGCGCGACCAGCATCATCGCCTCGGAGATCTGCTCGGTCGGGACAGCGGCGGGATCGTCGAGATCGGTCACGAGCCAGGCAGCCGGAGCGCCTCAGTTGTCTGACGGGAGCCTGATGTCCGCCGTCGGCAGCGGCGCGAGCGCGTCCTGGTTGGACGGCGCCAGGTCGGCGGCGAGCTCGAAGGCCTCGAGCGCCGCCTCCGCGCGGCCGAGCCGCTTCAGGAACTTGCCGTAGTGGCGGTATGCGCGGGCCAGCGCCGGCGCGCCGTCGGTCTGCCGCTGCAGGGCGACGATCGCGGCGGCATAGGCCGCGTCGGCCCGCTCGACCTCGCCCAGCTCGTCCTGCACACGGGCGAGCACGAGGTGCGCGTCGCCGACGCGGGACGACGCCGACGCGCCCTCGAGTACCGCGACCGCCTCGGTGGCGTGGCGCACGGCCGCGTCGCCGTTCCCGTCCTGGAGCGCGAAGCGCGCCTCCTCGACGAGCAGGCGGCCGCGCTCGACCGGCTCGGCTCCCGGCCCGAAGACCTCGCGGGCCGCGCGCAGGTGCGTCCCGGCTTCGTCGGTGTCGCCCTGGTCGAGCAGCCGCTGCGCGTAGGTGAGGTGGGCCTCCCCGAGCGCGCGGTTGTCGTCGGCGAGCTCGTACAGCGCGAGCGCGCGGTCGGAGAACCGGATCGCCTGGTCGAGCGCGCCCGCAGCGGCATGTGTACGCGAGATCGCGTACTGGGTGGCGGCCCGGGAGGCGAGATCGACCGCCTGGTCGCGGCCCTCGAGGGCAGTGGCGAGCGCGCTCGCCGAGCGGGCGAACGCGCCGGCCTCGGCGTACGCCTCGCTCAGCCAGAGCGAGTAGCGCACCAGCTTGGCCTGGTCGACGGGGCCGTCGTGCTCGAGCCTCGCGATGCAGTCCTGGAGCAGGGCGAGCGCGCGGGCCACATCGCCCGAGCGGCGGTACGTCTGTTGCAGGCGCCCGTACAGCTGCACCCGCTGGGCCGGGTCGGGCGATGTGCCCACCTCGAGCGCCTGCTCGAACAGGCGCCGCGCCAGCCGGTCGTCGCCCCGGTCGGCGGCCACGAGCCCGAGGCCCTCGCAGGCCTCGCTCATGCGCTCGCCGTCGCCGTTCACCTCTGCCTCGCGCAGCACGCCGCGCAGCAGCTCCTCGGACTCCTCGAGCCGGCCCATGCGGCCGAGCACCATCGCGTCCAGCAGCTCGAGCGAGCGCGGGCGCTGCTGCGGCGAGGTCTCGCCGGTGAGCTCCTCGGTGCTCACGCCGAGGCGGTGGGCGATCTCCATCAGCACCCGCGGGCTGGGCCGGCGGTCGCCGGCCTCGATCCGGGCCAGGTAGCTGTACGAGCAACCTTCGAACGACAGGTCGCGCTGGGTCATCCCGCGCTTGCGCCGCAGGTGCCTGACCCGCGCGCCGAGCTTGCGCAGGGCCTCGTTCGAATATTCGCCGTCGTGGATCTCGGAGACGTCCATCCTTGACCTTCCCAGCCTCGAATCAGTCGATTCTTGGCAAGAGTACCCCACCGGCCGTGGCGCGGCAAGCGCGGATTACACTTTGGGACATGCCGTTTCCTACCACCCGCCTGCGTCGGCTGCGGCGTACGTCCGGCATCCGGCGCATGCTGCGCGAGACCCACCTGGGGCCGGCGGACATGATCCAGCCGCTCTTCGTGCGGCACGGCGGCGGCCGCTCGGACGCGATCGAGTCGATGCCCGGCCAGCATCATCACGGTATCGACGGCCTCGTCGAGGCGGCCGCCGGGGTGCACGCGGCGGGCGTGCCTGCGGTGCTCCTGTTCGGGCTACCCGCGCGCAAGGACGAGGCCGGAAGTGAGGCCTACGATCCCGAGGGCATCGTGCAGCTCGGCGTCCGCGCCATCAAGGCGGCGCTGCCCGACCTGATCGTCATCACCGACGTCTGCCTCTGCCAGTACACCTCCCACGGCCACTGCGGGGTCGTGCGGGACGGCATCGTCGACAACGACGTCAGCGTCGAGCTGCTGGCCGACACCGCCCTCTCGCACGCGGCCGCGGGAGCCGACATGGTGGCGCCGTCGGACATGATGGACGGCCGCGTGGCGGCGATCCGCTCCTCCCTCGACAACGAGGGCCTGACCGACACCGCCATCCTGGCGTACAGCGCGAAGTTCGCGTCGGCCTTCTACGGCCCGTTCCGCGACGCCGCCCATTCGGCGCCCTCCGAGGGTGACCGCAAGGGCTACCAGATGGATCCCGCCAACGGCAACGAGGCTGTGCGCGAGGCCCTGCTCGACATCGAGGAGGGAGCCGACGTGATCATGGTGAAGCCCGCGCTGCCCTACCTGGACGTGCTGCGCCGGCTGCGGTCGGAGACGCTCGTCCCGCTCGCCGCCTACCAGGTGAGTGGCGAGTACGCGATGCTCGAGGCGGCCGCCGCGCGCGGCCTGCTCGACCGGCGGGCGGCGGCGCTCGAGGCGCTGACCGCGATCCGCCGGGCCGGCGCCGACCTCGTGATCACGTATTACGCCGCCGAGGCGGCCGGGTGGCTCTCGTAGCACCATCGACGGCCGAGTCGGCGCGGCTGTTCGCGGAAGCGGTTCGGCTCATGCCCGGCGGCGTGTCGAGCCCCGTACGGGCGATGCGGTCGGTCGGCCGCGACCATCCGCTCTTCCTCGCCCGCGGCGCCGGCGGCGAGGTGTGGGACGCAGACGGCAACCGCTATGTCGACTGGGTGCAGTCGTGGGGGCCGCTGATCGCCGGTCACGCCCATCCGGACGTGGTCACTGCGGTGACCGCTGCGGCCGCCGCGGGCACGTCCTTTGGGGCGCCCACCGAGCTCGAGCTCGCGCTGGCGCGGGCGGCCTGCGCGGCGGTGCCCTCGCTGGAGCAGGTGCGGTTCGTCTCGTCGGGCACCGAGGCCGTGATGAGCGCCGTGCGCCTCGCTCGGGCCCACACCGGCCGCGCCAAGCTGCTCAAGTTCGCCGGCGGCTACCACGGCCATGCCGACGCGCTGCTGGCACAGGCGGGTTCGGGCCTCGCGACCCTGGGCATCCCGACGAGCCCGGGCGTGCCCGCCGCCGTCGCCGCCGACACGCTCGTGTGCGAGTACAACGATCTGGGCGCGGTGCGCGCGATCGCCGAGCGGCACGGCGACGACCTGGCCGCGGTGATCGTCGAGCCCGTGGCGGGCAACATGGGCGTCGTCCCGGCGCAGCCCGGCTTCCTCGAGGGCCTGCGCACGGTCTGCAACGGCACCGGAGCGCTGCTCGTGATGGACGAGGTCATCACCGGCTTCCGGGTGGGCTACGGCGGCGGTCAGGAGCGCCTGGCGGTACGTGCCGACCTGACCTGCCTGGGCAAGATCATCGGCGGCGGCCTGCCCGCGGCGGCGTTCGGCGGCCGCGCGGACGTGATGGGGCGACTGGCGCCCGCAGGCGATGTCTACCAGGCCGGGACGCTCTCGGGGAATCCGCTCGCGATGGCCGCGGGCCTGGCGACGCTCGCGCTCCTGCGCGGGCCCGGGGCCTACGACCGGCTCGAGTCGACCGCGGCGGCGCTTGAGACGGCGGTGAGCGGCCCCGGCGTCACCGTGAACCGGGTCGGGGCGATGCTGACCGCGTTCTTCCACCCCGGGCCCGTGCACTCGTTCGCGGACGCGGCCAGGAGCGACACCGGTCGGTTCGCCCGGTTCCACGCCCACATGCTCGCGCGCGGCATCTACATCGCGCCGTCGCAGTTCGAGGCGCTCATGCCGTCGCTCGCCCACACCCCCGCCCAGGTCGAGCAGACCGCCGCCGCGGCCGCGGAGTTCGCGGGATGAACGTGCTCCACGAGGTGGCCGACCGGGCCGCCGCCGACAGCCCGCTATGGGAGCAGGCGCTGCTTCCCGGTGCGCGCTCCGGTGTGCCCCGCTTCGCCGGCAGCTGTCCGGATCGCTACCTGCTCGGCGTCGAGATGATCTACGAGGGCTATCTGCTGCACTACAGCCGCTCGCGCCTCTTCTCCCAGGCCGATGCCGGCCTCGCGCTCCTGACCGGGGACTACCTGTATGCGGCCGGGCTGTGCGAGATCTGCGCGACCGGCGACCTGCGCGCGGTCGGCGCGCTCGCGACCCTGATCTCGCGCTGCGCCCGCAACCAGGCCGACGGGGCCGGCGCCGCCGACCCCGCCCTGTGGGACGAGACGGTGTCCGCGCTCGCAGGCTGACGGGGTGGGGCCTGGCCCCCCGGGGCAGGTGGACGACACGGTGGCCGCGCTCGCAGGCTGACGGGTGGGGCCTGGCCCCTCGGGGCCCGTGGGACGACACGGTGGCCGCGCTCGCAGGCTGACGGGGTGGTGGGGCCTGGCCCCTCGGGGCCCGGCCCCGATTCTCGGGTCGCCGGGCTAGGGCGTCCAGCGGTCGCCGACCGGCGTGACGACCAGCTCGTGCGTCCAGGCGCTGCGGCCCTGCTCATGCAGATATTGCACGGCCTTCGCCAGCTCGACCGGGTCGATCTTGGCGCCGCCGGCATCGTCGCCGGGCGTGCCGAATGACCCGTCGCAGACCAGAAGCACCGCATGTACGCCCTGCGGCTTCAGCTCGTTCGCGGCGGCCTGGCTGAGCGCGCGCACACCGGCCGCGCCGGCGGCCCACGGAGCCCGTCCGGGCAGCGCCCGGCGGGCCGAGCCGCCGGTCACCTGTACAAGCGTGCCGCCGCCCCGCTCGGCCAGTTCCGCGCCGCAGGTGCGGTAGAAGCCGAACACCTCGGGCAGGAGCTGCTCCAGGTAGGGCGCCATCGCGTCGTCGTCGGTTGTCGTCAGGTCGCCGCCGCCGAAGCGGCCCTTCGGCGAGACGGCGTTCACGGCCAGGTCGAACGGGGCCGCGTCCGCCACGGCGCTGCGCATCCGGCCGACGTCGGTGAGGTCGGCCACGACCCCGCGGCCCGGGAACGCCGCCGCGGTGTCCTGCGACCGGGCCACGCCGACGGCATCCCACCCCTGCGGGATCAGGTGCTCGGCGATCGCACGGCCGAGACCACGGGCGCCGAAGACGAGCAGACGGGGCATGCCCCGAGTCTAGTCAATCGTCGCGCCAGGCTCCCCGGGCAAGGCGCGAGACGAGCAGCATCGCAGCAGCCGTGGCGGCGAGCCCGGCGGCGGTGATCGCGAGGCCGCCGGTGCCCGCGTTGGACGCGAGCAGGAGCAGCCATCCGGCGGCTGCGCCGGCCGCTGCGAGCGCCACGATGGTCGCCGCCCGCGCGCGCACGATCCCGGCATCGATCTGCGCCGGGCGGGCCGCCTCGACCGCCCACTCGCCGAGCTCCGCGGCGGCGAACAGGCCGCCGGCCGTGAGCGGCGCCCACTGATCGAGCGAGCCGCCCGCGAGCGCGAGGCCGGCGGCGTAGGCGGCCACGGCGAGGGCGATCGCCCACACCACTCCGGCTTCCCAGCGGGCGATGATCGCGGCCGCGAGCGCCGCGCTCGCCGCGAGGGCGGCCACGATGACGGCCCCGTGCCCGCGGCCGCTCGTGGCGGTCGCGGTATGGGCCGCCACCGCCGCCGAGACGAGCCACGCCGCCAGCAGCAGGGCTAGATGCGCACGGTACGGGCGTATCGCCGCACCTCCCGCAACTTGGCCAGCACCTCGTCCACCGGCTGCCCGTGCAGCCATTCGACCACCGGCACGCCCATCGTCCGGTACTTCGATCCGAGCTGCTCGCGCTGGAGCCGCCACAGGCGGTAGGCCAGGTCGCCGAGATCGCCGGCGGGCGGCCCGACGAAGGGCAGCGGCGACACATCGATCACCGCCAGGTCGATGCCGCGCGCCCGCAGGTCGGCGAGCGCCGTGAGCATGCGGGCGTCGGCCAGCGGCGTGAGCGCGACGACGAGCGCATGGGGCGGCAGCGTCCGGGCCGGGATCACGGCCACCTCCCGCCAGGCGTAGCTGGCCACGACCTGAGTGTCGATCAGCGAGTCGAGGATCCGGTAGGTCTGCGTCTGGCCGGCCGACGGGAGCACCCAGCGCAGCACGCCACCGAAGCCGACGATCCCGACCCGGTCACGGGTGCGCAGATACGCGGCCGCCAGCGCTGCCGCGGCGCGCACTGTCATGTCGATCGTGCCCCCGGCCTGGTCGCGCGTATCCGTGAACGAGTCGAGGAAGAGCACGACGTCCGCGTTTCGCTCCGGGTGGTAGTCGTTGACATGCAGCCGCCCGCGGCGAGCGCTCACGCGCCAGTTGACCTGGCGCAGCCGGTCGCCGGGGACGTGGGGGCGCAGGTCGGCGAACTCGAGCCCCTCCCCGCGAGTCCGGGTGACGTAGTTGCCGGCGCCCACGTGCGTCGCGGCCGGGCGGGGCAGCGCGCGCACGCTCTCGGGCCGCGGGTACACGCGCACACGCACCGTCGCGGGCACGGTCTGCTCGAAGCGGACAAGGCCAAGCGGGCCGGACGCGCGCAGCGACATGCCGCCGGTCAGATAGCCGCCCCAGCGCGTGCAGACGAGGTCGGTCGTGATCTCCGCGGGCGTGTCCGCCGAAAGCCGCAAGACCCGAGCGGGCGTGGACGAGTGCAGCCCCGCCGGCGCGTGCGTGGCGATCGCCAGGCGGCCGATGGCCTGCCCCGCGGCCTCGAGCTCGGTGTGCAGCGTGATCGTGTCGCCCTCGACCGCGCGGATCTCCTCGTCGCTCGTACGCACAGCCAGCTCGGGAGGTACGGTCGCCGCCAGGCCGATCACGAGCAGCACGCCGAACGGCGCGGCCACGGCAACGAGCTCGGGCCGGTGCAGCACGATTGCCGCCCACACGAGGGCCGCGGTGAGCATGGCGTAGCCGCGCAGCTTCGCGGCCGGGACCGCGGTCACGGTGCCGGCGCGGACGCGGGCCGGGCGGCCGGCGTGGGCACCGCCTCGAGCACCTCGCGGACGATGTCGTCGCCCGAGATCCGCCGCACCCACAGCTCGGGCCGGAGGGTCAGGCGGTGGCCCAGGGCCGGCACGGCGATCGCCTTCACGTCGTCGGGAGAGACGAAGTCGCGCCCGTCGAGGACGGCCCGGCAACGGGCGAGCTTGAGCAGCGCCAGCGTGCCGCGCGGGCTGGCGCCGACCTGCACCTGGCCGTGGCCGCGCGTCGCCGTCACCAGGTCGACCATGTAGAGGCCCACGCTGCGGTCGACATGCACCGTCTCGACGGCGCGCTGCATGCCTATGAGCTCATCGCGCGTGCACGCGGGCTCGAGCGTGATGTCGTCGCCCATCCGCTGCATGCGCCGCTCGAGCACCTCCCACTCGTCCTCGCGGCCCGGGTAGCCGATGCCCAGGCGCATCAGGAAGCGGTCGAGCTGTGCCTCGGGCAGCGGATAGGTGCCCTCGTACTCGATCGGGTTCTGGGTGGCGATGACCAGGAACGGCGAGTCCAGGGGGCGCGTCTCGCCCTCGATCGTCACCTGCCGCTCGGCCATCGCCTCGAGCAGCGCGGACTGCGTCTTCGGTGGGGCGCGGTTGATCTCGTCGGCCAGGAGCAGGTTCGTGAAGACCGGCCCGGGCCGGAACTCGAACGTTGCGTCGGACTGGCGGTAGATCGACGAGCCGGTCACGTCCGACGGCATCAGGTCGGGCGTGAACTGGACGCGCGCGAAGCCGATGTCGAGCACCTGGGCGAACGAGCGCGCGACCAGGGTCTTGGCGAGGCCCGGACAGTCCTC
>DASXOR010000147.1:0-6465 GCA_036494095.1 Gaiellales bacterium | reverse complement strand
CACGGGACTGGCCGCGATCGACGGGGTGACGGTGTACGGGACGCCCGACCTCGGCCGGCGCGTGCCGACCGCCGCGTTCAACGTGGCCGGGCGCGGGCCGGCGGAGGTCTCGGCCGCCCTTGCCGAGCGCGACATCTTCGTCTGGGACGGGAACTACTACGCGCTCGAGCTCATGCAGCGGCTGGGGCTCGAGGGCTCCGGCGGCGCGGTGCGGGTGGGCGCAGTGCACTACAACACGCCGGCCGAGATCGACGGGTTCCTGAACGCTGTCGCCGCCCTCAGTTGAGCTGCTCGGGCTTGACACGACTTCACCGTTTATGCAAAGGTGCCTGCATGGGCCGTACTTTGACTGCGCTCTCCGTGCTCCTCGCCGTCCTCGCCGGGGCGGCCTCTGCCTCGGCGCACACGAGCGGCACGGCGACCGCAAGCCTCACGGGCACCCCGAGCCCGGTGACGGCCGGCGGCACCGTCGCCTACCAGACGACGTTCACGAACGGGACGTCGAAGTCGCTGCAGGACACCACGCTCGACGCCCCGGCGCCGGCCGGGTTCAGCGTCGTCACCGTCGTCTCGGCCGGCGTATGCACGACGTCCGCAACGGATGCCACCTGTCAGTTCGGCACGCTCGCGAAAGGCGCGACCGCGTCGGCCACGGTGATCATGAGCGTCCCGTCGTCGCCCGGCTCGGTCGGCTCGTCGGTCACCTGGACGACGAGCGACGGTGACCACGACGACGACGACCTCACGGTCACGGCATCGACGACGGTCGCGGTGCAGCCGCCCTCCCCGGACGCGATCGCCGCATACGTGCTGCCCGCGGGAGGCAACCTGAACACGGGCACGACGACCAGTCCCGCGAACCCGCAGTCGACCGGCGTCGACGTGCCGGCGACTCCTGTGGGCGCGGCGACATCGCTGGCCGAGGTGAACGCGACAGGCCCCTCTGACGCGTGCGGGCCCGGCGCGAAATGCTTTGGTCAGATCTCGGTGGTCACGGTCGCGGCACCCGCCTTCTCGCCCACCGATCCGCTGCACCTCACGTTTCGGATCGATAGCAGCGAGCTGCCCAAGCACTTCGACGCCGACGACCTCAAGAAGCTGCCGCTCTTCCACGACGGCGTGGCCGTCCCGAACTGCACCGGCGGGCCGGGCGTCGCCTCGCCGGCGTCATGCATCTCCGCCCGCAAGCTGGTCAGGCCCAAGCACTGCAAGAAGGGCGCGTTCACGGTCGAGATCGACGTGCTCTCGACCACGAACGGCCGCTGGCGTACCTGATCAGGCGGTGATGGAGCCGAGGCCGAGCGCGGCCCGCACCTCCGCCGTGCGCTGCTCGGACACGAGGTTGCCCTTCTCGCGGTAGAGCGCCGCGGCACGGGCGAGCTCCTGCTCGGCCCTCCGCAGATCACCCCGCCCAGCTGCCACGCGAGCGCTCAGCACCAGGGCGTCGGCGAGGATGTTCGGCGCCTGGGCGCCGCGCAGGAGCTCGAGGGCGGAGGCGATCGCAGCGGTCGCCTCGCCGGTGCGGCCGGCGTGCAGGTGGAGCTCCGCGCGCACGCTGCGCACGAGCACCTGCGACTCGATGTCGTCCGCGGCCGCCGCCGCCTCGGCCTTGTCGCACACGACGGCCGCCTCGGCATGCCGGCCCTGCGCGACCAGCGCCTGGGCGAGGATGCCGTCCATCGTCGAGAGCAGGTAGCGCTCGCCCATCCGCTCGAGCAGCTCCGTGTCGCGGACGAGCTCACGCTCGGCGGCGGCCGGGTCGCCGGCGAGCAGCTCCACCGTGCTCGAGTCGAGGGCCGTCGACGCGCCCAGAACGCCCCCGCCGATCTCCGAGAGCACGGCCCGTGCTCGCGCATACAGCTCCCGGGCCTGGGCGAAGTCGCCGCGCATCGCCTCGAGCTGGGCACACGCACACAGCGCCAGCCCCTGGGTGCGGTGATCGCCGCCGGCGCGCTGGCCGATGTCGCGGCAGCGCTCGAGCGCCTCGGCGACCGGCATCGGGCCGTAGACGCACGCGATCGTGAACGCGCCCATGTTGCGCCGCTCCTGCATCGCCGCCCCGGCGCGCCGGGCGCATTCGATGGCGCGCTCGACCGCCACGTTCGCGGCGCCGTAGCGGAGCGCGGTCGCGTGCACCGACCCGATGATGCGCCACGCCTTCGCCAGGCCCAGCTGATCGCCGACGAGCTCGAAGACCGGGATGGCCCGCTCGACCTCGTGCAGGGCGCGCACACCCCACGCGCCCTCGTTGCCGTAGAGCTGGTTCAGGAGCAGAGCCAGCCCGGCCTCGGCGCGCAGGCGATGGTCGCCAACTGCCTCCGCCGCCGCGATCGCGCTGCGGCACACCGCCTCGGCCTCGGCGAACTCGCCGATGTCCATCAGCGCCTCGCCCAGATCGGGCAGGAGGCCGAGGCGATCGGGGTCGAGCGCGGGCATCAGGTCGACCGCGCGGCGCAGAAGGGCGGCGGCGGCATGCATGTCGCCGCGGGCGAACGCGCGCTGCCCCGCCCCCGCCAGCCGGTTCCCCGCCCGCCGGCCGAGCTCGCGGCCGTGGTCGTCGAGCGGCCCGAGCTCGGCCAGGTAGGCGTGGGCCTGCTCGAGGTGATAGGCGGTGATCTCGGCGTACTCCGGCGCGCGCTCGCCGTTCACGTGGTCGGCCCACGCCACGAACTGCTCGTGCAGCTGCGCCCGTGTGCGCTTGAGCAGCCGCCGGTAGACGGCGTCGCGCACGAGGATGTGCTCGAATTGGTAGGCCGAGTCGTATCCCATCACCGGCGCGTGGGAGCGGATGAACCGGCGCCGCTCGACGACGCCCAGCCGCTCCGGGACGGCGGCGCGATCGGCTTCCGGCACAAGCTCGACGACCGCCGCCGACGGGAAGACGAGGCCGGCCACCGCCGCCGGCTCGAGCACCGCCCGCTCAACCTGGGCAAGCCGGTCGAGCCGGGCCGCAAGCAGGGCAAGGATCGTCGGGGGAACCTCGGGCTCGCCTCCCGCGTCCGCCTCGTCGAGCATCGCCGCCATCTGCTCGACGAAGAGCGGGTTGCCGTCGGAGGCCGTCACGATCCGCTCGACCGTGGACGCATCGACGCCGCGCCCGGCGAGCAGCCGCTCCGCCATCGCCGAGGCCGCGTCGGCAGGCAGGCGCTCGAGCAGGATCTGCGCGCCCTGGACGCTCCCCTCCGGCCGGTCGAGCACCTCCGGCCGGGCCGTGCAGACGACCAGGCACGGTCGCTGCACCCCCGCCACAACGTGGTCGAGCAGGTCGAGCAGCGTCCGCTCGGCCCAGTGGGTGTCGTCGATGACGGCGACCAGGGGCCGCTCGGCCGCGAGGGCGTCGAACAGGCGGCGGACGCCGAAGAACATCTCCTCGACCGCGTAGTCCGTGGAAGCCAGACCGATGGCCGACGCGACGCGGTCGGCAGCCTCGCCGTCGCCGCCGGCGAGTTCCACCACCTTCTGCATGGCTCGTTCGGGCGGATCGTCCTCGACGATGCCGGCGGCGCTTCGCACCGCCTCGGCGAGCGGCCAGAACGTGATGCCCTCGCCGTAGGGGAGGCAGCGCCCGCGCACGACCGCCGCAGCGCCGTCGAGCCCGGCGGTGAGCTCGCGCAGGAGCCGGGACTTGCCGACGCCGGCCTCGCCGATCACGGTCACCGCCCGGCCGCCGCCGGCCGCGACGGCGGCCTCGAGCTCGGCCCGCAGCCGCCCGAGCTCGGCATTGCGGCCCACGAAGGGCGAGGTGCTCGCCCGCTCCTGACTGGCGAGGCCGAGCAGCCGGAACGCCGCAACGCGCTCGGCCTTGCCCTTCAGCGCGAGCGGCTCCACCGGCTCGGCCGACACGGCGTCGCGCACGAGCGCATGCGTGAGTGCTCCCAGGAGCGTCTCCATGGCCGGCGCCGCCTGCTCGAGCCGGGCGGCCACGTTCACAGCGTCGCCGGTGGCGAGCCGCTGGTTGCCGGCCGCCTCGTCGGTGACGACCTCACCGGTGTTCACGCCGGTGCGATTGGTCATCGTCACGCCGTAATCACGCTCGAGGGCGACGTTCAGCTCGTCGAGCCCCGCGCGCATGTCGAGCGCGGCCCGAACGGCCCGCAGCGCGTCATCCTCGTGCGCCTGCGGCAGGCCGAACACGGCCATGACGGCATCGCCGATGAACTTCTCCACCGTGCCGCCGTGGCGCTCGATGGCCGCCCGCATGACGTCGAAGTAGCGCCCCATCACCTCGCGCAGCGACTCGGGATCGAGCCGTTCGCCGAGAGCGGTCGATCCGGCGACGTCGCTGAAGAGCACCGTCACCGTCTTTCGCACCTCGACCGGGGCCGCCGCCTGCTGCAGTGGGGTGCCGCAAAACCCGCACAGGCGAAACCGGGGCGGGTTCTCCTCGCCGCAGGCGGGGCAGATCAGCATGCGGTGAGTTTACGAGGCGGCCTGGCCAATCCATTCTCCGAAGGCCGGTGCATCGGCCGCCGGTGCCGCGCCGACGCAGACGACGCGCGTGCCGGGCTCGACGGCGCGGAACCCACGGGGCGTGGCCGGGTCGGGGGCGGCCACAACTGTCCCCGGGCCGGCCTCGCGCACCTCGTCGCCGAGCTGGAACTCGATCCGCCCGGCCACGACGACGTAGACCTCGTGCTGGCCGCTGTCGGTCTCGTCGTGATGGGTGTCGATCTCCTCGCCGGGATCGCACACGATCGCGTTGATGCCGAACGCCGTCACGCCGAGCGGCGCGTTCAGCGCCTGCCAGCGGCCGTAGGCGGTCGCGGTGACGGGCTGGTCGGAGAGGTCGACGATGGGCATGGCGATCCTTTCGGTTCGGGTCAGTCGAACAGGGTCAACTCCGGCGCCGCCTCGCCCTTGAGGACGTCGAAGTCGAGCTCGACGAACGCGTACCCGCGGGCCTGGCACAGCACCCGCGCCTGCGGGGCGATCTCGGGCGCCACCAGGATGCCGCGGCACGGCTTATGCGCGGGGTCGAGATCGACCCGCTCGCAGTAGCGCGTCAGCTGCTCGACGTGCACGGCGACGGCCCGCGTCCGCTTCACCTCGACCACGACCGTGCGCCCGTCCGTGTCCCGGCAGAACAGGTCGATCGGGCCGGTGTCGGTGAACCGCTCCCGGTCGAGCACGACCAGCCCCGGCTCGATCGTCTCGGGCGCCCGCTCGAGCAGACGGTGGATCTGCAGCTCGGCGTCCTCACGCTCCAACACCGCGTCGTCGGCGAGCACGAGGGCGGAGTCGGCAAACACCTCGTGCAGGACGATCACGAGGGTCTCGTCCGACGCCGGCCGGTAGACGCGGATCACGTCGCCATCCTGCGCCACGGAGGTCGGCCCTGACATGTAGTTGAGCGGCTTGAACCCGCTGTCGGTGTGCACGCACAGGCTGCCGTCGTCCTTCAGCAGGATCACCCGGTCGCCGGCGCCCAGGCGGGTGGTGGCGCGGCCGTGGTAGGCGATCTCGCAGCGGGCGACGAGGATCCTCAAAGCGCCGTAACGATACCCGCCTGGTATGGTCGGCTCGAAGGGTGACCGGTTTGCATGAAACGGCGTTCGACGTCGTCGTTGTTGGCGGCGGGGCTGCCGGATGCGTCCTTGCAGCGCGACTTGTAGAGTCCGGCTCGCGGTTAGTGCTGCTGCTCGAAGCGGGTCCTGATCGTCGAGCCGATCTGCCAAACGAGATCCGCAACGGCTGGCAGATCACACGGCGGTTCGACTGGGGGTACACGTCGGAGCCCGACGCGCGGGGCGCCGGCGAGAACGTGCGGAGGAACAAGCTCCTCGGCGGGACCTCCTGGGTAACGAGATTCACGCCACGAGGGTCTCCCGCTGACTACGACGGGTGGGCGGCGCGCGGAAACGCGGGCTGGGGCTTCGACGACGTGCTCCCCTACTTCGTACGGCGCGAAACCGACGCGGAGTTCGGCGATCGCCCCTGGCACGGAGATTGCGGCCCAATGCCGTCGACCGATGAGCTCTCGGAACGGCTACAGGGTTACGACGGCAGACGCCTACCTGCCGGCGGGTTCGACGCCGACGAATCTCACCATCCGCGCTGACGCTGTGGTCGCTGACATCGTGCTGGACAGAGACCGCGCATGCGGAGTGCGGCTTGCGGACGCGACCGTGTTCGAAGCAGGCTGGGTTGTGCTGTGCGCCGGAACGCTCGGGAGCCCTGCGATCCTGATGCGCTCGGGAATCGGGCCCGTCGGGCACCTTTCGTGCCGTGGGCGCGCCGGTCTGCGTCGATCTGGCGGGCGTCGGGGCAAACCTCGCCGACCACCCGGCGGTTGACGTCGAGTGCGGCGACTACCGGGGAACGGCTCGGAGCGCTCCTCTCCTGCATCTGATCGCCACGTTCCACAGCTCGGCGACCTCGACAGACGAGCCGCCGGATCTGATGCTTTGGGTGTCCGATCCAGAGGGACAGCCGCCGAGCTTCGAGGTCGCTGTCGTGGTCGTGAAG
>DASXOR010000146.1:0-26693 GCA_036494095.1 Gaiellales bacterium | reverse complement strand
ACCACCGCGCCGGCGTCGGCGAGCGGCCCTTTCAGTGCCGATGTGATGCGATCGCCGAAGAGCAGGCCGGCGCCGCCGGCGCCGACCACCGACAGGAACGCGCCGCGACCGAGCCGCCTTTCTCCCATCCCCACAGTATGGGCAGGTCGCCGGCGCCACGCCAACGACTGGCACACACTGTTTCGGTTCTTGCAAGGAATGACGCACGCACACGCTTGCGAAAGTGCGGCGTTACACTGCCCGCACGCGAGCCAGGGAGACCCAATGACCGACTACGTGGTCAAGCCGCTCGGTGCGAACACCTGGGACGCATTCGCGCGACTCGTCGAGCGGCACAACGGTGTGTTCGGTGGCTGTTGGTGCACCTGGTTCCACACCTTCCACGCCGAGAAGGCGTTCACCGCCGAGGGCAACCGCGCCCTCAAGGAGCGGTTGGTTCGGGAGGGCCGCGCACACGCTGCGCTCGTGTTCGACGGTGACGAGGCGGTGGCGTGGTGTCAGTACGGCGTCCCGGAGGAACTGCCGAACATCCATCACCGCAAGGAGTACGAGGCCGATCTCGACAGGCTGCCCGACTACCGGGTCACCTGCATCTTCGTGGACAAGAAGTACCGGCGCACGGGGGTGACGGCGGCCGCCCTTCGCGGTGCCGTGGATCTGATCGCGCAGGCCGGCGGCGGGGTTGTGGAGGGCTACCCGCACGACACCGCCGGCCAGAAGGTGTCCGTCCTCTACAACGGCACACGGTCTCTGTACGAGCGGGCGGGCTTCAGCTACCTCCGCCCGAAGGGCAAGAGGAACTGCGTGATGCGCCGGGTCGTACCCTGAGACCTGCGCCTGCGGGATGCAGACGGCGTCGAGGCGCACACGCGCGGCGGTTACCGGGGACTGTCCCCGAATGTGCGCTCGATCAGCCAGACCCCGCCGGCGAGCGCGACGTTCAGGCCGATCCACACGCGCGCAAGGACGACGGCCGTCATGCTACCGGCCGGCGCCCCGATCCCAGGGGTACGCCCTGGTCGACTCGACGATGACCACCAGCGTCCAGGCGACCGCCATGAGCAGCCCGACGGCGGCGATGGGGCGGCGACCGAACACGGCGAGCGCATCATCCTACGACGTCAGGTGGCCGGTGTGGTGGTCTCGCCGGTGTCCGGCACGCCGGTCGACGGAATGCTCGGCTTGCGGGGCGCGTACCCCGGCGCGTAGCGGGTCACCGCGTTCTGCTGCTTCTCGAGCCTGGCGATAGTGAGCTGGACGTGCCTCACCGGCAGGATCGAGTTGAGCTGCTGCGTGATCTGCCCCCGCACAGCGGCGAAGGGCTTCTGCGATCCGGCCTTGACCATGCCCCCGGTCGGGCGGATGACGAAGTAGCACGTGGGCTTGCACTTGCCCTTGAACGACGGCTGCGACCGGATATAGGCCTGCTCCGCGCGCACGAGTGGCGAGAGCGTATTGGTGGGCAGGCCAAACGCTGCGACTGCGAAGGCCTGGTCGACCTCGCCCCGGATCGCGACGAACGGCTCATGCAGCGAGCTGTCGTCGAGCGCCCCGGAGGCGATATCGGCGAAGCTCTTGCCCGCCGCGAGCGCCGCACGCGCCCTGGTGGCGGCGGCACGGCTCGGCTCGAGCACGTAGGACACCGCGCGGGTGTCCGCGGCCACCTCGTAGTCCGCCTTGCGCGCGGTGTAGTAGTCCTGCACCTCCTGCGGCGTGACGGTCACCTGGCTCTTCAGCTTCGCGTCGATGCGCTGCTGGAGCAGCGTGAGCTCGACCTGCTGGCGCACGTCGGTGTCCGTCAGCCGGTATCGGCCCAGGTCGGCGCGGTACTTGGCCACGTCACCGGCGTACAGCTGTTGGATGTTCTTCGCGATCGCCGCGCGCACCTGACCGGGGGTGACGACGATCGAGAGGTTGCGGCCGATGGCGCGAAGCTGGGCGTCGAGGACGAGGTAGGTGACAACCGGCTCGACGATCGCCGACCTGTAGGCCTCGGTCCCCACCGGCGGCACCGATCCCCGCTTGTCGCCGCAATCCTCCTGCCCCTGCGACCCGCCCGTGCATGACTCGCCGCCGAGCTCGATCGCCCGCACGTCGAGCTTGATCTGATGCGCGAGCTGCGCCTTCGTGATGTGGGTCTGTCCGACCACCGCCACGTCGCCCGGCTCGAGCTTGGCGGGGTTGCTCGTCCCGGACGAGCCGCCGCAGCCGGCGAGAACCGCCGCGAATACGACGAGGAGCGCGATCTCTCGTCCTCTGCCCACGTCTCCACTGTACGCGCAGGCCGGATCGTCCGCAACGCACGGCGGTGAGGACTGTTCCGGATCTTGTAAGGATCGGGCAAGGGCTCGGCAAGGCCGTGTCCCTAGCGTGCCTCCCAGACGGCCGGCACTCCCGCCGGCCGCTCCACCAGGGGGTAGTGAACGTGAGAAGACGATGGCTCATTCCATTGGCGGCGCTTGCCGGCCTGGCGTTCCCCGCAGCCGCGAGCGCGCACGGGTCCGAGGCGGTGTTCACGCTCTCCAACGCGACGTCGGGCAACCACGTGCTCGTGTTCACGCGGGCCGCAGACGGCTCGCTCTCGCCCGCCGGCTCGGTCGCAACCGGCGGAAGCGGCACGGGCACCAACGGCGTGTCGCAGGGGGCGCTCGCGCTCAGCCCGGACAGGCGCCGACTGTACGCCGTGAACACCGCCTCGAACACCATCACAGCGTTCGCGGTGCACGGCGCGCATCTGCACCGGATCGCCGTCGTCAGCTCTGGCGGCGCCGGCCCGGCCAGCCTCACGGCGGCGCACGGGCGGGTCTACGTCGTGAACGGCGGCGGACTCGACGTGGTCGGGTTCTGGGCCACACACCACGGCCTGGCCCGCATCCAAGGCGGAACCGCGGCGCTCGCGCCCGGCGACTCCGCACCGGGCCAGATCTCGCTCAACCCGGCCGGGACGGCGCTGGCGGTCACGAACACCGGCTCGAACACGATCGATACGGTCACGCTCAACCACGACGGCTCGATCCGGCACCTGCAGTCGTTCCCGTCGGCGGGCACGACGCCGTTTGGCTTCGGCTTCACGCATGGCGGCGTGCTCGTGGTGACCGACGCCCACCAGACGCCGGTGAGCGCCGCCTCCTCGTATCGCATCGGTCACACCGGCACCCTGCATCTGCTCTCGGGCCCGGTGGCGTCGAACGAACTCGCGGCCTGCTGGGTCGCGATCAAGGGCAGGATCGCCTACACCGCCGATACCGGCAGCGGCGTCATCTCGGCGTTCCGCGTCGGTCACGGCGGCCGGCTGCACCTGGCCGCCGCGGTGGCCGCCAACCCGGGCGCGACCAGCAAGCCGCTCGACGAGTCGATCACGCCGAACGGCCGCTACCTCGACGTCCTCACCGCCGGCCTGAACAGCATCACCACGTTCCGGATCGGTGACGACGGCGGGCTGACCCCGGTCGGCTCCGTCGCCGGCCTGCCCGCGGGCGACGAGAGCGTCGCCTCCTCGTAGGGTGAGCCCTCCCGGGCGCCGGCCGTGCGCGCGGCCGGCGCCCGGGCACACGCGGTAGCCACGGGCGATGCCATGGCGGCATCCCGCCGGCCGCAGCCTCGCGCTGGCCTTCGTCGTCCACGCTGTGCTCGTGGGCACCTGGGCCGGACGCGTGCCCGCCATCAAGCACGACCTGCACCTGTCCGACAGCCGGCTCGGCATCGCCCTGTTCGGGATGGCGCTGGGCACGCTCCTCGGGAGCTGGTGGGGAGGCCGTCTCGCCAAACGGCTCGGGCCGGCGCCCGTCGTCCGCGCCGGGATACCGGCGATGGCCGCGGCGCTCGTCGGGGCGGCGCTCGCGGGGACGCTCGCCGGGCTGACCGCCGCCATGGTCCTTTTCGGCACGGTCGGCGCGATCGTCGACGTGGGCATGAACTCGCTCGCCGTCGCGGCCGAGCGCGATCGCCGCCGCCCCCAGATGTCGGGCTTCCATGGCGCCTGGAGCATCGGCCTCCTGCTGGGAGCGGCCGTGGCCAGCGGCGCGGCGGCGGTCGACCTGCGGCCGAGCGTGCACTTCGCCATCGTCGGCCTCGCCGTCACCGTCGGATCGGCATTCGTCCTGGCCGGGGTCCCGGGCGGCGCGCTGCCCCAGCCGGAGGGCCGCCCGGGCCGGGTGCCGTGGTCGGCCGGCCTCGTCGCGCTTGGCCTCGTGGCGTTCTGCAGCTTCTTCGCCGAGGGCGCCACCGCCGACTGGAGCGCCGTCTACCTCCACGACCGCGCCGGTGCAGGCGCCGCAGTGGCGGCCGCGGCGTTCGCCGGCTTCTCGCTCGCGATGGCCGCATCGCGGCTCGTCGGCGACCGCCTCGTGGCGAGGTTCGGGCCGGTGGGCATCACCCGCCGGGCCAGCCTGGTGGCGGCCGCCGGCCTGGCGATCGCGCTGGCGCTGCCGACCCCCGCGGCGGGCGTGGCCGGCTTCGCGCTCGTGGGCGCGGGCCTCGCCCCCATCGTGCCGACGATCCTGAGCGCCGCCGGCGGCTCGGGAGGAGGTGTGGAAGCGGCCATCTCGCGTGTGCTCCTGATCGCCTACACCGGGTCGATCGCAGGCCCAGCCGCGATCGGCTTCGCCGCCGGACACGTCGCCTTGCGGGCCGCGCTCCTGATCCCGCTCGGGCTGATCCTCTGCATCTGCGCCGCGGCGGGCCGGGTGCAGCCCGCGGCCCGGGGCGACCTTGCAAGAACCTGAACTGCGATGGCAAGCGGCGATTGCATTGGTACGCTGGAGCACATGGCGGCCATCTCACCGCCGCGCGTGCTGGTCGTCGACGACGAGCCGGTCGTGCGCGACGTGCTCACCCGGTACCTGACCCACGAGGGCTTCGAGGTGGATTCCGCCGCCGACGGGCACGCCGCGCTCAGCGCCATCGAGGCGCACGCGCCCAGCGTGATCGTGCTCGACCTGATGCTGCCCAGGCTGAGCGGCCTCGAGCTCCTGCGGCTCGTCCGGCTCGAGAGCACGGTGCCGGTGATCATCCTCTCGGCCAAGGTCAGCGAGCGCGAGCGGATCGCCGGCCTGGAGCTCGGCGCCGACGACTACGTGACGAAGCCCTACTCGCCCGGCGAGGTGGTCGCGCGCGTCCGTGCGGTGCTGCGCCGAAGCGGCGGCGAGGGCGCGGCCCCGCTCGAGTTCGGCGATCTCGCCGTCGATCCCGTCCGGCGCGAGGTGCGGCGTTCGGGTGAGGTCGTGCACACGACGCGCAAGGAGTTCGACCTGCTCTTCATGCTGGCGTCGAACCCCGGCCGGGTGTTCACACGCTCGGAGCTCGTCGAATCGGTGTGGGGCTACGTGTGGACGGGCGACACCGAGACCGTCACGGTGCACATCCGGAGGCTGCGGGCGAAGATCGAGGATGACGCGTCGCAGCCACGGCGGCTCGTCACCGTGCACGGCGTCGGATACCGGTTCGAGGCATGAGCGAGACGCTCCACATGGCCGCGCTGCTCGGGCCGATCGCCCTGGCGACGCTGGTCACGTCGCTGCTGGCGCGGCCGCTCCTCACCCGCGCCCGGCTCGCCTACACGCTGGTGGCGATCGCGGTCATCGCCTCGCTGGTGACCGTGCTCGACCTCCTGGTGCTCGGCCACTACATGCTGATCAACGAGGCGAACCGCACGGAGCTCGTGTCGGTCGCCCTCTACTCCGTCACCGCAGGCGTTGCAGCGGCGCTGATCGTCGGGCGGTCGAACACGCGCGCGCTCCGGCGGCTCGTGACGATGGCGCGCTCGCTCGGCGAAAACCGGCTGGACGCCCGCGCCGGCGACCTGCGGGCCGGCCCGGAGCTGCGGCTGCTGGGCGAGACGCTCGACCGTGCCGCGGCCCGGCTCGCTGCAGGCATCGAGGCCGAGCGCGCGATCGAGGCGCAACGCCGCGACCTCATGACGTCCCTCTCGCACGACCTGCGTACGCCGATCGCGAACCTGCGAGCAATGGTCGAGGCGATCGACGAGGGCATCGTCCGCGATCCCGAGACGCTCACGAGCTACACGGCCGAGATGCGCCGCTCCGTGATGGCGCTCGTGACGATGGTCGACGACCTCTTCGAGCTCGCCCAGGTCGACGCCGCGGAGTTCGCACGGGATGCCCGCTCGGTGCCGCTCGCCGAGGCGGTGCAGAGCGCGCTCGAGCTGTGCCGGCCCGAGGCGGCCGAGAAGCGCATCCGGCTCGAGATCGACCTGGGCGACGCCGGTCGGAGCACCTGCTCGCCCAAACTGGCGCGGGTGGTGCACTCGCTGCTCGACAACGCGGTGCGCTATACGCAGGCCGGCGGCCGCGTCACTCTGCGCGCAGGCCTCGACGCCGACGGGATCAACCTGACCGTGGAGGACAGCGGCCCGGGCATCGCAGCCGACGAGCTGCCGCGCGTGTTCGAGGCCTTCTGGCGCGCCGACCCGGCCCGCGCGAGCCGCGGCTCGGGCCTGGGCCTCACGCTCGCGAAGCGCATCGTCGAGGCGCTCGGAGGCCGCATCGAGGCCTCGAGCGGCCCGGAGCGGGGCTCGCGCTTCGAAGTGTCGGTGCCGACCCGGGCGTGACCCATCTACGCTGCGGGTGTGTCGTTCCGCGTCATCCATCCCGACGAGCCCGAGTGGATCACGCGCCCGCACACGCCCGGCGAGCCGGCCCGCCACGTGGCCGAGCTGAGCGAGCTCGCGGGCTTCGCCCACACTCGCGGCAACATCTGGCGCTACGAGCCGGGCGCCGCAGGCCGCCGCCACCGCCACCCCACCCACGAGGAGACGTTCGTCGTCCTCGCGGGGACGCTCTCGATGTATCTCGGCGACCGGCCGGAACGCCACGACGCGCCGCGGGGCGGCCTCATCCATGTGCACCCGGGAACTGCCCAGCAGACGGTGAACCACGGCGACGACGACCTGTTCGTCTACGCCTACGGCGCTCCGCCCGAGCGCGAGCACGAGCAGGTCGAGCTGCTCGACTCCGCTGTCTAGGCCCGTGCCGGTCGCATTCGCCGCAGACGACCTCTGCAAGCGCTACGGCCGCACCACCGCACTGGACGGCGTGAGCATCCATGTGGACGAGGGCGAGCTGGTCGGACTGCTTGGCCCCAACGGCGCCGGCAAGTCCACGCTCGTGAAGATCGGCTGCGGCCTGGTGCGGCCGACGCGCGGCAGCGCGAGCGTCTGCGGCGCTCCGGCCGGGTCGGCCGCCGCGCGGGCGAACCTCGGCTATCTGGCGGAGCTCTTCCGCTTCCCGGGCTGGATGACGGCCGCCGAGCTGCTCGTCATGCACCAGGGCCTGACCGGGTCGGATGGGGGCGCCGGCGAGCGCGGCCGGCTGCTCGAGCTGGTCGGCCTCGCCGACGTGGCCGATCGGCGGGTGGAGTCGATGTCGAAGGGCATGCAGCAGCGGCTCGGGATCGCGCAGGCCCTGATCGGCGCTCCCCGAATGCTGGTGCTGGACGAGCCGACGAGCGCGCTTGACCCGGCCGGGCGGCGGACGGTGCGGGCGCTGCTCGAGGAGCTGCGCGCCGGCGGCACCGCCGTGCTCCTGAACTCGCACCTGCTGAGCGAGGTCGAGCTCGTCTGCGACCGGGTCGTGATCATCAAGGGCGGCCAGGTCGTCGCGCAGGGCAGCCCGGACGAGCTCACCTCGGCGCGCGGCATCGAGATCGAGACCGGTTCGGGCACCCGCCGCTACCAGGGCGGCCGCGAGGACGTGCCCGGCCTGGTCGCCGGGCTGGTCGCGGCCGGGGAGCGCGTGTACGAGGTGCGCGCGACCCGATCGACCCTCGAGGAGGTCTACCTCGCGGCGGTCGAGGGGGAGATGGGATGAGCGGCGCCGGAGTGATCGTGGGGGTGACGCTGCGCGAGTGCCTGCGCCGCCGGGTGCTCGCGGTGGTGGCCCTTCTCACAGTCGCGTTCCTCGGGCTCTACGCCGTCGCCACCCACCTGGCCTTCACGACTCTGGGCGCGGCGCGGGTGCGCCAGGCGGGGGCGCTCGTGGACGCCCACACGCTGGCCGGCGCGACCCTGCTCGGGCTCGCCATGTTCGCGACCCTGTTCCTGGGCACCGTCCTGGCCGTGTTCCTGACCTTCAACGTCGTGCGCGGCGACGCCGAGCAGGGGCTTCTGCAGCCCGTCGTCGTGCGGCCGATCGGGCGTACGGTGTTTGCCGCGGCCCGCTACGGGGCGGCCTGCGGCATCTGCTGCGCATACGTGGCAATCGTGTACGGCTCGGCGGTCGTCATCACCGGCCTCGAGGGCGGCTGGTGGCCTGACAACTACGTCGTGCCGGGCCTCGCCCTCGCGGGCGGGGTGTGCGTGGTGGCCGCGATCTCGCTGCTCGGGTCGGTGTACATGTCCACGATCGCGAACGGCATCGCCGTCCTCATGGTGTACGGTGCCGGGCTCGTCTCGGGGCTGCTGGGCCAGATCGGCTATGCGCTGCCGTCGCAGCGGCTGCAGGACATCGGCCGCGACGCCTCGTGGGCGCTGCCCTTCGACGCCCTCTACCAGGCCGGGCTGCACTCTCTCACGGCCCACACGAGCGGCTTCACGGGCGTGATCGTGCACCTCGGCCCCCTGGGCGGCGCGCAGGGCGCGGGGCCGGTCCTCGTCGTCTGGTCGGTCGCCTACATCGCGGTCATTCTGGCGGCGACGGCCGCCGGCCTGCGTCGGCGCGACCTCTAGGCACGTCCCACCGCCGGCCGCCCGCCAGGAGCCCGCCAGCCGGACGGCGCAGGAGTCTCGGCAAGCGGAGAGCATGGATGGCGACCCACAACTGACGTCCGGCGACACGATCGTGGACTACACCGTCGAGAGCCTGATCGGCTGCGGCGGCATGGGCGAGGTGTTCCGGGCGGCCGATCTGCGGCTGGCCCGGGCCGTGGCGCTCAAGGTGCTCGCCCCCGCGCTCGCCGACGATCCCGGTTCACGCGCCCGGATCCTGCGGGAGTCGCAGGTCGCGGCGAGCATCGATCACCCCAACGTGATCCCGATCCACTCGGCCGGCGAGGCCGACGGGCACGTCTACATCGCCATGCGCCTGGTCGAGGGCAGCGACCGGCGCGACGAGCTGCGACGCGAGGGCCCGGCTGCAGCCTGCGCGTGCGATCCGCCTCGAGACCGCGCCCAGCACGACGGTGCCGTGCCAGGTGGTGCGGACGCCGGCGCCGACCGGCTGGTCGTGCATCGACAGGATGCCGCGGCCACCGGCGAAGGCGCCCGTGCCGCCGGTGATCGGGTGCGTGCAGTGACCGGCGATCAGCGCGCCGGAGGGCTTGAAGCTCGCCCCGTAGAAGTACCGGAAGCTGAGCGAGCCCGCCGGGTCGGCCGTCTGGCAGCCGGCGCGGCCGTTGCGGCTCAGACAGCCGACGAAACTTCTCCTGGCCCGACGCGATCAGGAGCGTGTTCGACGCGTAGAACGGGTTGAACGTGGCGTGTCCCGCTTGCCCACGAGGCCGCCGTGCATGGCGAACGTGCCCTCGGCCTCGTTGATCGGCGTCTGGATGCCGTGCACACCGATCCAGACGAGGGACGCCGCGGCGAAGGCGGCCGTCTTGCGAAGCGTTGTCTGCATCTCGATTGCACCTCCAGCTCGGGACGCGGCACCTCACCGCGTCGTGGAGGGCAGGCTGACCGGCGCCGCTGGCGGAGCTGTGGCGCGCGGCTGGCAACCCCGGCGGCCGGGACGAGCGCAGGTTGTAGACTGCCGCTCCCGCGCCCGTAGCTCAGGGGATAGAGCGCTGCCCTGCGGAGGCAGAGGCCGCACGTTCGAATCGTGCCGGGCGCATGGCTCAACGAAGCCAATTTTCGAGAGCCCGCAATGCCGAAAAGTGCACCATTCGGCCCTCGTACTATGCCTCCGCTTCCGCCGGAGAAGCCGGCCAGCCGTGTACGAAGGGAGCGGGAGGCGAAGGCCTACTGGGATTCGCTGACCGAGGCCCAGGAGGTATGGGCACTTCGGAAGATGGGCTACTTCAAGATCGGCGAACGGCGGTAGAAGAACGACTTCCCCACTCGGCCTCAGGCCGATCGGAATCGAACCCTCGCCAGTCGGAGCTGGCTCAAGCGGCGGAGGTAGCTGAGTCGCCTACTTGAAGCACGATCCGGCCGCGCCCGTGTCCGGTCTCGCTGGCCGCGTGCGCCGCGGCTGCGTCTGACAACGAGAACACCCGGCCGACCTGGGGCCGCAGGTCGCCGGCCTCGGCGAGCTGCGCGAGCTGGTGCAGGATCGGCGCGATCGGCTCCGGCGCCTGCACCCCGGCGGTGCGGGCGCCGTGCGCCTTTGCCTTCTCGGGCTCTGGCATGCCGGCGATGACCACCAGCATCCCATCGGGCCGCAGCACGGCCCAGGAGCGCTCGGTCACCTCGCCGCCGACCGTGTCGAACACGACGTCCACGTCGCCCACGACGTCCTCGAACCGCGTCGCCCGGTAGTCGATCACCTCGTCGGCCCCCAGCGAGCGCACATACCCGGCGTTGGCATCGGAGGTCGTGGCGATCACGTGGGCGCCCTTCCAATGCCCCAGCTGCACAACCAGCGAGCCGACGCCGCCCGCGCCTCCATACACCAGGAGCCGCTGACCGGCATCGAGCCGCGCCGTGTCGAACAGTCCCGACCATGCGGTCACGCCGCCGACTCCGAGGGTGGCGGCCTCCTCAAAGCTGATCCGCTGGGGCTTCACCGCGAGCGAGCCACTCGGTGCGACCGCGAACTCGGCGTACGTCCCGCTGCCACGCCCAAACACAGCGTCACCAGCGGCGAGATCCTGGACGTCCGCGGCCACGCTCTCCACAGTTCCAGCGAGATCGATCCCCGGCGTGTGCGGCAGGTCGAGCGGCATGAACTCCTGCAGGTACCCGGCCCGGAACTTCCAGTCGATCGGGTTCACGCCGGCCGCGCGAACCCGCACGAGCACCTCGCCATCCCCAGGCTCTGGCCGATCGACCGACTCCAGGGTCAGGCCGCTCGCCGGCCCGTACTCATGGAACCGCACCGCGCGCATCTGCGCCATCTCCGACCCTCCAGACGCTCGACCGAGAACATACACTAGTAGCCCACACCTGGCCGAGGTTCGTGCCCCGTCGCACTCGTCGGAAACAACTTGGTTAAGCGAACGAAGCGGGTTGAACGGACTCGAACCCGCGCAAGATTTCAAACCGGCGATATCTCCCAGCATGCGGCTACCTTGCGGGGTGCTGCTGCTCAGCGCTGCGTCGTTCGCCGTCGACCTGAGAGTCAGCTGTTCGGTGTGAGCGCGGCGACGCGAACAAACGTGGGCGACGCGGCTGCCTCGATCGCGGTGCCGGCCTTCGGGTATCGATCGAGGTAGCTGTCAACGGCGGCGCCGTCCTCGACAACCTCAGCGTGTGCCCGCAGGCGCCGACCTCGGAGCCGCACCTCCACCTCTGCGCCACCGTGCAAGTTCCGCCACCACCTCTTCCGTTCGGGATGACCGACGAAGATCGTCAGCGTCCCCTCGCGCTCCGCATACATCACCGGGATCGTAAAGGCACGACCGCTGCGGCGACCACGGTAGGTGATAAGAAGAAGCGAGCCGCTCGCCAAGCGATGAAATGGCGAACACAGCAGGCCGATCACGAAAACGTTGCCGAGGCGCTGCAGATGCTTCCTCACGTGCTCGTCACGGTGGGACGCCTGGGCGGAGTGGCGCCGCCTGGGCCAGGGCCGAGGATCGATGGTTCTCCACGCCTCCGCGACCGCAACTCGAGTCCGACGAGCAGGCACGCCAGGACGTAGACGAAGGCGCTCGTGACCGCCTGGATCGTCGAGGTGGCAGCCGCGGTGCCGGTCTCGAGGTTGTAGAGGCCGTGCCACACCGCACAGGCGAGGATGCTGCCGCCCGTACCGTTGTAGAGCCAGGTGAGCACGATCGAGCCACAAGCGAGGCCGAAGACGAAGCCGACATACCCGACCGGGGCGAAGCCGCGGTAGGTGGTGACGGTGAAGAAGTAGGGAAGGTGCCAGAGGGCCCAGATCGGGGTGACGAGCAGCGCGGCGGCGAGAGCACCGTAACGACGCTGCAACAGCGGCAACGCGAACCCACGCCAGCCCGTCTCCTCGCCGAAGGTGATCACGACCACGATCACGACGACAGGAACGACACCAATCGCCGACAGACCGCTGTAACGGCCGAAGTCGCTCCTGCTCGGCAACTTGTCGGCGGCCGCAGAAACCGCGAGCGCCAAAGCGAGGAACACAAGGGGGCTCAAAGTCGCGGCCCACCAGCGCCAGGGCATGCGCCAGCGGGCCATCCGGGCGAGAAGGTCACGGACGGCTTCACGACCCCAAACGAGTGCCGTCACCAAAACCGCGGCGAGGGCCGGACCGAGACCCGCGGGGACATTCGTCGGCCAACCCACGCCCTTTTCGACCACGTCGCCGACGACCACGAACGGAAACGCCCACGCCCACGAAATCGCGTACGCCAACGCCACGAACGACGCGAGCGGCCAACGCCTTATCGCGCCGGTCACTGGGATGGAGGCTGCTCGCATCAGCCCGTCGTCGAGTGCCCGAGCCCCTTTCAGGGACATTTCCGGGACTCGACCTCGCGACTTGTGCGATGCCGTGATTGGCCGCGCCGAGCGGTCAGCCGACCACCAGCCCAGCAGCGGTTCGATCCGCCTCTTCGCGGCGCGAGGCGAAACCTGCTTTAGGACGAGTCGCGTGGCTTATCGTGATGCGATAGAGTATCTTGCGGCGCGCCGGGAAGTCTGGTCGGCACTGACACCTAGGAAAGGTGCTTGGGTGTTGTCGTCGGATCCGACCAGTTGTCTCGCGCAGACGCTGGCTAGGCGTCGGGCGATCCTGCGCCAGTGCCGTGCCTTGGCGGGTGTGCTGGTGGGTTGCGCAGCGTGGCGCCTTTCCCCTCTCGGCGAGCCGGAGGCGTACACGGGCCTCGTGCTTTTGATCGGGAGCGCGGCGTTGATCGTGGATCTCGGGGTTGGCTCGGTCGAGCGTGCCCGCGCGACGGCGTACGCGGATGAGTTGATCTTGTCGGGGTTTGCGTGTCAGTCGGCGCGGACGCCGATCGAGCGGGCGGTGTCTGACCGGTTGGGTTGGGTGGAGAAGCCCCGCGTGCGGCACCGCCTCGCACGTGATCTGCGTTGGCGGCTGCGACTCGCAGACGGGACGCTGCGCGCGTCGCCAGGCTATATGCGCGCGAGCGTGCTCCCGCCGCTGGTCGCCTATGAGCGTCAGGCGCTGCTGGCCGAGTATCGACGCGTGCGCGAGATGGCCGATCGGATCGATCGGGCGCCGGCCGATCCCCGTGCGCTGGTGTTGTTGTGGAGCGTTGTTTCGGCGCCGCCGTCGCTGGAGACGGCGGTGGCTCGCGACGCCGGCGAGGAGCTTCGCCGGCGGCTGCGATCGGCGGCGGCGATCCTCGATCTGCCCGAGGACGTCGCTCCGCCAGCGGCGCCGTCCTATCGCGGCCCGGCCGCAACGGTGTCCGCGGTCGGTGATCGCCGTTCGCCGGTCGATCGTGCGGATCCGCGGTGATCGCCGTGCCAACCTTGATCTGCACGGCGTCCACGTCCCCCGGCGTTGGGACAGACTGCGCAGACGGACTCGGGCTAGCCGCGAACGCCGCCCCGCGTGCCGTCGCGGACGGCTGCCGCGACCGGGGTCTGGGTCGACGGGGCGGTGGCGGAGCGTCCGCGTCTCCGGCCGGTGTTCATCGGCGGGCGCTCACGGTTGAGGAGCCGTTGGTAGGCGGAGAGGATATCTCGGTGTGAGACCCACCCGCTGATCTCGCCGGGGGCTGAGAGCACCGGCAGCCCGTCGGCATCTGAGCGCAGCAGCAGGTCGAGTGCGGTATCGAGCCGCTGGTCGGCGTCGAGGCTGGGCACGAGTACCGCGAGCTCGCCCGCGGTGGCGTCTGGCCGGTCGGCGGCGTCGTGGACGGTCTTGAGTGTGATCACCCCGGCGTAGGCGCCGTCGCCTGCCACCACCGGCAGGGCCTGGTCGCGTCCGCTGGCGAAGCGGTCGACGAGCGTGGGCAGTTGCGCCTCCCAGGGGATGGGGTCGGGGGTGGGCCGAATCGCGTCGGCGACTTTGAGGCGCTGCATCAGCGGTGTCTGGCGGCGGCGCAGCTTGAGGGTGTAGATGGAGTCGTGGCCGAGGAGGGCGGCGACGGCGGTTGAGATGACTCCGGCGACCATCAGGGGCAGGATGATGCGGTAGTCGCCGGTGAGCTCGAAGATGATCAGCACGGATGTGATCGGTGCTCGGCCGGCGCCGGCGAAGACTGCGCCCATCGCGACCAGTCCGTAGGCGCCTGGTGCTCCGACGAGATGCGGGCCGAGCAGTCCGGCGAGGTTGCCGTAGGCGGCGCCGAGCATCGCGCCCATAAACAGCGATGGCGCGAAGACGCCGCCGGAGCCTCCGATCGCGATGGTGAGACTCGTCGCCAGGAGTTTGCCCACGAGCAGCAGGAGCAGGAAACGGGTCGTGTAGCCGCCGCCGATGGCCTGTTCGAGGACGGGGTAGCCGACGCCATAGAGCTGGGGAAGCGCGAGCAGCAGTATGCCCAGAAGGACGCCCCCGGCTGCGGGACGAAGCCATGCCGGGCCGCGCCAGACCCGATCGGTGATGTCCTCCATGCCGTAGAGGATGCGGACGAACGCGGTGCCGACGAGCGCGGCCGTGAGCCCCAGGCCGGCGTACAGTCCGTACTCCCAAAGCGATTGCTCGTGGAAGGCTGGCAGGGCGAGGAAGGGTTGTGATCCGAATGCGGCCCTTCCGATCACGTCGGCGATCACCGACGCGAGCACGACCACGCCGAACGACTCCGATTCGAAGTCGCGCAGGATCAGCTCGAGCGCGAAGAACACGCCTGCGATCGGCGCGTTGAACGTGGCGGAGATGCCGCCGGCCGCGCCGCAGGCCACCAGCAGCCGCAAGCGCGACTCGGGAACCCGGAGCGCCTGGCCGAGACCTGACCCGAGCGCCGAGCCGATCTGGACGATCGGCCCTTCCCGGCCGACCGACCCGCCCGACCCGATGCAGACCGCCGAGGCCAGCGCCTTCACCGCGGCCACGCGTGGGCGGATGCGGCCGCCCTGCTCGGAGACGGCCAGCATCACCTCGGGAACGCCGTGGCCTCGGGCCTCACCGGCGAAGCGTGCGATCAGCGGCCCGTAGATGAGGCCGCCGACCACGGGCGCGGCCACCACAAACCAGATACCAAGCGACGGCAGGTGCGGGTTCGGGGCAGGGCCGGCGGCGCTGTAGTCGGAGTAGCCGCTGAAGGCCCTCGTCGCCCCGATGATCAGCTCGCGGAACGCGACCGCGCCGACCCCCGCACCAACTCCCACCACCACACCCAGCACCATCAGGCCCGGCGAGGATCCGTGCAACCACAACCACGCTCTCCGCCGAGCCCCGCGCGGAAGCGACAGGCGTGGCCGCGCGCGCCGCGTCGGGATCATGTCGGCGATGGTCGATCGATGCCGGCGATGAGCGCGTCCAGCACCGCCCGGATGTTCGGCCAGCGGAACCCCTTCGGGTCAAGGGCGCGGTGGAGCATGAGGCCGTCAGCCATTGCGATCAGGATCGACGCGAGCGCGTTTGCGCGGCGCTGGTCGATTCCGAGATCGCCGGCGTCGATGCTTCGGGTGATCCACTGCCGCAGGACGCTGCGGCGGCGCTCGACCGTCTCGGCGAACCGGGCGCGGACGACGGGATCGCCGGCCAGCTCGGACCAAAGGTCGGCGCGCAGTTGCACCCGGCCGGGATCGTCGCCGACCTCGAGCATCGCTTGCACGAAGCGTCGCACCCGCTCCGCCCCGGAGATCTCCATCCTGGCCAGCTCGCTGGCAACACCGTTCAGCGCGTCCGTCTCCTCCTCCAGCAGGGCGAGGAAGAGATCCTGTTTCGTCTGGAAGTAGCCGTAGAACGCGCCTTTGCTGACGCCGGCCTCGTTGCAGACCTCGTCGACGGTTGTCTCGTGGTAGCCGTTCGTGGCCAGGCGCCGCCAGGCGGCGTCGACGATGCGCTGGCGGCGCACCGCTCGATCCTGTGCGGTGATCTTCGGCATCACCTCAATTATAACCCGACCAGTCGGTTTTCATATCGGTTGGGCCTAGGCGATAGTGGGAGACTGGCCGCTGCCGCTCGTGCGAGCCGACCCGCCCTCCCGCGCATCGGCAAGGGTTGGGTTCCGGCGCCTGTAGAGCAGGAGCGAAAACGTGCCCAGCGTGATGGCCTGCTCGGTCATCATCACGAACCCGGCCAGGCGCTGGTCGGTCAGCGGCGAGATACCCATGACGCGGGCAGACTGGGCGGCGTAGTGCCCATAGAGCGGCGTGAAGGTGAGGATCATGACATCGGCGAGCACCTGGCCGAACACAAACAGCGCCAGCGCGTACACGAGCCGCTGCGGCACCCGCAGACGACCGTGGCGGGACGGATCGATCAGCTGTGTCCACACCAGCACGCCCACCACGGCGAAGGACAGGTGCTCCAAGTCGTGGACGAGCTGGTGGGATGCGGCGTAGTCATAGATCGGTGGCACATGCCAGCTCGCCATCACGAGAACCCATGCCATCAGGCTGACCCGGGGGCGTAGGAGGATCCCGAGGCCGCTGCGGACGGGCGTTGAACGGGCGAGCGGGCGCAGGAGGAAGCCGGGCAAGAGGAACACGAGCAGCGGGCCGCGGAGCGCGCAGACGATCAGCGCCGGGCCGGCGTCGCCGAGCAGGACATGCTCGAGCATGTGCACCGAGAGCAGGTAGTCGTCGCTGAGCGGGTCGATGGGCGAGACAAGCGGGATCACGGAGATGGCCACGCCGAGTCCGAACAGGAGCGCTCGACCCCAGGAGGCGTGATCTCGACGGCCACGCCGGCGCAGGCGGATGAACCCCTGACCGAAGAGCGCAACTGCGATCCCCGCGGCGATCAGCGGGCCGGGGTCTACCGACCATTGTGAGGCGAATGAGGACAGGGCGACGGCGTGGTCGTGCATCTACCGGCCGACTGGGCCTGGCACGAAGATCACGACGATCGCCCGCTAGACCGTGGGCGAGGGGGCTTATCGACGATCCTCCGGAGCCGTTCCAGTGTGTCCGCTGAGACCGCCTGGATCACCTCGGGCTGATCGAGCAGGCGTCGGCGCGTGCCCGCCGCGCAGCGTCCGACCACGGTCTGGTCGGCGAGGATGTCATGCGGGGAGCGGCCTCGATGAGACTGGATCACGGCGTAGCGGCACAGCCAGTCAAGGTCGCTGTCGTGGACGAACTCGAATCCCCATCGATGTTGCGAGTGCTCCGCATGCGCCCTCATCGACTTGTGGGTGAGGGCTCGTGCCGTCGAATCTCGCTGCCTTTGCGTGCTCACCCCGACCAATGCTAGCATCAAAACCGACCGGTCGGTATGAATGACGTTCATGGAGAAAGGAGCTGACGCGACCGGATGCGACTTCTCTCGAGACAGCGCCCGCTGTTCCGCCCGGCGGATCCCGACGGCGAGCGCGGCAGCACGACTGCCATGCTGACCGCGCGCGGCGTCCACAAGGCCTACGGCAAACGTCGCGTCCTTCAAGGCGTCGACCTGGATGTCGAGGCGGGGTCGCTCGTCGCCGTGGTCGGCGAGAACGGCGCCGGCAAGTCGACCCTGCTTCAGATCCTGGCGGGAACCCTCGCACCCGACGCCGGCACCGTCTTGTTGCGAGGAGCGATCGGGTACTGCCCACAAGAGCCGGTGCTCAACGGCGCGCTGACGGTCGCCCAGCATCTGAGGTACTTCGCCGCTGCGCACGCGCTGATGAGCTTTCGCCGAGCCGACGAGCTGCTCCAAACGCTCGGCTTCTCGACCTATAGGGATTCGATCGTCGACGAGCTCTCCGGCGGGACACGCCAGAAGCTGAACCTGACACTGGCGCTGATGCACGATCCCGACGTGCTCCTCCTGGACGAGCCCTACCAGGGCTTCGACTGGGAGACCTATCAACGCTTCTGGGGACTCGTCGACGATCTTCGGCAGACGGGCAAGGCGGTGGTCGTCATCACCCACCTCGTCTTCGAGGAGGAGCGCTTTGACCAGCTGGTCGAGCTCAAGGCGGGACGCTCCCGACCTCCCGGCTCGGACATGCTCGAGCTGAAGGGAAGCATCGGCGATGACCGCTGAACCGAAGCCGCTCGCCCGTCAGTTCCCGACCGCCCTTGCGTTCGAGCTTCGAAACCAGGTTCGGAATCGCCTGGCGTGGATGCTGCTCGGCCTGTTCATTCCGGCCTGGTACCTGTTCATGGCGCTGCTTGTCAGCCACAAGCCGCTCCACTTCAAGCTCTTCTCCAGCGGAGTCATTCTGCGCGCCGACGGGCGCGAGCTCGCCCTGATCACCGCTGGGATGAACTCGCTCACCCTGATCGTCGGCTTCGCCGTCTTCGTCGCGGTGCGCCGCGCGCTCCCGCTCGACCGCCGGCTCGTCTTCGCCGGCTACCGCCAGACGATCCTGGTTGCCGCGAAAGCCGCCGGGATGGCCATGGTCGCCGCGTGCGTCGCCTTGTACGCAGCGCTCGTGCTGCTGGCCTACTGGCGCCCGACCCCCGCCGGCTGGCTTGCCGTGCTGGTGGGCTTCGTGGTGATGGCGGCCGAGTACGGCGCGCTCGGCATGCTGCTCGGCGTGCTCGTCAAGGGTGATCTGGAGGGGTTCTTCCTGATCATCATGGGCGGCCTGATCGACACGTTTCTGCAGAATCCGGTGGGAAACCCTGTCGCGAACAGGCCGGTGCTCGAATACTTCCCGTCCTTCGGCCCGATGCAGTTCTCCTCCGGCGTCGCCTTCGATGGCGGCACGCAATGGGCCGAACTTCTACTCGGGCTGATCTGGGCGGCGGGATTCCTCGTGGTGGCGCTGGTCGTGTTCCAGCGTCGCACCCACGTCCGCACACACCCGCGCTCAGCGTCGACCGCGGCCGCGGTCTAAGCCCTCGCGTAGCGGTGCCTAGCAAACTCCCAATCGTGCTGCGGCCCAGGGCAGCGAGCCGCCCTGGACGAGGACGGACGCGGCGACGACGATGAACACGAGGCCGTAAACGCGGTTTGTCTCGGCGATGCCGGCGGTGAGCGCGAGCGAGGCGAGCGGGATCGGAACAGCGCCGCGCATGCCCGCCCAGGCGACGAAGGTGCGCTCGCGGGCTACCCGGGTCGTTACTTCGAGCGGGCGGTGGCTGCGCCACTCCGGAGGCGCCGACCAGCCGTAGAGACGTATCTCGGATCGTGACGCACGACGCTGCTGCCGGACGAAACCGCGTGGATCGCCCGCTGAGCTAAAAGCCGAACGCGGCCCGCATGCCGGCGGTGGTGGGGTCAGCCGCGTGGCCGAGGAAGCCGTCGAGCCCCAGCAACCGTTCCGTCGTTTGCAGCAGGGAGTAGTGGCTGAAGAGGATGGCGCTGTGCGTGCCGGGTGCGACGTAGTCCGACAGCACGAACGTCGGTACGTGGCAACTCTGGTCGCCCAGGTGCGCCGGCGCGAGGCAGTTCTCGCCGTGTTGGGCGGCGCTCTGGCCGTGCGAGCCCTCGTCCCAGGTGATGAGGATCGCCGTGCGGCCGCGCTGGTATCCGGGCGTCTGCGCGATCTGCGGGATGACGTGACGGAGCCACGTGTCGCCCGCCCGGATCGCGTTTCCGCCGCGGGGGCAGGTGGCGTGCATGTTGTGGCACTGGTCGGGGGTGATGAACGCATATGTCGGAAGGGCCTGGTTGGCCAGGTCGCGTTGGAAGGCGGCCCAGCCCACATCCCAACGCCGGCATGCGGATGCGATCGGCGCGTATGAGACGCCGGGGTTGTGACCCACCTTGTAGGGGTAGGCCGAAGTCCGGTCGCAGTTGTGCGGCATGGCTTCCTGGTAGACGCGCCAGGATCCACCCGCGGCCGTGACCTGGGAGAAGATGCTCGGAGCCGTGAGGAAGGCTGCGGCGGTCGCGACCCCGCCGGTGACCGCCATGTAGTTCGGGTGGCTGGGATGGGTCGCGCCGCGGTAATTCGTTGCCAGCCCGCACGCAGCGGCGAGAGAGTTCAGATAGGGGGCCGTTGAGCGTCCGACGATGTCGCCGTAGCTCTCGTTCTCCTCCATGATGACCACGACGTGGCGATACGTCTGCGGCGCAGGGCCGGTGTGCCCGCCACACAGCCGCTGTGGGGTGGAGGCCACCGCAGGCGCCGACGCGGTCGCGACCGCGCACGCGGCGACCGTCATCGCCACCACGGACCAGCGTCCCACCCCGTGACGTCGCGCGCGACCGCCATCGCCAGCTCGTGCTGCTCCGCAAGCTCCTCGCCCAGCCATGACCCGGCCACCGTAGCGGCGGGTATCCGATCGGTGAACAGCCTGCCGTTATCCTTACAAGTTACGCACACCTCGGCAACGACGGCCGATCGTGGTTCGGTTGATCGCCCCGGCCTACGACGACAGGCGCGGGAATACCGCACACGCACTCGGTGGTTCCCCTGATGGCGACCCGCAGGTGCGTGGCTAGCCTGGTGAGTGAGGCTCACGTTGACCGCATCGCTCACCCGGCTTGCGCCGCCCGCCGCGGGCGAGGACATGCTCGCCCCGGCGATCGACCCCGCCGACCCGTTCGCCGCCGAGCTGCGGTTCACCGCGGTCTACCGCAGACATCAGCGCGATCCGGCCGCGATCCGTGAGGCGTACTGCCTCCGCGCCCAGCTCCCCGAGACCCTGTGCCCCATCGAGCCCGGCGACCTGCTCGCCGGCCGCGTCCGCCCGCACCTGGTCGGATTCACGCCCGACGAGTGGGGAAACACCGCCTTTGGCTACTACCACCTCCCCGCCGCGATCGACGCGGCACTCGAGCGGCACCCGGTGACCGCGGCCCGCGCGCGGTTGGTGCGGCGCATGCGGGTGTTCTGGGACGCCGAGAGCACGGCCGCCAAGCTGCGCGCCGCCTATCCGCCCGGCCTCTCCCGGTGGATCCCGTCCGACGAGTGGATGACCCAGCCCGGAGTGGCGTTTCCGCTCTACCGGATCACCGGCGCGACCGTCGACTACGCCAAGCTCGTCCGCCTCGGTCTGCCCGGCGTGCGGGCTGAGGTCGAGCGCCGCCGGGCCGAGCGCGGAGACCCAGAGCGGCTCTTCCAGGCGATGTTGATGGCCCTCGACACGCTCGCCGATGTCTGCCGCCACTACGAGGCGCAGGCTCGCCGTCTGGCCGTGTCCGCGCCGGATCCCGCCCGCCGCTCGGAGCTGGAGCGGATGGCCGCGGCGTTGGGCGCGATCGTCGAGCGGCCTCCGGCCGGCCTGCACGAGGCCGCGCAGCTGATGTGGCTCTTCGCGCTTGTCGGCGACCTTCGAAACCACGGCCGCATGGACGTGTACCTCGGCGGCCCGCTGACGGCCGACCTGGACGCCGGCCGCCTGACCGAGGACGAGGCGCTGCGTCTCGTCCAGTCGCTGTGGCGGTTGATGGCGGCCCGGCGCACGCGCGTCCACAACCGGGTCGTGGTGGGGGGCGTGGGCCGGCGCGACCCGGCCGCGGCCGACCGCTTCGCCCGGCTGGCGATCGAGGCGTCCCGGACCGTGCTCGAGCCGGAGCCGCAGCTGTCGCTGCGCATCGGACCCGGTCAGGATCCAGCGCTCTGGGCCGCCGGGCTCGACGCCATCGGCGAGGGGCGCACGTTCCCGATGCTCTACAACGACAGCGTCAACGTCCCCGCGGTCATGCACGCCCTCGCCGTCGGCCGCGAGGACGCCGAGCAGTACGTGCCGTTCGGCTGTGGGGAGCTGATCGTGGAGCATCGCGGCCTGGGCACGCCGAGCGGCGTCCTCAACCTGTGCAAGGCGCTCGAGGTGACGCTGCGCGACGGCGTCGACCCGGTGAGCGGCCACCGGATCGGGCTTGCGCTCGGGCGGCTGCGCGACTTCGCCACCTTCGACGACCTGTGGACGGCATATACGCGCCAGGTCGAGCACTTCGTGCATGTGGCCGCCGACCAGGCGGCGCTCGAATATCAGGTGGCCGGCGAGGAGTTCGCAGGGCTCTTCATGAGCATGCTCTACGACGACTGCCTCGAGCGCGGGCGCTCGGCCCTCGCCGGAGGCGCGCGGTACCTCGGGGCGACGCTCGAGACGTACGGCAACACGAACACCGCGGACAGCCTCACCGCCGTCCGCCGGCTCGTCTTCGAGCATGACCGGATCCCGCGCGAGCACCTGCTGGCCGCACTCGACGCCGACTTCCAGGGGTACGACCGGGAGCTGCGGCTCCTGGGGGACGCGCCCAAGTACGGAAACGACGACGCCGATGCCGACGCGATGCTCGTGCGCGTCCATGACCACGTCTGCCGGGTCGGCGGCGACCAGGCGGCCCGAGTCGGGCTTCACTCCTACCGGGTTGTTGTCATCAACAACAGCGCGAACACGTTGATGGGCCACTCGACCGCCGCCTCCGCCGACGGCCGGCGCGCGTTCACGCCGATGAACAACGGCAACGCCCCCTCGAGCGGCAACGACCGGCTCGGGCCGACCGCGCTCTTGAACTCCCTGGCGAAGCCCGACCCGGCCGTGCACGCCGGCACCGTTCAGAACATCTCCCTCAGCCGCGAGCTCTTCACAACCCGTCGGGCCGAGGTGGAAGCCCTGGTTCGCGGCTACTTCGACCAGGGCGGCACCCAGGCGATGATCACCGTCGTCAGCCGCGGCGACCTGGAGCACGCCATGCGCGACCCCGACGGCTACCGGCACCTGTTCGTGCGCGTCGGCGGGTTCAGCGCCCGGTTCGTCGACCTCTCCCGGGACGTGCAGCTGGAGATCCTCGAGCGCACGCTGTACTGAGATGAGCATGCGCACGGACCACCAGGGGATCGTGTTCGACATCGAGCGCTTCGCCGTTCATGACGGGCCGGGCATCCGCACGACCGTGTTCCTCAAGGGCTGTCCGCTGCGGTGCGTGTGGTGCCACAACCCCGAGTCGTGGCTCGCCCAGCCGCAGCTCAGCTTCCGCGCCGAGGTGTGCCGGCGCTGCGGCGCGTGCGCCGACACGTGCCCGGCCGGGGTGCACCAGGTCACCGTTGGCCACGAGATCGACTGGCCGGCGTGCGGCGGCTGTGGCGCCTGTGCGCTTGCCTGTCCCCACGGCGCTCTGCGGCTGGTCGGCGAGCGGATGACCGTGGAGGACGTGCTCGGGCAGGTCGAGGCCGACCGCCCGTACTACGCCCGCTCCGGCGGCGGCGTCACCATCTCGGGCGGCGAGCCGCTCGCCCAGCCCCGCTTCACCGCCGCGCTCCTCCACACAGCGCATGCCCGCGGCCTGCACACGTGCCTGGACACGAGCGGCTTCGCGCCCCTGCGGGTGATCGAACAGGTCGCCGCCGACGTCGACCTGTTCCTGTATGACTACAAGGCCACCGAGCCCGAACGCCATCGCGCCCTGACCGGCGTCTACCCGGACCGGATCCTCGCCAACCTCGACTGGCTCTACCACCACGGCGCGCCGCTCGTCCTGCGCTGCCCGGTCGTTCCCGGAGTCAACGACTCCGCCGCGCACCTGGCCGGTATCGCCGGGTTGTCCGCCCGCTACCCGCGTCTGGAGGGGGTGGACGTGCTCCCGTACCACGCCCTCGGACGTGACAAGGCGGAGCGGGTGGGCTACCGAAACCCGCTCGCCGACCTGCCAACCACGGACGACGCGACCGTGGACGGGTGGCTGGCCGAACTGCGGAGGCTCGGTTGCGAGCGCGCCCGACGCGGCTGAGAAGGCCGCGTCAGTGCACCAGCACGGTCAGGATCTGATGGGGCCGGTAGTCGACCTCGATCTCGTCACCGGCGACGGCGAGCGCCGCCTCCTCGTCCTCGAGCAGGTTGGCACGCACCGCCCGTGCGAAGGGCAGGCCGACGCGGACCCGCGCCCGTCCGCGCGCGCCGTGCGCCTCGTACAGCCGTAGCACGAACGCCCCGTGGTCCTCCGCGCGCTTGACCGTGTCGAGCACGAGGTTCGGGTCGTCCACCGCGAACCACGAGCCGGGCGGGAGGTTGCCGTGCGTCCAGCGCATCGGCGTTTCGAACCGGGCCGCCTCGGCCACGACCCCCGCTTCGCGCCACCCGCCCGCATGCGGCATGACGGCGTAGGCGAACCGGTGCCCGCCCATGTCGGCCTCAGGGTCGGGGTACGTCGGCGACCGCAGGAGGCTGATCCGCATCCGGTTCTCGTACGTTGAGTAGCCGTACTTGCAGTCCGTGAGGAGGGCGACGCCGAACCCGTGCTCGGACAGGTCGGCGAAGCGGTGGCCGGGGACCTCGTAACGGGCCTCGTCGTGGCTGGTCGTGTAGTGGGTCGGGCGCTCGGTGTGGCCGAACTGCATCTGGTAGGTGGCGTTCGCGGCCCGCACATCCACCGGGAAGAGCACCTTGAGCAGCGTGTGCCGCTCGTGCCAGTCGGCCTCGCAGTGGAACTCGAGCCGCCGGGAGCCGGCGTCGAGCCGCACGATCTGGCGCATGCCGCTCGCGCGGCCGATGCGCCACCGGATCTCGACCTCGACCCGGAGGGCGTCCGCCCGCACGAGCGCGACCGAGGCGGCCGCCGGGACGTCGGAGACCGTCTCGAGGTGGAAGGGGTCGACGTCCCAGGCGTCGTTCGCCACCGGGCGGTCGTCGAAGAGCTGCAGCCGGTTCCCGGGATCGGCCAGCGCCTCCTTGCCGGTGCGCACGTCGACCAGGGAGCGGAGCAGGCCGTCGGGGGCGACGGTCGCCCGCAGGCGGTCGTTGCAGAGCACGATCGCGCCGTCCACCTCGGCTGCCGTCACCGCTGCGGGCGCCGGGACGGCCGCACCGGGTCCGCACGCCGGCGCCTCGACCCAGACCAGCCCGCCGCCCTCCGGCTGCTCGGCCACCTCCGCTCGGGCCGCCGCGAGCGTGTTCACCGGCGTGGCGCCCGGCCCCTCGCCGGCGAGGCGCTCGAGGGCACGGGCGGACACGCGCGCGCAGATCTCCGCCACCCGGGCGTGGTCGCGGGCGGCACCCTCGTACACGTCACGGATGGACGAGCCTGGCAGCACGTCGTGGAACTGGTTCAGGAGGACGAGCTGCCACGCCTCTGCGAGCGCCTCCTGGGGGTGGTCGCCACCATCCAGACGCCCTGCGACCGCGGCGAGCAGCTCGGCGTCGTGGAGCGCACGCTCGCACTCACGGTTTGCCCGCTTCACGGCAGCCTGCGTGGTGTACGTGCCGCGGTGGTACTCGAAGTAGAGCTCGCCGACGAGGACCGGCCGATCGGCCGCATCCGCATCGAGGGCATCGAAGAACGCCTCCGGCGTGGTCATCGTCGTGCGCGGAACGCCCTGCAGGTCGCGCGTGCGCCGCAGTGTCTCCAGCATGGCCGGCGTGGGTCCGCCGCCGCCGTCGCCGTACCCGAACACGAGCAGGCTGCGGCGGGAGAAGGCATGGTCGCGGTAGTCGCGCGCGTTCCGGCGCATCTCGGCGATCTCGGCCTCCGCGTTGTACGTGTCCGCCGGCGGGAAGTGGGCCAGCACCCGGGAACCGTCGATCCCCTCCCAGTCGAACGTGTGGTGGGGCGGGCGGTTGAAGCGGTTCCACGAGAGCTTCTGGGTCAGGAAGCGATCGATCCCGGCGCCGCGCATGATCTGGGGCAGCTGGCCGTTGTAGCCGAAGACGTCCGGGTTCCAGAACACCCGGTGGCGGCCGCCGAGTTCGCGCTCGAAGTAGCGCTGGCCGACCAGGAACTGGCGGACGAGCGACTCACCGGAGGGCAGATTGCAGTCCGGCTCGATCCACGTGCCGCCGACCGGCACCCACTGGCCGGTGCCGACGCGGTGGCGGATGCGCGCGTCGAGGTCGGGCGCGTTGCGGCGCACCCAGTCGTACTGATAGGCCTGGGAGCAGCAGAACCGGAACTCGGGGTAGCGCTCCATGTAGGCGGTCTGGCTGCTGAACGTGCGCACCATCTTCCGGTGCGTCTCTGCGAGCGGCCACAGCCAGGCGGTGTCGATGTGCGCATGCCCAATCGCCGAGAGCTCGTGCACGACGGTGGCGTTGCGGCGCGAGAGCAGCCCGGCGAGGATCGCGTCCGCGGCCTCCCAGGTGTCGCGCTCGTCATCGCGGAAGACGTTGCAGACGCGATTCAGCTCCCGCTGCAGCTCGCCCGCCCAGGTGGGGTCGAGGCCGTTCGCGGCGTCGGCCTCGAGCCGCCGCAGCACGTCGAAGTCGTGGTGCAGGCGCCACGCCTGCGGGTCGAACCGGGCGATCTCGCAGCGGTCGAGCACCACCGGCGCGACGGTCTCGTACACCGGCTCGAGCCGACCGAACTTGCCGCTGCATGCGAGCTCGATGCGAGCCTCGATCCGTTCGCCCGCGGCGGCGCGGTCGCGCAGCATTGCGTCGGGCCGGGGTCCCTGGCGGCTCGTGTTCAGGCCCTGCACTGTCCGCCCGTCCAGCCACAGCGTCGCCTCGCTATGGCTGACGAAGAGCAGGTCGACGCGCGCCCCCTCCCACTCCGCGGGCACAGTCGCGTCGAGCTCGAACCAGAACGTCGACCAGACCGGCCCGAACTGCTCGCCGAGAGACGTGTCGCGATATGACAGCCGCCTGGCCTCATCGAGCGCGATGCGGCCGACGGGGCCGGCCACGACCACGCGGTCGGGGGCGCGGCGCTCCGGGTAGACGAGGGCCTGGATCCGCTCGCCGACCTGGGCGATCCGGG
>DASXOR010000145.1:0-10872 GCA_036494095.1 Gaiellales bacterium | reverse complement strand
GGGTCGATCAGATGGTGGGCCTCGCGGCCGTCGCCATTGCGCCAACGGCGGCGGCCGTAGCCCGACGTGGCGATGCCCTGCCCGGCGCGCACGACGACGTGGGCGAGCAGCGGCGGATGAGCGCCGGCGTCCCGGCGCAGGTCGTCCGGCCCTCCGGCCTCGACCGCGACGAGGTGGTCGCCGCGGGCCGCGACGAGGTCGCCGCCCGCGTCCACGATCACGGCCGGATCGTCCGAGCGGGCGCACACGAGCGCCGCCGCGCGCCCGGCCATCCAGCTCTTGGCGATGCCGCCCAGATCGAGCCGGGCGCCCCGCGGGATGCGGGCGGTGCCGTGCCGGCGCTCGATCTCGATCCGGCCGCCGAGCCGGCCCGACGCCGGGCTCGTGATCGCGAATGCGTCGGCGTCGAGCAGGCTCCGGTGGTAGCCCCAGGCGATCAGCGCGCCGCCGACGAGGGGCTGGAACACGCCGCCCGTGCGCTGCGTCCAGGTCGTGCATGCCTCGAGCATCGCCAGCGTGTCCGCCGAGACGGCGACCGCCGCTCCGCCGGCCGCGTTGATGCGGCTCACCTCGCTCCCGCGGCGAAACCGCGACCAGCGCGCCTCGTCGTGCTCGACGGCCGCCGCAACTGCCGCCGCAACGCCCTCGGAGACGCCGCCGGTGTGGTGGATCCGCCAGGTGGTGCCGGTCGCCTTCCACTCCCACGCCGCGCTCGTGGTCTGCGTGAGGATGCTCATCACGGGGCCGGGCTCGTGTGGGTGGTCGGGGCCGGCGCCGGGGCGACGGCGACCGGGGCCGGAGCCGACGCGGCCGGAGCCGACACGAGGGACGGTGTGTAGGCGGTGGTCGGGACGCTTGCGGTAGCGGCCACTCCCGCCCGCTGGGCCTTCCTGATGCTCACGAGCAGCTTGTGCTGCGAGCGGCGGGTGTGGACGACCAGCCGGTCGTAGCGCACGACCATGTCGTGCATGCTGCGGGTTGTCAGGCGATCGTGCGCCACCGCCTGTGCGGCGAGCGTGTGCCACGACCGGGCGTCCGCCTGCCAGGCGGTGGTGATCGAGCTCTGGTGGATCGACCAGGCCACGGCGCCGCCGCAGATGAGGGCGATCACCGTCGTGTAGATGCGCAGGGCGGTGTTAGTCATCGCCGCCTCCGTCGTCGCCGCCGCCGACCGGGCTCGTGCGCGTGACCGGCGCCGACGTGGCGACCGGTACGGGGGCGGCGACCGGCGCCGCGACCGGCGCGGCCGCCACAGCGGTCACGACCGGGACGGGGGCCGTCGGCCGGCGCACATGGATCTTGGGAACGTGGGGCGCATGCCAGGCCAGGAGGTGCGGCTGCCGATGGGGGCGCACATACCCCGCCGTGAGCTCGTGCTCGAGGCGCATGCGCGCATCGGCCGAGGCCGGCAGGCCGCCTCCCAGCCCCACGTCGTGCCGGGCGGCGTAGCTGCCCCCCGCCACGAGCAGGCCGGCGAGCACTGCGGCGCCGGCGACGGACGGATGGGTGATCACAACGGTCCTCCTTGAGTTCGGGACTGCGGAGCGGAAGCTCCCGATATCCACGGTAGGAGGGGTGTCTGAGCTAGACGTGAAGCGGCGGTGAGACAGCTCTCACGTGGCCGTTTCCCTGCTGCGGGTGCGCTCGCGGGAGGTCGACGACGAAGCGCGCGCCCTCGCCCGGAGGGCTCTCGGCGGCGATCGTGCCGCCGTGCGCCTCGACGATCGCGTGACAGATGGCGAGGCCGAGGCCCGCGCCGCCGGTGTCGCGGCTGCGGGCGGTATCGGCCCGCGTGAACCGGTCGAACAGCGAGGGGAGCAGGTCCGGGTCGATGCCCTCGCCGGTATCGGCCACCTCGATGCGGACGCGATCGCCGTCTGCGATCGCCGACACGCTGATCGAGTCGCCCGCCACGGTGTGGCGCACGGCGTTCGAGAGCAGATTCAGCAGCACCTGCTCGAGGGCGCCCTCGTCTCCGTCCACGTAGGCCTCCGGCGTCGTCTGCAGCCCCCAGGTGCGCTCACCCAGCACCCGGCAGCGTTCGACCGTCGTCCGGGCCAGAACCGCGACGTCGACCGCCGTGCGGTCGCTGCGCTCCCGCACCCCCGCCCGGGCCAGGCGCAGCAGGCTGTCCACGAGCTGGCCCATCCGGTCGAGCTCGCCGATCGCCACGGCGACCGCCTGCCGCAGCTCGGGCGAGCCGTCGTCGCCCGGGAGCGCGACCTCGAGGTGGCCGCGGGCGATCGTGAGCGGGGTGCGCAGCTCGTGCGACGCGTCGTGCACGAACTGGCGCTGGGCGGCGAATGCGACCTCGAGCCGGTCGAGCATCGCGTCGATGGCGGTGGCAACCTCGCCGATCTCGTCCCGGGTCGTCACGGGGCCCATGCGCACGGAGAGGTCGCCCGCAGTCACCCGTGACGCCCGCTGGGCGATCCGCGAGAGGGGTGAGAGGGCGCGGCGGGCGATGAGCCAGGCGAGCGCGGTGGCCGGGACGAGGCCGATCAGGCCGACGATCAGCATCGCGTCGAGCAGCCGGCTGACGCCCGCGTCGGCCTCCGCGACGGGGACGCCGGCCATCACGATCCCGGTCCCGCGCGCGGCCGTCGCGACGACGTACCCGTCGCCGTCGAGGGTGACCGTGCGCACGCTCCCGGGGATCACGCCCCCCAGTTCGGCCAGCCGCGTGGCCGCACGACTGTTGCCGAGGGTCTTGCCATGCGCGGGGATGTAGAGCAGCAGCTGGTCAGAGCCGCTGCGGGCGCCGAGGTAGGTCTTGAGCGCCTCGGTCTCGGTCGCATCGTCCGCCTCGGCGGTGGCGGGGGACGCGGGCGCGGCCGGAATCTGGAAGGCGACGTCGGCGCGGCCGGCGCCGGGGCCTGCCATCGAGTCGCCGCTCTCGCCGCCGCCGCTGCTACCGCCCCATCCGCTCCCGCCGCCGTCGCCGCTCTCGCCGCCGCCGGCCGAGGCCGGTGGCGCCCAGGTCGTGGTCCCGCCGGTCTGGGCGGAGTCGCCCGACCCGGTCACGGGCGGCGGGATGATCACGCCCGTCGACGCCCCGCCGGCGGGCGTCTTTTTGTGCTTCTTCGTCTGCGTGGCGGGTGGGGTGTGCGACTTCGGTGGCTTCGAGCTGCGCGTCCTGCCGGTGTGCTCGCCGGCGAGGGCCAGGTCGTGGGCGGCGGCGCGGGCGTCGGTCACGAGCGTCTGGTGCACCTGGTGGGCCTCGATCAGATAGACCGTGAGCAGGCCGGCGGCGAGCACGGCGGCCGCGAGCGCCGCGCTCACGAGCGCCAGACGCAGGCGGATCGGGATCGGCAGCCTCATGCCGCCCGCTCGCGGATGAGCCTGTAGCCCATCCCCCGCACCGTCTCGATGGGCGAGTGCCCGTTCGTGGCGAGCTTCCGGCGCAGATAGCCGACGTACACGTCGACCAGGTTGGAGCGCGGGTCGAACGTGTATCCCCACACCCCGTCCAGGATCTGCTGGCGCGAGAGCACCTGCCCGGGATGCCGCATCAGGTACGCCAGCAGGGCGAACTCGCGCGCCGAGAGCGGCACCCGGGTCTCGCCGATCTCGGCCTCGCGCGCGAGCAGGTCGAGCGTCACCGCCCCCACCTCGATCGATGCCGCCCCCCGCGGCTGGTCGTCCGGCCGGCGCGTGTGCGCGCGGATGCGGGCGGTCAGCTCCGCGAAGGCGAACGGCTTCACCACGTAATCCGTGGCCCCGAGATCGAGCCCCCGCACCCGGTCGGCGATCTCGCCGCGGGCGGTCAGCATGATCACGGGCAGGGCCGGATCCATCGCCCGGATCGCCGCCAGGACGTCGAACCCGTCGATGCCGGGCAGCATGACGTCGAGAACGACGATGTCCGGCTGCCCGTCACGGACGCGGTCGAGGCCCTCCTCGCCGCGGGAGGCCGTGTCCACGGCGTGGCCCTCCGCGGTCAGGCCGCGCTCGAGAAACGCCAGGATCAGCGTCTCGTCCTCGACGACGAGGATCTTCATCAGTTCCCAGTTTGGCGCGAAAAAGTAAGCATCTTCTCAGGAGCAGGCGCGGGATCTTGAAGCGCGCGTAGAGCATTCAGGATGACCGCGACGTCGATCCCCTCCTGGGCGAGCGCACCGGCCACCGGCGGCAGGTAGCCGAGCGCGGCCGCGGCCATGCCGACCATGCTCAGGCCGATGCCCACCAGCACGCTCTGGCGGGCGATCAGCATCGATCGGCGGCCGATCCGCAGGGCGTCGATGAGGCGGTCGATGCGATCGTCGACGATGACGACGTCGGCGGTTTCGGCCGCGGCGGTGCCGCCGCCGGTGCCGAGCGCGATGCCGACGTCGGCCGCCGCCAGCGCGGGGGCGTCGTTGATCCCGTCGCCGACCATCGCCACCGCCGTGAGACCCGGCTGCGAGCGCAACTGCGTGCAGAGGTCGAGCTTTCCGGGCGGCGAGAGGCCCGCGTAGGTCGCGTCGACGCCGAGCTCCCGGCCGACTCGCTCCGTCACCTCCGCGCTATCGCCGCTCGCAATCGCAACATGGACGACGCCGATGCCGTGCAGGTCGGCGATCAGGGTGGCGGCGTCCGGCCGCAGCTTGTCGGCCATCACGACGACGCCGGCGGCGGCGCCGTCTACCGAGACCACGATCCGAGCGTGATCTCGAGTGGCGGAAGCGGTAGCGCCGGCGCGGGCGAGGCTCGCCGCGCCGACCCCCTCCTGGGCGGCGAAGGCAGGGCTTCCGACCACGACCCGGTGCCCGCCCACGAGGCCGGTGATGCCTTCGCCGACGCCCTCGGCGGCATCGGTCGGGATCTCGAGGCCGAGGGTTCGCTCGTGTGCCGCTGCGACGAGCGACCTGGCCAGCGTGTGCGCCGAGAGCTGGTCGAGCGAGGCGGCCAGACGCAGGATCTCATCCGGGGCGAGCCCGTCGATCGGAATAACCTCGTCGACCCGCGGCTGCCCCAGCGTCAGCGTTCCCGTCTTGTCGAGCACGACGGTGCGAACCGTCCCGAGTGCCTCGATGGCGGAGGCGCCCTTCACGATCACGCCGCGGCGGGCGGCCGCGGACACGCCGGAGACGAGCGCGACCGGCGCGGCCAGGATGAGCGGGCACGGCGTTGCGACCACGAGCACCGCAAGGGCCCGCACGGGATCGCCGCTCAGCGCCCACGCGGCACCGGCTGCGATGAGGGTCACGGCCAGGAACCAGGTCGCATACCGGTCCGCCATCCGCGCGAACGGGGCACGGCTGGCCTCCGCGTTCGAGACGAGGCGCACCAGGGCGGCGTAGGCGCTCTCGGCCGCCGGCCGGGTCGCCTCGAGCTCGAAGGCGGCACCCGCGTTCGTCGTCCCCGATCGCACCTCCGCGCCGCGAGCGCGCGTCACGGGGATCGCCTCCCCCGTCATCGCCGCCTCGTCGAGAATGGCCGCGGCCGAGCGGAGCCGCCCGTCGGTCGGCACCACCTCTCCGGTGCGCACCACGACCGTGTCGCCGACGGCGACCGCGTCGACCGGTACTTCGCGCACGACCTCGCCCGTGCGGACGGCGGCCGAGTTGGGCGCCCGGCTGACGAGGGCCGTCAGCTCGCGCCGCGCCCGCCGCGCCGCGTACACCTCCAGGGCGTTGCCGCCGCTCAGCATGACCGCGATCACCGCGCCCGCCAGGTATTCGCCGAGCGCGAGCGCTCCCGCCATCGCCAGCAGCGCGATCGTGTCGACACCCACGTCGCCATGCCGCAGCGACCGCACGACCGACCACGACAGGGGGACGAGCAGGCTCGTGGTGGCGATGACAAGCGTGGCCTCGGACGCCCCGACGAGGCCGGCGAGGCGCAGGCCGATGCCCGCGAGCAGGGCAAGCACGGCCGCGACCGCGACCGCGTTTGTGATGACCTCGGCGGACGGGCGCCGGCCGCTGCCTACGCCGGCCCTCCCCGCTTGACCGGGAGCTCTCATCGCGCTGACACTGTGCCGCGCCGCCGAGCGGCGCGAATCGGTGCGGACGCGGATCGTCGGGTGGCCGACTACGTATTCCGTCGCCGGGCTACTGCAGCGTGCCCAGGTACGCGATCAGCGCGTTCACGTCGGTCTGCGAGAGGATGCCACCCCAGTGCGGCATGCTGACGATCGGCGCCCGCCCGATCACGCTGCCCGAACGGATCACGTCTGCGATCTTTGCCGGGGTGTTGAACTCGCCCCGGAAGTCGGCTCCGGAGAGCGGCGGCACGGTCTTGTCCGGCGACGCCGGGCTGGGCACGCCGCCCAGGCCGTTCGGCCCGTGGCAGTTGATGCACCCGTCGCGGACATAGAGCGCCGCCCCCTCCACCGCGAGCCCCTGATCGGTGGGCACCGCGGGCGGCGTCGCGCCCGGCACGGCCGGCAGCCCGGCGCGGATGTAGGCGACGAGCTCGGACACCTGCCGCGGCGAGACGATCCCGTGCCAGACCGGCATGTACGGCTTCGTCGGGTTCGCGCTCTCGCCCAGCCCGTGGTTGATGATCGTCGTCAGCTGTCCCACCGTGAAGGCCGTGCCGAGCCCGTTCAGCGACGGGACGTCGGCCGACACACCGCCGACGCCGCCGATGCCGTGACACTGCGCGCAGGCGAACTGCACGAAGTCGTGCGCCCCGGCCGCGACGGTGTTCGACACGGTCGTCTTGGCCGGTGTCGTGGGTGCCGTCGTGGTGCGCTGGATGATCGTCGTCTTGCTGGAGGCGCTGTCACGTCCGACGAGCCAGGCTGTGAGCGCGACCGCGACGATCACGAGGCCGATCGCCGCCGCGGCGATCCCGACCGCTGCGCCGCCGCTCGACCGATTCTTGGCATCCTGCCCGCTGGACATGGCGGCGACCCTAGCCGCATGTGGCGGACGCTGCAACCGTAGGAACTACGAGTTGCCCCGGGGGGCAACTTCGTGTATCGATGCAGACCATCCCCGGATGCGTGACCGCGTCGGGGCGGGCAACCTTCACCCACAAGGGCCGGCTGGTCCGTTCACCGATTCCACCCCAAGGAGCCCTCGAAATGGCAAACGCACCGAACGGCATCAGATCCGCGACGCGCGACGACCTTCTGACCGCGATGCGAAGCGAGGCGTTCGCGTACGCCTCGTACATGCTCTATGCGGCGACGGCCCGTGCGGACGGCCGCAAGGAGATCGCCGATCTGTTCGAGGCGTCCGCGCAGGCCGAGCTCCACAGCCACTTCGCTCGCCTGGCGCAGGAGGCCGGCCTGGTCGGTGGCGACGACGACAACCTGCGGGCCGCCATCGAGGCCGAGTCCTACGCGATCGAGATCATGTACCCGTCGTTCGCCGAGCATGCCGCCGCCGCGGGCGACACCGGCGCGGCCGATGCCTTCACCTCGGCGCGCACCGACGACGTGAGCCACCTCGAGTCCTTCCGCGAGGCGCTGCTCGAGGTCGCTCCGTAGGCGCAGGTCAGCCGGCTGCGCCGCGGACGATCATGACCGGGCACGGGGCCTGCTGCGCGCACTGGTGGCTGACCGATCCGAGCAGGAGCCCGCTGAACCCGCCCAGTCCGCGCGAGCCGACGACGAGCATGTCCGCGATCTTGGACGCCTCGCACAGCACGTTGGGCGCGGGCCCGTTGCGCAGCGCGCGCTCGACCTCGAGGCCCTCGAGCTCTTTGGCGGTCGCCTCGCACGCGCGGTCGAGCATGCGCTCGGCCTTGGCCCTGACCTGATCCTCGATGTCGACCGTGTAGGGCGGCGGGAACGCCTCGGCTGCGTACATGAGCGCCGAGACCTTCCATGCGGCCACCAGGCGCAGCCGCGCCCCACGCAGCCGGGCCTCCGCCGCCGCCCAGCGGATGGCGGCGAGCGAATGCTCGGAGCCGTCGACTCCGACGACGATGAGGCGAGATGGCTCCATGCCGGAATCCATCGTAGCCCGAGCCGGCACGCGGCACCCGGGATCGCACCGAGCATCCGGCGGGTGCCGCTCGGGTTACCTGCACTCGGCCTCAGCGGCGCTCGACGAGCACGAATCGGCTCATGATCACGACGCCGTCGGGGTGGGCGGTGTAGTCGCGGCCGTAGTGCTCGAACAGGCGCTGCTCCTCGTCCGGGCTGAGCTCGTTGTCGGCATGGACCGTGGGCGCGCCCTCGATCGCCGACTTGGTGACCGCCACCTGGACGCGACCCTCGGAGCGGCTCGCGCCGTCAGCCGGCACCAGGGCCAGATGGTGCCCCAGAAAGCCGCTCGACACGAGCAGGAACTCGGGCTCGCCGGTGTCGTTCTTGACGTACACGTCGACGAGCTTCCCGACGTGCTCCCCGTCGTCCGACACGACTTCAAGCTCGTGCCAGTCGTGAACCTCGAGTGGTGATGGCATCTGGTCCCCCCAGGTCGTCTCGCGCGCCCACGGAATCGGCGTCCGCGCGATCCTACCGCGTCGTCCCCGGTTAGACTGCGGCGCGCGTCCCGGAACGGCCAGGGCCCGTTCCCAGCGCTCCGCCTCGATGACGGGACCCCCCGAGCACACCACTGGCGCCAACCCCCGCGGCACGACCGCCCCCGACGGCGTGGGCGAGGCGCGGCTGCGGCGGGTGATCGAGGCCGCACGCGGCATTCACCGCGCCCGGTCGCTGGACGCGCTCCTGCGTGAAGCGGCCGGACGTGCGGCGGAGCTCGTCGGCGCGCGCTACGCCGCGCTCGGGGTCATCGATCCGACCGGGACCTACCTGGAGCAGTTCATCACGGTCGGGATCGACGATCTGACCCGATCCCGCATCGGCGACCTGCCCCGCGGCCAGGGCATCCTGGGGGTGCTGATTCGCGACGCGACATCGCTGCGGCTGCACGACATGAGCGAGGACCCGCGCTCGGTGGGTTTCCCACCGGGCCATCCTTCGATGGGGAGCTTTCTCGGCGTGCCGATCATGCTGCGGGGACATGCGTTCGGGAACCTGTACCTGACCGAGAAGGAGGAGGGCGACTTCACGGAGCAGGACCAGGAGGTCGTCGAGCTGCTCGCGTCTCAGGCGGCGGTGGCGATAGAGAACGCGCGCCTGTACGACACCGCTCGCCGCTGGACGCGCCAGCTCGACTCGCTGAACGAGCTGGGCACGGCACTGGTTACCGAGCTCGATCTCGAACGCCTGCTGGAGGTCGTGGCCGACCGCCTGCGCGAGCTGCTCGGCGCGCGCGTGGTGCTCATCGACCTGCGGCTGCCCGACGGCAGCCTGCGTGTCGAGGGCGCCTCGGGCGAAGGCGCGGGCCGTATGGTCGGAACGCTCAGCCCGGACGGGTCGAAGAGCCATCACGTGCTGCGGCGGATGCGCAGCGAGCGGGTCGACTCGGCGCTCGAGGATCCCGAGATCCACCCCGAGGGCGAGGCGCAGATGCTCGACGTCCAGGCGGGGCTGTGGGTGCCGCTCGTCGTGCGCGGCGAGGCGATCGGCGTCATCACCGCCGCCGACAAGCTCGGCCGCGACCCGCGCTTCTCAGACGAGGACATGCGGCTGGCGGAGGCGTTCGGGTCGCGGGCGGCGGGTGCCGTCGAGCTCACGCGGCGGGTCAGCCGCGACACCGTCCGCTCGATGCTCCAGGCCCAGGAGCTCGAGCGCTCCCGGCTCTCGCGCGACCTCCACGACCAGACCGGCCAGGCGCTCGCGGCCCTGCTGCTCGGCCTGAACGCCGCCCGCCGCGCCGAGACGCTCGCCACCGCCCAGTCGTCGCTCGCGGATCTGGATGCGCTGGTCCGGGAGGCGCTCGCCGACGTGCGTAGCATCGCCGTGCGGCTGCGGCCGGCGGCGCTCGACGAGCTTGGCCTGGGCGCGGCGCTCGAGCGTCTGGCGAGCACGATCGGCGATGGCGGCACCACGGCGATCTCGGTGACGACGACGCTCGGCGACGACCGCCGCCTGCCGGCCGAGATCGAGACCGCCGTCTACCGGATCGTGCAGGAGGCGGCGGCCAACGCCGTGCGCCACGGCGGAGCCGGGCGGGTCGACGTGACGGTCGTGACCCGGCCGGACGCGGTGGTCGCGTCGATCGAGGACGACGGACGCGGGTTCGACCCGGGCGCCGTCGCCGCCGGACGGCTCGGGCTGACGGGGATGCGCGAGCGTGCGAACCTCTTCAACGGCCGCCTGCGGGTGGAGTCGGCACCGGGGCACGGCACCACGGTCACGGCCGAGCTGCCGCTCGTGCCGTAGTCCTCCGGCCCGGGTTGCGAGGTTTCCCCGATGCCCCGCCGCCGCCGCCGCGGCAGGCTGAGGGCGTGTCTCACGACTCCGACTCAAGCGGGGCCGACGCCACGACCGTCCTGGTGGTCGACGACCATCCCGCCGTCCGGGCGGCGCTCTGCCGCCTGCTTCAGGCCCAGCCCGGCATCCGCGTGGTGGGAGTGGCGGGCACGGTCGGCGAGGCCGCCGCGATCGTCGCGGAGCTGCACCCATCGGTGACGCTGCTCGACCTCTCCATGCCGGGCGAGGGCGGTCTTGATGCGCTGCCCAGGCTGAAGCACCTGCATCCCGCCGGAAGGGTCGTCGTGTACTCGTTGCACGACGAGCCCGCCTATCAGCGCGCTGCCCTGAGCGAGGGCGCCGACGGCTATGTTGTCAAGGACGACCCCAACGGTCTCCTCGACGCCGTCTCCACGTGAGCCTCTGACCCGGTCCGGCCTCGTGCAGGTGCACGCCGTGATCGCCGGGACCGGCACGGCGGTCATCGCGAATGCCGTGGGGCGTCCCTCCTATGGCGTCTGGTTGCCGCCGCGCACGATCACGACCGGGCACGGCGCGTGCTGGGCGCACTGGTGGCCCACCGAGCCGAGCAGGAGCTCCTTGAAGCCTCCGAGGCCGCGCGAGCCGACGACGAGCAGGTCGGCGTCGGCGGCCGCCTCGCTGAGCACGGC
>DASXOR010000144.1:0-15177 GCA_036494095.1 Gaiellales bacterium | reverse complement strand
AGCCGACGCGGTCGGGCACCCGCAGCTACAGCCGGGCGCTCGAGAACGCGCCGGGCAACGCAGAGGCGGAGCGGGCCGAACTGCTTGCGATCATCGACGACCCGACGGCGATCACACCGGTGTTCCAGCCGATCGTCGACCTCCAGACGGGCGAGGTGCTGGGACACGAGGCGCTCTCGCGCTTCCCCGAGGCCGGCTGGCGCAACCCGCAGGAATGGTTCCAGCTCGCCCATGCGCACGACCTCGCCATCGAGCTCGAGGCGGCCGCCGTGCGCGCGGCGCTCGAGGCTCCCGGCCGGCCCGCGGTTCCATCCGTCAACCTCAACATCAGCCCGAAGGTGCTGCTCAGCGCCCGCAACCGGATCGGCCTGCCCGACGACCTATCGGCGATCACGATCGAGGTGACCGAGGATGCGCTCGTGACCGAGGGCCCCGAGCTCGAGCACGCCCTGCACGAGCTGCGCGCCCGCGGGGCGCGGATCGCGGTCGACGACGCCGGCGCCGGCTACGCCGGGTTCGCCCAGCTCGTGCGGGTGCGCCCGGACGTGATCAAGCTCGACCGCTCGCTCGTCGCCGGCGTCGACACCGACCCGCTCAAAGCCGCCGTCGTCCGCGCGTTCGTGCACTTCGCCGACAGCGCGCAGGCGCTCATCTGCGCCGAGGGCATCGAGACGCCGGCCGAGCTGCAGACGATCACGAGCCTCGGGGCGAGCTCGGGTCAGGGCTACCTGCTCGGCCGGCCCACGCCGGGCGGCGCCGCCGGCCCGGCCCCCATGCTCGCACTGCCGCGGGCGGAGCAGGACGCGGCGGCGGACAACGTCGTGCCGCTGCGCCGGGCCGCGTCGGCGTGAGGCCCTCCAGCACCCTCGTCTCCTCGTAGTTCCCCGCTGCCCAAGCAGTGGCGACCCCGATGCCGCCCGCACCGGCCAGGCCCAGAATGAGTGGTGCAATGGCGCATCGCATCGTCATCCTCGGCGGTGGCACCGGGGGTAGCCTGGCCGCGAACCGGCTCCGCAAGGAGTACGGCGACGCGGCCGAGATCGTCGTCGTCGACCGCGACGACGACCACGTCTACCAGCCGGGGCTTCTGTTCGTCCCCTTCGGGCTCGCCGAGCCGCAGGCGCTCGTGCGGCCGCGATCGGAGCAGCTGCGCCCCGGCATCGACTTCCGCGTCGCCGACATCGACAGGGTCGAGACCGGCACCTCGACCGTGCACCTGAGCGACGGCTCGACGCTGCCCTACGACGCGCTCGTGGTCGCCACCGGCGCCGTCCTGCAGCCCGAGGAGACGGAGGGCATGACGGGCCCGGGCTGGTGCGAACGGGTCTTCACCTTCTATACCCTCGCCGGCGCGACGGCTCTGCGCGAGGCGCTGAGACGGTTCGACGGTGGCCGGCTCGTCGTCAACTTCGTCGACCTGCCGATCAAGTGCCCGGTGGCGCCGCTCGAGTTCTGCTTCCTGGCCGACTGGTATCTGCGCAAGCGCGGCATCCGCGACCGGGTCGATCTGCGCTTCGTGACGCCGCTCGACGCGGCCTTCACCAAGCCGGCCGCAGCGGCCGAGCTGACAAGCCTGCTCGAGCAGAAGGGCGTCGCGATCGAGACCGAGTTCGCAACCGGCGAGGTGGACGGCGCCGGCGGCCGGCTGGTGAGCTGGGACGAGCGCGAGGTGCCGTTCGACCTGCTCGTGACCATTCCGCTGCACGGCGGAGCCGGGTTCATCGCCCGCTCGCCCGGCCTCGGCGACGACCTCGGCTTCGTCCCGACGAATCCGGCGACGCTCCAGTCCACGGTGGCGCCGAACGTGTTCGCGCTCGGCGACGCGACGAACGTGCCCACGTCGAAGGCGGGCTCGGTGGCCCATTTCGAGGGCGAGACGCTCGTCCCCAACATCCGCCGGTTCCTCGCCGGCGAACCGCTCGAGGCAACGTTCGACGGCCATACCAATTGCTTCATCGAGACGGGCTTCGGAAAGGCCCTCCTGATCGACTTCAACTACGACCAGGAGCCACTGCCGGGCCGATTCCCCGAGCCGCATCTGGGGCCGCTGCCGCTGCTGCGCGAATCGCGCTCCAACCACATCGGCAAGCTGATGTTCGAGTGGATCTACTGGCACCTGCTCGTGCCCGGGAGACCGATGCCGGGAGTGAGCGCACGCATGCGGCCGCGGCCGACCGAACACGTCAAACCGAACCACAGAGGAGCAACAGCATGAGCACCATGACGCTGGCAGGCTCGCCGGTCGAGGTCGACGGCGAGGGCTTCCTGCAGGACCCGGCCGAGTGGAGCCGCGAGATCGGCACCGAGATCGCGGCGCAGAACGGGATCGCCGACCTCGGCGACCGCCACTGGCAGGTGATCGACTACATGCGCAAGACGTACCTCGGTACCGGCGCGGCGCCTTCGATCCGTACCCTGGGCAAGGCCTCGGGCGTGCCCATCAAGGAGCTGTACCAGCTGTTTCCGAAGGGACCGGCCAAGCTCGCAGCCAAGATCGCCGGCATCCCCAAGCCGCGCGGCTGCATCTAACTGCCTAGGAAAGGACGTGATCACGATGGCAACCACACTCGCCGAGCCGGTGATCGCCGAGACCCCGGCCGCGACGATCGAGAAGGTCGCGATCATCGTGTCGAAGGGCTCCCTGGAGGGGATCTACCCGGCGCTCATCCTCGCCAACGGCGCGCGCATGGAGGGCATCGAGGTGAACGTGTTCTTCACGTTCTTCGGCCTCGACGCGGTGCGCAAGAATCGCATCGACCGCATCAAGGTCGCCACGGTCGGCAATCCGGGGATGCACATGCCCACGCTGCTCGGCGCGCTGCCCGGGATGGCGGCGATCGCGACACGGATGATGTCCCGGCAGATGGAGAAGCTCGACATCCCACCCGTGCGCGAGTTCGTCGAGATGATCGCCGACTCGGGCGCGAAGCTCTACGCCTGCCAGGCCACGGTCGACATGTTCGGCCTGAAGCCCGACGACTTCGTACCCCAGGTGGACGGCGTGCTGACGGTTGGGGAGTTCTACGAGCTCGCCGGAGGCGGGGAGATCATCTTCACCTGAGCCGGCGACCGGCGGGCACGCGCTGGTAGATTCGCGCGCACTCCGATGACGAACCCGTTTGCGATCGACGGCACCTGGCTGCGCTGCGCGCTCCATGCCCACACGACCCGCTCCGACGGCGAGCTGCGGCCGCCTGCGCTCGCCGACCATTACGCGCTCGCCGAGTGGGACGCGCTCGCCGTCACCGATCACTGGACGATCACCGAGCCGCCGGCGCGCGACGACATCGTGCTCGTGCGCGGGATCGAGCTCACGTGCCGCACGACGACCGGCGGCTGGGTGGACGTGCTCGTCTACGGCCTCGAGCGTGAGCCCGAGGTTGACCCCGAGGACGAGCGCACCTACCCGGATCTGCCTGACGCGATGCAGTTCGTGGCCGACCACGGCGGCGTCGCGTACGTCGCCCATCCGTACTGGAGCGGCGCCCCGATGGACGAGATCAGGGGCCTGCCCGCCGTCGCCGGGGTCGAGGTGTACAACGCCGGCTGCGAGATCGAGAACGGCCGCGGCCTCTCGACCGTGCACTGGGACATGCTGCTCGACTCGGGGCAGTCGTGCTTCGCAGTCGCCTGCGACGACACCCACTACACGGGCTTTGACTCCGGCTACGCCTGGACGATGGCGCGGGCGCAGGAGCCCACGGCAGCAGGCGTCCTCGAGGCGCTGCGCACGGGTGCGTGCTACGGGTCGACGGGCCCGCGCTTCGACGCGATCGAGGCGGTCGCCGGGGGCATCCTCGTGCGCTGCAGCCCGTGCCGGTCGGTGACGCTCCTGACAGGGCCCGAGGACGGCGCCCGCGCGAACGTCGGCCGGCTCGCCTACCGGCACCGCTCGAGGATCGTCGAGCGCGACTCGGCCGGCCTGATCACCGCCGTGGAGCTCGCGCCGCCGCCAGGCGCCGCCGCCGGCCGCATCGAGCTCGCGGACGGCGGCGGGACGGCCTGGTCGAACCCGGTGCCTCTCGGCTAGACCGTAGTGCCGGGCTCCTCGCCGGGAGCGTCGTCCTCGGCCAGGATCTGGTACAGGCTGCGCCGCGCCGAGCGGAGCACCTCGGACGCCGCCTCGATCTGGGCGGGTGTGCCCGCTCCGGCCACCTGCCGCACCGCCCCGAGCACCTGGAACACCAGGCCGCGCAGGTCGGCGTGCTCGTCCTGGGCCTCGGCCGCGACCTGCTCCCAGGGAGCCGGCGACGGCAGCGCCGCCGCCCGCTCGCGCCCGGCATCGGTCAGCTCGTACACGCGCCGGCCGGTGTCGGACTTCTGCTCTGTGACGAGCTCCTCGTCCTCGAGCTGCTGCAGCGTGGGATAGACCGATCCGGGACTCGGCTGCCAGGCTCCGCCGGTGCGCTCGCTGAGCTCGCGGATGATCTGGTAGCCGTGCATCCCCTGCTCGGAGAGGAGCGCCAGGATGGCAGCGCGGATGTCGCCCCGGCCGGCCCGGCGGCCACCACCGAAGAACGCTGCGGGCCCACCTCGGCCCGGTCCCCAGCCGCCGAGCCCGAAGGGGTCGCGGCCGTGCCGGCGCTTGCCGGCGAACATCAACATGCCCCGATGGCAGCGGCGGCCGCGCCGGCCCTGCCCGCCCATCGGTATCGATTCTGCGTATGTCATCGAATCCTCCTAGAATCCTTGTTTGTGACTATCGCGTAGCATCATGATATATCGCGACTGTGTCGGCGTCAAATTCTGGTGCCGAGGAGGGCCTGCCCTCAGCTCGGCGCGCTGACCGGCGCCGGCTCGCGCTCGGATACCGCGACGGCGACGGCCACCACGATGACGGCGCTCGCGACCACCGCCCCAAGGGTGAGCGACTCACCCGCAAGCGCCCACCCCAGCACGACCGCCACCGCGGGGTTCACGAACGCGTAGGTCGCCACCCGGGTGGGCGCCACCTGGCGCAGCAGCCAGACGTAGGCCGAGAACGTGACCACCGTCCCCAGGACGACCAGATACGCGAGGCCACCGAGCGAGCGGCCCGACACGTGGTCGAGCCGGCCGCTCGAGAGCTCCCCCGACGCGAGCGCGATCACGGTCAGGATGCAGCCGCCCGCGAGCAGGGGCATCGCGGCGCCCATCGTGGGTGACCGCGGCACGGGCACGACGCGCGTCGCCACCGTCCCCGCGGCCCACGAGAGCGCGCTTCCGAGCAGGAGCAGGGCGTCGGCGGGGTGCAGGCCGCCGCCGGTGCCCTGCGACGCGACCAGCATCGCCACCCCGGCAAAACCGGCCACGAGCGCGGCCGTGCGCCGCCGCGACGGCGGCGAGCCGCCCGGGAGCGCCCACGCCAGCAGCGGCACGAACAGGGGGATCGTCGCCAGACACAGCGCCGCGATGCCCGACGGCACCCGCTCCTCCGCGTAGGCGAGCACGCCGTGGCAGCCGACGAACAGGAACGCGCCGATCAGGAGCGCACCGGCCCACTCCCGCCGTGTCGGCCACACGATGGCCCGCTCGCGCACGAGCGCGACGGCGAGCAGAATGCCCCCACCGAGCAGACAGCGCACGGCCATCATCGCGAACGGCGGGATCGTCTCAACCGCGTAGCGGATGGCGAGGAACGTCGACCCCCACACCAGGTAGATCGACGAAAAGGCAGCGGCGAGCTCGAGCGCCGGCGGGCGCGCGGCCGCCGCCGGCACGCGCGCCGAGGCGCGCGGCCTATCCGCTGCGCTCACTCCGCGGCGTCCGGCGGCTGCGAGGAGTCGCGCTGCACGATCACGCCGTCGAGGCGAAACGGGGTGAGCGCGTTCGCCCATAGGCCGTGCACCCAGGGCTTGCGCAGGAGCGCACTGCGCGCATAGGAAACCGGGACGAGGACGACCCACTCAGCCACGAGCAGGCGGTCGACCTCGCCGTAGAGCGCGAGCCGCTCGGCCTGGTCGTGTGACCCGCGCGCATGGTTCAGGAGGTCGACGACTTGCGCCGTTCGGCCGGGATCCGTGATCGGGTCGTACGGGTCGGTGAGCAGGCCGCGGAAGAACCCGTCGGGGTCGGGGTAGTCGGCGAGCCAGCTCGAGAGCCACATCTGCGACGTCGCGTCGTCCAAGCGCATTCCCCGCGGGCTGATCGCGAACTCCACGTCGAGGCCGACCTCGGCGAGCCCCGCCCGGATCCCGTCGTGGAGCATCTCGAGCCCGCTTGCGATCAGCATCTGCAGCGGCGGGATGCCCGCCCCGCCGGGATGGCCGGCCTCGGCCAGGAGCGCGCAGGCGCCCTCGACGTCGACCAAGTCGCCCACGTGGTGGTCGTGGCCGGGCATCGCCGGAGGCAGCAGGCCGCCGCCGGTGGCGGCACGCCCGACGAGCCCCAGGTCGGCATACGCCCGCCCGACCGGGGCAACCACCGACGCGACCGCCCTCCGCATGCGCACGTCGTCGAACGGCGGCCGGTCGAGATGAAAGCCGAGCATCGTTGTGCCAAGGCCGGGGGCGTACTCGGCGCAGTCGTCGTCGTCCTCGGGCGCATAGGGGCTCGCGAGCACGTCGATCTCACCGGAGCTCCACGCGCCGCGCGCCTTGATCCCGTGGAAACGGAACCGCACCTCGATCTCGCGCAGATTCCCACGCCGCCCGCTCCATCGCGGGTTCGCAACCATGGTCAGGCGGTCGTCGTCCATCTGCTCGAGCAGGAACGGACCGTTGGAAACGAGCGGCCGCCGCGTGTGCCACTCGTCGCCCTGCGACTCGCACAGATGGCGCGGCCACGGGTAGGCGTAGGTCGACGCGAGGATGTACGGGAAGTAGTTGCGCGGCTCGCGCAGCACCACCTCGAGCGTGCGGTCGTCGAGCGCCGTCGCCCGCTCGACGTCCTCGAGCAGGAACGCCGTGACCGTCGAGAGCTGGCGTGCGCGCTCCCATGTGTAGACGAAGTCGTGCGCCGTGACCGGGACGCCGTCGCTCCAACAGGCGCTCTCGCGCAGCTGGAACAGATACGTGAGACCGTCGCCGGAGACGCGGAAGTTCTCGGCGAGCGAGGGCATCACGTTCAGGTCGCGGTCGATCACGAGCAGGCCGCGGAAGAGGTGCGCGGTGAGCGCGCTCGTCTCGGAGATGTACTCGAGCCCCGGCGCGAGCGAGGACGGCCGCAGCTGGGCTGTCACCAGGCGCTCGGTCGCCTCAGGCTGCTCGAATGGCTGCACCTTGCACGCGAACGCCTCGTCGTAGGCCCGTTCGGCCTCGCCGAAGTTGAATGCGAGGTGGTGGACGAGCGCGATCTTGAACAAGGTCTCGCGCGAGCGGCGGTCGTCGCCGAGCCGGCCGAGGAATTCGCGCGCCTGCCGGTAGTGGCGGATGGCCTCCTGATCGGCATAGATCGACCGGGCCTCATCGCCGGCCCGGATCAGGTACTCCGCCGCCTTCTCGGGGTCGTCGGCCGCGCTGAAGTGGCGGGCGAGCAGGACGAGCGTCGAGGAGCTCTTCTCGTCGCCCACGAGCTCCTCGAGCGCGCGTCCGACCCGGCCGTGCAGCGTCCTTTTGTCGGTCTCGGTCAGCCCCGCGTAGGCCGCCTCCTGGACGAGCCCGTGCCGGAAGCGGTATTCGGGGAAGGGCCGGCGCCGCTCCTCGACGATGAGGTCGAGCCGCTGCAGCTCCGTGAGCGCGCCGGGCAGGGTGTCGGGATGAAGGACGCGGTCGAGCAGCGGCATGCCGAAGCGGCGCCCGATCACCGCCGCCACCGCCACCACCTCGCGGGCGACGGGGTCGAGCCGGTCGAGGCGGGCCTGCAGCACGCCCTGCACCAGGGCGGGTACCTCGAGCCGGCCGGGCTCGACGGCCAGCTCCCAGCCGCCGTTTGACCGCCGCAGAGCGCCGCGCTCGACCAGATCGCGCAGCGCCTCGCTTACGAACAGCGGGTTTCCGCCGGCCCGCTGGGCGATCAGGTCGGCGACGGCGGCCGGCAGCGGAGCGTCGGCCAGCGCCTGGGCGAGCGCGTGCGTGGCATCGCCGCTCAGCGCGCGAAGCTCAACCTCTACGTAACGGTGAGGGTAGTGCTGCCGGGCGCGCTCGCCCATGCCCCATGACGGCAGCTCGCGCTCGCTCCGGTAGAGCATGACGATCCCCAGCGCCTCGGTCTCGGTCAGCTCGAAGAGGCTCTCGACCGCTTGCAGGGTGAGCTCGTCGGCCCAGTGCAGATCCTCGAACACGACGAGCAGCGGCCGGTCGGCCGCAAGCCGCTGGAGCAGCCCGGCGACGACCTCGAGGCTGCGCCGGTGCAGCGAGTCGCGCGAGAGCTCGCGCAGATCGGCCGCCGCCCGCCGGTCGCTCTCGAGCAGCCCGAGCAGGTTGGCCAGGAACGGGTAGAGCTCGTCGCCGCCGGCGCCGTACAACTCGTGCAGGGCGGCCTTGAGGTCGAACCGCACCCGCGCCTCGCTGGCGGTCGCCGACACCCCCAGCCAGTCGCGCAGCAGGTCGCGGATCGGCCAGTACGAGAACCCCTGGGTGTAGGAGAGGCTGCGGCCGACGAGGAGGCGCAGGCGGTCGCGCAACGGCTCCACGGCGTCGGCCACCAGCCGCGACTTGCCGATGCCCGGCTCGCCCGTCACGGACACGATGACGCCGATGCCCTCGGCCGTCCGCTCGAGGGCGGCGCGGACGCTCGCGAGCTCCGCATCGCGCCCGAGCAGCGGCCCATCGGCGGGCCGTGAGTGGCGATCGCGCTCGCTGACGACCCGGAAGCGGTCGACCGGGCGGCTGCGCCCGCGCAGCTCGGTCGGCCCCAGCTCCTCGAGCTCGAAGCAGTCGCGCACCTGCGCTGCGGTGCCCGGGCCGAGGGTGACGTCGGCCTCGCCGGCGAGCGCCTGCAGGCGGGCAGTGACGTTCACCGTGTCGCCAAGCGCGTTCCACCGGTCGGGGCCGTCGGCGTCCGGCGTGATCAGCACCGGGCCGGTGTTCACGGCCACCCTTGCCTTCAGCTCGATCCCGTAGGCCTCGTTCACCTCGCGGGAGTAGGCATCGAGGGCGCGCTGGATCGCGAGGGCGGCCCGCACCGCCCGCTCGCTGTCGTCCTCGTGCGCGACCGGGGCTCCGAACACCGCCAAGAGGCCGTCTCCGAGCAGCTGGGCGACCGTGCCCTCGTAGCGCTCGATCTGCTCGGCCATGAGCCGCACGACCTCGTCGAACAGGAATTTCGATCGCTCGGGGCCGAGCCGCTCCCCGATCGTCGTCGACCCGGCGACGTCGGCCATCAGCACGGCCACGACCCGGCGCTCTCCCTCGGTCACCACCATGCCCTGCAGTCTGGCACACGCGCGCTGCGGCGACCCACGTTCGCTGGACGGTTTCACGAACGTATGTTCGCAGTCCGGCCGCGTGTCCGCAACCCGGAAACCCTGCAACGAGCGACATCGATCTCTCCCAGGACTGTGACAGAGGTGCAATGGCCGACGTTCGGGGTCTGACCCCGGTTACGGGTGGTGGCGGCGGCGCGAAGGGGATGACGCGGCCAAGCCTGGCCAGATCCGGGAAGGGCGCGCCGATCGGCGCCTTCCGCAGCCACGCGATCGCTTCCGGCGGGACGACGGCACCGCCGTGGTACGCGTCGAGCTCGAGCACGACGGCGAGGTACGCCCAGCGTCCCATCGGCACCGGGCAGATCGACGGCGTCGCCCGGCAGCGGGGCCACACCCTGGTGATCATGAACGGCCCTCGCACCACGACCACGACCGGACGCGGTGGGTGGCGGTCGGAATCGCCACCGAACATGCGCGCCAGGTTCGCGCGCGCCGTCGACACCCGCACCAGGGCCGTGGTCTGACGCGACGGCACTCCGTACGCGACGCCGGGCTCCAGGAATTCCACCGAGATCCGCCGGCGGAGGGCGTCCTGCGCGCGCCGCGGCGCACAGCCGCGGGCATTTTCTTCAGTCCCGCCCGCTCAGAGCGAGCGCAGCGCCGGGCCGAGCGCCTGGTGGTCCTCGAGCACAGGCGCGTGCAGGTCGCCCAGCCGGGAGAGGCGGTCGAGCATGGCCGTCATCGTGAAATCTCCTGGCTCCACGCCCGCCGCAAGCTCATCCCACGTGACCGGCGCGGACACGGGCGCACCCGGGTGGGGGCGCACGGAATAGGCGAAGGCGATCGTGCGGCCCGGGCCGTTCTGGTTCGCGTCGATCAGTACGCCGTGGCGCTTCGCCTTCGACCACTCCGTGGTCACGAGGTCGGGCCGCATCGACTGAAGCGCCCGCGTGATCGCAAGCACGAGTCCCCGGGTCTTGTCGTAGCCGTAGCGGCGAGCCAGCGGGACGAGCACGTGGACGCCGTCGGCGCCGCTCGTCTTGGGATACCCGCGCAGGTCGACGGCCGCCAGCGCGTCGCGCACGAGCAGCGCGACCTGCGCGGCGGCGGCGAACCCCGCGTCCGGCGTCGGATCGAGGTCGAAGAGGGCGAAGTCGGGCCGGTCGGCCTTGTCGGCGCGCGACAGCCAGGCGTTCAGGTCGATGCAGCCCATGTTCGCCATCCACAGGAGCGCCGCCTCCTCGTTCACGAGCGGGTAGTTGATCATCCGCTTCGAGCGGTCCTCGCGCGACGTCGCAGGAAACTCCGCCGTCGGGATCCAGTCGGGCATATGCGAGGGCGCGTTCTTCTGGAAGAACGGCTTGGCCGCGATGCCGTCGGGATAGCGCTTCATCGTGAACGGGCGTTCGCGCAGCAGCGGCACGGCGACGTCGGCCACCGCCCGGTAGTAGTCGATCAGGTCGCCTTTGGTGATGCCGTCGTCCGGCCAGAACACCTTGTCCAGGTTCCCGAGCTTCAGGTCACGGCCCGGAATGGCGGACGTCTCCGTCCGGGGATGCTCGCGATGCACGTCCTTCGCCTCCTTGTCGTCGCGCAGGCCCTTGTACGAGGGCGCCCGCAGCCTGCCCTCGCGCGTCCACTCCAGGAACTCGACCTCGCAGACGAGCTCCGGCTGTACCCAGGTCACATCGGCCGAGCGCACCTTCGCCATCTTCGGCGTGACCGCGAGCGGCGATGCCTTTCGCCGCAGCGGCTCGAGCTTCGCCATCAGGAAGTCGAGCTCGGCGTCGTCGAAGCCGGTGCCGCAGTTGCCCGCCCACACCAACTCGCCCCCGCGCTCGACGGCGAGCACGAGCGCGCCGAATGCGCCTCGGCGACGGCCCTGACCGCGCGTGTAGCCGGCGATGATCAGCTCCTGGCGCTGCACCGACTTGACCTTGATCCACGAGTCGGTGCGCTTGCCGGGCAGGTAGCGGCTCGACGCGCGTTTGGCGATCACGCCCTCGAGCCCCAGCTGGCGCGACTGCTCGAGCAGCGCCGGCCCGTCGGCGAATGCGACCGAGAGCCGGACCACCTCCCCGGGGATCAGCGTCGCCTCGAGCAGCTCGCGGCGCTCGTGCAGCGGCAGGCCGGTCACGTCGCGGCCGTCGAGCCGGAGCACGTCGAAGGCGTACATGGCGAGCGCTCCGCCGCCGTGCTGAAGCAGCGAGAAGCGGGGGCGGCCGTCCTCGTCGAGCGCGCACACCTCGCCGTCGAGCACGCAGTCGGAGCTGCGCAGCGCGGCGGGCAGCGCCCCGGCGACCTGCCCGAAGCGCCCGGTCAGATCGTTGCCGTTGCGGCTGCGCAGCGTCGCGTCGCCGCCGTCGACCGCGGCGATCACACGGTAGCCGTCCCACTTGACCTCGTACACCCAGTCGTCGCCGGCGGTGGGCAGAGCGGACGCCGCCACCGCGAGCATCGGCCGCAGACCCGCGGCGTCGGCTCCGGCTCCCGCCTCGCCGTCGTCCTTGCGGATCATGAGCCAGTTGCGCTCGTCTCCGTCCATCCGCGTGGGCACGAGCGTCCACAGGCCGTTCAGCCGCTCGCCGCGCAGGCGCACGGTCAGGCCGCCGTCGCGCTTCTCCTCGACGAGCTCGTAGTGCCCGCGGTCCCAGATCTCGACCGTCCCGGCGCCGTACTCCCCGGCCGGGATCTCGCCCTCAAACGTCGCGTAGTCGAGCGGATGATCCTCGACATGCACGGCCAGGTGGCGCTGGCCCTTGCGCAGCGGGATGCCCTTCGGCACCGCCCAGCTCTGCAGGGCGCCGCCGCGCTCGATGCGGAAGTCGAAGTGCAGCCGCCGGGCGTCGTGGCGCTGGACGACGAAGATCGGCTCGCCGCCCCCGTCGCCGTCACCGGAGAAGGGCTCGGGGGTCTTGGCCGGGTCGCGCTTGCGGCGATAGGTGTCGAGGCTCCGAGATTTGGGGCCTGGCCCCGCTTGTCGGCTGCTCACGGCGGCACCGCGGCTACCCCGTGGCGCCCGGGACGAGTCGCTCCCAGAAGGCCGCCATCCGGCGCAGCTCCTCCGCGCCGAACTGGCCCAGGAACCGCCGCCGTACGCCGGCCAGATGCGTCGCCCGGGCGGCGTCGAAGACCTCGCGGCCGCGGGCGGTCAGGACGGCGTACTGGCCGCGGGCGTCGTCCTCGCACGGGATCCGCTCGACCAGACCGTCGCGCTCGAGCCGGTCGACGAGCCGCGTCACCCCGCTCCGGGAGAGCAGCACCGAGTCGGCGATCTCGGACATCCGCATGCGCTCCTCGGGCGCGTCTGCAACCGTCAGCAGCACCTCGTACGACGAGAGCGGCAGGCCGTGGCCCGCGATCAGCTCGGCATCGAGGTCGCGCGCGAGGGCCGCGTGCACCCGCAGGAAACCGCGCCACGAGGCCAGCTCGTCCTTCGTCAGAAGCGCCACACCTGCCGCCGGATCCTCCCCCATCCGCACCCCCTGCGGTGGTAGTTGAGTCGACAATGATATCAGCGCCCCGGAACGACCCCGGCGACCCAGCCGCGTAGCTCATGCAGAAAGGCCGGGTCGATGCTGTGCGGCATCGGCGACTCCTGATAGCGGACGGCGAACCCGGCTGCCTCGAGCAGAGCACGGGCGCTGCGCCCGAACTCGACGCCGATCACCGGATCGAGCGCGCCGTGCCCAATCGCGACCGGCAGGCCGGCCCGCCCGGCCAGATCCAGCTCGAAGCCCGCCACCGTGGGGATGAAGCCGGAGAGCGCGATGATCCCCGCCGGCCGGGGCCTGCCGGCGCCGAGGCCGAGCGCGTAGGACATCACTGCCCCCTGCGAGAACCCGGCGATCACGACACGGTCGGGCGCGATCCCGTGGGCCGCGGCGGTCGCATCCATCCACTCGGCCAGCGCTGCGAACGTGGGCAGGAACGTCTCGGGGTCGGGACGGCCGATCTCGTAGACGACGTACCAGTGCGCACCCCCCGGGGGCAGGTGGAGCGGACCGCGCGGCAGCGCCGCCAGCAGCCGCCCGCCGGGATCGAGCGCCTCGGCGAGCGGATACAGGTCGTGCTCGTCGGCGCCACGGCCGTGGATCAGCACCAGCATCCCGTCCGGCTCGCCGGCGGCGGGGCGGGTGATCGACGTGATCAATCCTCGCCGTCCCAGAAGTCGGCCGGCTCGATCCGCCCGACCACCCCGAGCCCGTGGAAGAACAGCTTGCCCGACCGGGGGTAGTGGATGATGTCGTTCGGCTCGCGGGTGCCGTAGGCCAGGTAGACGAGGCCCCCCGGCCCGGCCCGGAACGCATGCGCCACAGCCGATCCCGCCGGCCGGGAGGCGATCGCGCCCGGGCGCACCGGGTGCTCGTCGTCGCCCAGGAGCAGCACGCCGTCGCCGTCGAGGACGACGAAGAGCTCTTCCTCGGCCGAGTGGCAGTGCGGCGGCGCCCCCAGCTTGCCGGCGGCGACCACGACGTACGTGAGACCGGTTCGCTCCGACCCCGCCGTGCGGCCCAGGTCGTGACGCTCACGCGTGACGGTGGCCCCGTCGTGGCGCCGGCCGGGCACGGCGTCGACGTGCACGATCGAGCGCGGGCGCGGCGAGGGCGGAACGAGCTCCGGCGGCCCCGCCGCCGCCTCGCCCTGCCACGGCGTCGGCTCCCCGCCCGAGCGCACCCAGCTCGGCCCATGCCAGGAGATGCCCGCACGGGGCAGGTGCGCTCCGCCGCCCAGGCCGCGCTCGCCGAAGGCAAGCACGTCGAGCCCGTCCCGGCCGGCCTGGAGGGTGTGCGCCTCTTCGCGCACCAGGTGCACCAGGCAGTCGCCCGCAGCGACCGTGTACGTCGCCGGCCCGTCGCCCCGGTCCTGCCACGAGAGCCCCGTCCCGCGCAGCACCCAAAAGATCTCCTCCTCGGCGTGCTCGATGTGCGCGGGCGTCGACCAGGCGCCGGGAGCGATCCGGATCAACTGCAGCCCGACGGTGACGGTGCCGGCCGCACTCCCCAGGTCGAGCCACTCCGCGTCGAGGTGGCCGGCAGCCCGTCGCGCTCCGGCGACGGCGTCCCAGTGCGCGATCCCGCTCACGCGGGTGAGACTATCCGGAGCCGCTTCCCGCCGCGACAGCAGCGGTGAGATCGGTGGTCTGGGATGCCGGCGGAGCGGTCACGTGTACGGGAACGCCGAACCCGAACATCTCGAGCCGCACCGACGTCGTCAGCGTGACGGCCGCGCCGGGTGCCGAGACCGACGTGCGATATGCGACGCGGCGCACGAGGCCGTCCGCGCCGATCCACACGTCGACCGGCATCAGATGCTTGCCGAGCATGGCCTCCAGGCGCGTCTCCGACCGGCGCGCGGCCGCCCGCAGCGACGGCGGAGCCGACGCGGCCACCTTCGAGAGGTCGATGACCGCCCGGTAGTGGGTGGTCTCAACGCCGCGCACCATCGCGTGGCGGCCGGCGATCGTGATCGAGTCCGACTCGCCCGCGAGCGTCGAGAGCATCTCGGCGGGATCGTTGCCGCCCGTGTTCGCGAGCGCGTTCACGTTGAGGCCGTGCCTGCTCTCGATCCGGGCGAGGTCGAGCTTCACCCACGGTCCTCTGCTGTGAGGCTCGGATGCGAACAGGGACGAGCGCATGTACACGACTGGCCAGCGGGTGATCTCGCGGATGTGCAAGACCGAACCGGTGGTCGGCGAGATCATGCGCATCCGCATCGCGCCCGCCCCGCTGCGGAAGGCAACGACGCCGGTGGCATCGACCTCGATCGTCCCGGCGCCCGGCAGGCCGCTCATGCGCATGTACATCGCCACGCGCGAGGTGCCGGCGCGCGCCGTCCGCGCTGCGAACCCGGCCAGCGCGATCTGTGGATGCGGCCCATCGGAGCGTGTC
>DASXOR010000143.1:0-20442 GCA_036494095.1 Gaiellales bacterium | reverse complement strand
GGACGTCCTCCAGGCCCGCCCGGTCGAGGCCGGGGTCGAGCCGCAGCCGCGCGAGGCCCTCGGAGAAGCGGTCGAGGTGGGCGTCGAGCCGGAAGAAGCGACCGTCCCAGACGTGGACGACGTCGTAGGTGCAGTCCGACCGGGTGACACCAAGGTCGAGCACCGAGATCATCGCCTCCTCGACCGGCCGGTAGGCACCGCCGATATAGGCGGCACCGCCCTCCCAGACCTCGTCGGCGTCCATCCGCCGGGATCCTAGAAGACGCCGGCCACGGTACGCTGGCGCCGATGCCGTCCGAGGCGACGCACGCGGCCCGTCCCGCCCTCGCCCCGCTCGAGCGCGCCACCGGACTGCACCTCGAGATCGTCGCCGGCCTGACCGGCGGAGAGGCCGGCGCCGTCGAGGTGCGCGATCCCGGCGGGCGGCGGCTCGTCCTCAAGGCATGGCCCGGGAGCCCTGCTGACGGCGCCGACCTGCAGGCGCGGCTCGGGCTCGTCGCGCAGCTGCGCCGCAGCGGCTATCCGGCACCTGCATACGTCGTGTCCGGCTGGTTCGAGGGCCACATCGTGGCTGTGCAGACCTGGGCGGAGGGCGGCCAGCGCGACGACCTGACCACGGCGATGGTCGAACGGCTCATCGAGCTCACCGGGCGCCACGCCGACGCCCGGGTGCCGGCGAGCGGGGAGTTCCGGGACTGGCTCGTGCGTTCCCTCCTCGAAGGGTGCGACGGCTACTGCCTGCACGCGCCCCTCGCGGCGTACAGCGACGAGACGCGCCGGCTGCTCGATTGCGTCCGCACCATCGGTGCGCGCAGCGCCGACGCCCCGGTCCCAGCGGCGGGTTTCGTGCACCGCGACTTCCATCACCGAAACGCGCTCTGGCGCGGCGACGACGTCGCGGCGGTCGTCGACTGGGAGGGAGCCGGATCCGGCGATCCCGCGTTCGACCTGGTCACGCTCGCGTTCGGCCTCAGCGTCTCGGCCGCGCCGGCGCCGGCCAGGGAGCTGCCGTGGGCCGCCGCCGAGCGCTCATGCCCGCCGCAGCTGCTGCGCGCCTATGTCGCCCACATGGCGCTGCGGCAGGTCGACTGGTCGATCCGCCACCGCGCGGATGCCGACGTCGCCCGCTGGCTCGCAATCGGACGCGCCGCGCTCGACCGCTACGGCGGGGGCGCGCCGGTCAGGCCGCGAGGTCGGAGCGGAAGCTGATCGCCGTCGCGGGCGTGGGCCGGCCGATGTGGTAGCCCTGGGCCAGGTCGCAGCCCACGGTCCCGAGCAGCTCGAGCGTCGTTCGCTCCTCGACCCCCTCGGCGACCACCTTCAGGCCGAGGTTGTGCGCGAGCTCGATGGTGGCGCGCACCAGCGCCAGGTCGCGGCTGCCGTCGTCGCCCACGAGGCCCGACAGGAACGCGCGGTCGAGCTTGAGCTCGCCGACGGCCAGGCGGCTGAGGAACGGCAGCGACGTGAAGCCGGCCCCGAAGTCGTCGATCGAAACGACGCAGCCGAGCTCGGCGAGCTCGGCCGTGACCCGCTTGCAGCGCTCGAAGTCGGAGATGACGGTCGTCTCGGTGATCTCAACGACCAGGGCGTCGCCCGGGAGCCGGTGTCGGCTCAGATGCTCGCGGATCAGATCCGTGAACCCGGCGTCGAGGATATTGGTCGCCGAGACGTTGATCGACACCGACAGGTCGCGGCCCTCGGCCCGCCAGCGGGCGCACTGGGCGAGCGCCTGCTCGAGCACGAGCGCCGTCAGGGGGCGCATCAGGTTCGCCTCCTCGGCCAGGGGGAGGAACTCGAGCGGCGGGATGGAGCCGAGCCGCGGGTGCGGCCAGCGCAGGAGCGCCTCGACGGCGGTGATGGTGCCGTTGCGAAGATCGATCTGGGGCTGGTAGTGCAGCTCGAGCTCGCTGCGGGCGATGGCATCGCGCAGGTCTTCCACCAGGCGCAGGCGGTCACGCTCGGTGTCGAGCGCCAGGTCGTAGATCTCGAATGCCGACCCCGTCTGCTTCGACCGGTACATGGCCTTGTCGGCGCAGCGCATGAGGTCGTCGGCGGTCGCGGCGTGGTCGGGAGCCAGGGCAACGCCGATGCTCGCACCGATCCGCACGCTCACCATGTCGAGGCGAAACGGCGTCTCGAGCGTCGCCGCCAGCCGGTTCGCAACGAGCGCCGCACGAGCGGTGTCCGAGTCGAGCAGGACGACCGCGAGCTCGTCGCCGCCGATCCGCACGAGCAGATCCGTCGGCTCGAGGCAGCTCTGGAACCGCGGCCCGATCTGCCTGAGCAGCTGGTCGCCGGCCGGGTGGCCGAACGAGTCGTTCACCTCCTTGAAGTGATCGAGGTCGACGAACAGGAACGCCAGGCGGCGGGTGTCGGTGCCGGGGTCGGAAGCGTCCGCGAAGAAGCCCTCGAGCGCTGCCGCAAGCCGGCGCCGGTTGCCGAGGCCGGTGAGCTGGTCGGTTACGGCCTGGTGATGGCGCTCCTCGGTGAGGGCGCGGAGGCTGCCGAGCGAGAGCCCCAGGCGGATGCCGACGACCACGAGCGTCGCGGTCGCGAGGCCGGCGGCGACCGGGTCGACGTGATGCATGCTTCCGCGCAGGAGGATGGCGAGCCCCGACGCCGCCCCGAGCCCCGGCAGCAGGAATCCCGGGGCGGCCTGGTGGGCCAGCACGTCGCGGCGATCGCGGCGTACCCACACCGCCACCGACATGAGCACGAGGGCGCTCGGCCACGCGATCCCGTCGATGATCCCGCCCAGGTGCGTATCGGGCTGGACGATGACGTACGCGTCGCCGAATGCGTTGATCGCGCACCCGAGCGCGACCAGGCGCCATGCGCCCCAGCGCGACCCCGCGATCAGCACGCTGCCGCCGACCGCCATCGCGAGCAGCAGGACGTCGCCGACCGGATAGGCGAGCTCGGTCGCGACGGCCGCCGGGCCGTCACCGGCCAGGTGCACGATGCTCTGGAACACGAACGCCGAGCACAGGGCCGCGGCACCGAGCCCCGCAACCATGCCGTCGAGCCACGTGGCGGGCACGAGCCGGCTCGACTCCCGCCGCAGCAGAAGCACGAGCGCCAGGTAGGCGGCCGGGTAGAAGGCGACGTAGAAGATGTCGGCCACCGAGGGCGTCGGCGGCGTCGCTCCGTGCAGCGACTCGATCGTCAGCGCGATGTCGCCCGCGGTCCACATCAGCATCGCGAAGCCGAGCGCGAGCGGCACCGCCCGGCCGGCCCGGCCGCCGAGGGCACGGCCGAACGCGAGCGCGCAGACGATGACCTCGAAGCCGTCGACGCCCCAGCCGTCGAGCCAGGTCGAGTACGCCCCGGCCGGGCGAACGATCAGCGTGACGAGGAATCCTGCCAGCGCGCAGCCGAGCACCCAGTAGGCTGCCCGGACCATCGCCGGGGCGCGTGGGCCCTTCCGCTCAGGGGCCTCGGCGCCCGCCGCTTTCACCAGCGAGGACACGCACCGAGCAATCGGCCGCGGCCCGCCAAACTTGAGCTTTCGGCGGCGCTACGCGATGGCGACGACGTGCGCGGTCCAGTTGCCCCGCGGCGCCTCGACCTGCACACGCTGGCCGACGGCGGCGCCGTGGACGGCGCGGCCGAGCGGCGAGTCGGGGGAGCAGGCGCCGGCTCCGCCGGCGGCGCTCATCGTGACCTCGAACTGATCTCCGGAGTCGTCGGCGAGCGTGACCCGGCTGCCGGTGTGGACGCGACCCGGCTCGGACGGCGCCTCGACGACGCGCGCCGCTGCGATCTTCGCGCGCAGGATCACGATCTGCCGCTCGAGCAGGCCCTGCTCGTTCTTGGCGGCGTGGTACTCGAAGTTCTCGCTGAGATCGCCGAAGCCGCGCGCGGTCGCGATCGCGGCGACTGCGTCCTCGCGGCGCGGGCCCTCGAGCTCCTGCAGCTCCTCCGTGAGGCGGGTCATCTCGGCGGGTGTGAGCTCGATCTGGGACATCGCGGGAACCGTCTCTCTGTCGGGGGGCTGACTCGCCGATGTGATCGGCGGGCGTGGGTCTGAATGTAGCCTGGAACGGGGCGGGTGCACGACGGTCGTGTAGCGTTTCGCCGGTGGCCGCTCCTTTGGGCATTCCGGACGCCCTCCCGACCAGCCTGGTCGGCTCCTACGCCCAGCCCGACTGGCTGATCGACCGCGAGCGCCTGCGCCATCGCTTCCCGCCGCGCGTGCGCGCGACCGAGCTGTGGCGGGTCGACCCGCAGTACCTGGAGCAGGCCCAGGACGACGCGACGCTGATCGCCATCCGCGACCAGGAGCGGGCCGGGCTCGACATCATCACCGACGGCGAGGCCCGCCGCGAGAGCTACTCGAATCGCTTCGCGACGGCTCTTGCGGGCGTCGACATCGACAACCCGGGCACGGCGCTCGACCGCAGCGGCCACCCCAACCCCGTGCCGCGCGTCGTCGGCCCGATCGAGCGCAAGCACCCGGTTCAGGTGCGCGACGTCCGCTTCCTGCGGTCGAATACGAGCCGTCCGATCAAGATGACCGTGCCCGGCCCGTTCACGATGTCGCAGCAGGCGCAGAACGACTTCTTCGAGAGCGAGGCGGACCTCGCGCTGGCCTACGCCGCCGCCGTGAACGACGAGATCGTCGACCTCTTCGCGGCAGGCGCCGACATCGTCCAGATCGACGAGCCGTACATGCAGGCGCGGCCCGAGAAGGCACGGGAGTTCGGAGTGGCGGCACTCGAGCGCGCGCTGCAGGGGGTCGTCGGCATGACCGCCGTGCACATCTGCTTCGGCTACGCCGCGATCATCCACGACCGGCCGTCGGCGTACTCGTTCCTGCCCGAGCTCGCCGCCTGCTCGTGCGACCAGATCTCGATCGAGACGGGGCAGTCCGGCATCGACACGGCCATCCTCGAGACGCTGCCCGGCAAGCGCATCATCCTCGGCGTGATCGATCTCGACGATATCGGAGTCGAGTCGCCCGAGACCATCGCCGCGCGCATCCGGCGGGCACTGCCGTACAAGCGCCCTGACGAGCTCGTCGCCGCGCCCGACTGCGGGATGAAGTACCTGCCGCGCGACTCCGCCTACGGCAAGCTGGAGTCGCTCGTCGCCGGGGCGGCACTGGTGCGCGCCGACGGCTGACCGGGTGCCGTCTCGTCCGGCACGAGCGCGAGGTGCGGCTGGCGGCGGAACTCGGCCCCGACCCGCGCCCTGACGGCGGCGCTCGCCTCGCGCGCGGGCGTGCTGCGCAGATCCTCCGCCATGTCCAGGCCGGCGCTGATCGCCTGAAAGGCGGCGTCTCCGATCTTGTCGCGGACGGCGTCGAGCTCGGTGCGGGCGATCGAGACAGCGGTCATGGCGGTCGGAACTCCTCCGGAGGAGAATGGGCTCGAGGTTGAGGGTAGCCGTCGCCGCCGTCAGCCGTAGATCGACAGGCCGGCGCCGGCGGCCGCGTTCGCTCCGTACGGCGCGACATCCTCCATGTAGCCCGGCTGGGCCTCGACGCGCGCGAGCCAGGCCGCGACGCCTGCGTACGGCGCGACGTCGAGGCCCGCCTCGTCCGCCCGGTGGGTGTAGCCGTAGACGGCGATGTCGGCGATCGTGTAGCGGTCGGCGACGAGGAACGCGCGATCGTGAAGGTGATCGTCCAGGAGCCGCAGGACGTCCTCCGCCAGGCGCCGGCGATGGACGGCGTCGGGGTCGCTCGGCGCGAGGCGCCCCGTGAGCAGCCGGAAGCGCAGCCCGGCGATCGCGGGGATGACGTCGGTCTGCTCGTAGACGAGCCAGCGGATCACCTCGGCCCGCTCGAACGCGTCGCCGGGGTAAAGCGGCGTGCCGGCGGCCAGGTAGGTGAGGATCGCGGCCGACTCGGGCAGGCAGCGGCCGTCGTCGGTCTCGAGCACAGGGGTCGTGCGGGCCGGGTTCTTGGCGGCGAAGGCGGCGGTGAGCGTCTCGCCGGCGAAGATGTCGACAGGCACGCGCTCGTACTGGAGGCCAAGCTGGGCGAGCAGCAGCCTCACCTTGTAGCAGTTGCATGAGCCGGGATAGTCGTAGAGGCGCATATGGCAGAAACGCCGGGCGCCGGCGCCGCGTGAGATGAGTTCCCGCCGCCGCGACGGTCCTTCAGATCGTGAGAGTAAACCGCTGCGCGGGCGCGCGCGTCCTCGTCTGCGACGTTCGCGGCGTCGAGCCCGACGCCGGGACCGTCGATGCGCTCGCGCGGCTGCAGCTGGCCGCCCGCCGGCTGGGCCTCGAGATCGGCCTGGCCGGGGCCTCGCGCGACCTGCGTCTTCTGATCGACCTCGTCGGCCTCGCCGAGGCGCTGCCCGACGCCGCTACGACTCGAGCCGCGGAGGCAGCCCGAACAGCGGGAAGAGCGTCCCGGTGCTGAGGAAGAACGTGAACTCGACGATCCGGCCGTCCTCGATCTCGAGCACCTGCAGCGCCCACGGGTCGTAGCCGGAGCCGGTCTCGCTCGGCTTGTACTGGCCGTAGGCGGGCGAGCCGTTTGCCGACATGGTCGGGATCACGCGCGAGCCGCTGCAGCCGATACCCGGGCCGACCCACCAGGCGAGAATGTCCTCGCGCCCGCGCAGCCACATGTCGAACGGCGGCATCGACTGGGTCGCGTCCTCGTGGATGAGCGCGGTGAGCGCCTCCATGTCGTAGCGCTGGAACGCCTCGACGTAGCGCGCGAGCAGGTCGCGGTCGGCCTTGCTCAGCGCGGGGGCGGAGTCGCCGGGACCGGCCTCGCAGGCATCGAGCGTCGCCCGCGCCCGCTGCAGCGCGCTGTTCACCGATGCGACGCTCGTGTCGAGCAGCTCGGCGACCTCGCTCGCCTTCCAGCGCAGCACCTCGCACAGGATCAGCGCGGCGCGCTGGCGCGGCGGCAGATGCTGCAGCGCGGCCACGAACGCGAGCCGGATCGTCTCGCGCGACACCGCGACGTCGGCCGGATCGCCGTCGCCGACGATGGAGCTCTCGGGCATCGGCTCGATCCACGTGACCTCGGGCAGGGTGTTCAGGTTCGCGACGACGGGCTCCCGGGACGGGCCGAGATCCATCGGCCGTGCGCGCCGCTCGCGCCCGTTCAGCATGTCCACACAGACATTCGTGGCGATGCGGTAGAGCCACGAGCGCAGGGCGGAGCGGCCCTCGAAGCGGTCGATGCTGCGCCAGGCGCGCAGAAGCGTGTCCTGCACGGCATCCTCGGCCTCGAAGGGCGAGCCCAGCATCCGGTAGCAATACGCCGTCAACTCACGGCGATGCTGCTCCAGCTCACCGAACGCCGGCGTGAGCGTCACAGACGAACCCTCCACAAGGGTCATCCTAGACGCTTCCGCTCGCGGCCACCATCAGGACTTTGACCGAGCCGCGGCCGGAAACTCAGCGGTGCGCCGCCTACGTGAGCGGGCGGGCGTCGAACGTCACCCGGATGCGGGTGATCTTGCCGTCCTCGACGTGGCTCCAGTTTGCGACCGGCGTGGGATCCGCGACGGTCGTGTGCAGGTCAAACCACGTGAGGACATCCCCGCCGTCGACGAACCGCTTGACGATGACGATGTCCGTGGTGATCTCGGCCAGGTGCTCGATGCCCTCGCGGCACTCCCCGGCGCCAGCGGCGCTGCCGAGCGGCCCGACGAAGCTGACATCGTCCGCCAGCACCGACTGGAAGCGGTCGAAGTCCTTCGCCCGCCACGCATCGAAGTACGCCGTGACGACCGCTGCGGGATCCTGCGCCGCCACGGTCAGAAGAACGGCCCCCGCCGGCCGCCGCCGCGCATGCCCCCGAACGGGCCGCGGCCGCTCCGCATCAGGATGCGCAGGCCCATCACGCCGACGACCAGCGCGATCCCGATCGGGCCGTGGGCGCCGTGCAGGAACACCAGGCCATCGTAGCCCCGAGCGTGAGGCGTCCATGTGACATAACAGGGCCGTGCCCTCGCTGACCGAGCTCCAGGCCCGAAGGGCATTCGAATGCCGGCTCGAGCCGCAGCGCGCTCTGCGCTCCTTCGACGACGCCGCCGCGTTCCTGCACGATCGCGGGATCCTCACCCGTACCGCCGACTCGGCGCTGCCGAGCCTGTTCGGCGCCTGCCACGAGCCGCCGTATCGCGCCGGCCGCGGCGGGTTCGCCGACTGGCCGGCGACCGCCTACCCGTGGTTCTGGGAGCTCTCGCAGCGAGACGGCGTGTTCGAGCTCTCGGTGCACGGCGGCAAGCGCGTGCTCGTCACGCCGGCGACGGCCGCCCTGGCCGACCCGATCTGCCGGGCCGAGCTGGCCGCCGCCGAGGCGGGCGCCTCCGACCCGGCGCAGCTCCTGCGCCACCTCGCCAGCGCCGGCCCCTCGCCCCTTGACGACCTCAAGGTCGAGCTCGAGTGGGACGCGGCCCGGCTGCGGCGCGCCCGCCGCCCGCTCGAGCGGACGGGCGCCCTCGTGAGCCACGGCGTTACGCTCGCCGCAGACAGCGGCGGACACGTCCACTCGAGCGTGCTCGCCCGCTGGGACCAGGCGTTCCCCGAGCCGGCGGCTGGATCGCTCGCCGACCTTGTCGTTGTCTGCGTGCGCGCGGCCGTGCTCGCCCCACAGGCGGAGCTCGCGCGCTGGTTCTCGTGGCGGCCGCAGCCCGACGCCGCGCTCGTCGAGCAGCTCATCGCCGACGGCAGGCTTGTGCGGCCGGCCGCGGGCTGGGTCGCCGCTGGCTAGGTTGCCGCTGCCGAGGTATGGCAGGCGTGGCCCGCGGCGGGCGGCGGCACGTCGAGCGCGGGGTTGCGGTCGAAGAAGCCCACCGGCCGCAGCTGGAAACCGCACCGCACCACCGGCATCACCGGCCAGTCCTCGAGCCGCGGGAAGTGGTGGGCGCCGAACACGTACCAGAGCACCACGTCTGCGTCGATCAGGTTGCGGTCGCCTGCAGTCCAGCGCGGTAGGCCGTCGCCGCCGGCCGACTGGTTGGGGTACTCGCCGGCCGGGTAGCGCTCGTCGGGCCGGTACGGCGTCACCCACACGTGGTGGTCGAGGAACCGCGCGCGCTCGCGCACCTGCGAGTCGGGCTGTTGCATCGGGCGCACGTTCTCGCCGGGCACGAGCTCGTAGGCGACCGGATCGCCGATCCGGTTTCGCCGCGACCGGTTCTCGACCCGGAACCGGCGGGCGGTGTCCGGCGACACGAGCCGGCGGGCCTGGGACTCGCGCTCATACGTCAGCCGTCGCGGGCGGAAGGCGCTCCCGTCCGGGTTGCCGGGACCCCACGGATCGCAGGCCGCCTCGATGTCGCCGGCCACGTTCTCGGTGCCGTCGACGTCGAGGTCGAGCCGGGCGCAGAAGAAGTGCTGGTGGTGGCTCGTGACGATGCCGTCGCCGAGGGGCAGCGAGTGGGGCGAGCGCTCTCCGGGGCCGCTTCCGGCCGTGTGCAGGATCCCCGTCAGCTTGACCTCGAACTCGATCGAGGCATCCTGGTACAGGTACCAGAAGAACCCGTACTCGTAGTTGCCGACGGTCACGATCGACGAGATCACGAGCCGGCGCGAGCGGGCGCGATCGACGCGGCCGGAGTGGTCGTCCGTGTGCTTCCAGAGCAGGTTCGCGTCCTCCTCGTGGATGCAGATCGCATTTTCGATCGTGAAAGCCTCGCCGCTCCAGTGGTTGGTGACGCCGTCCAGGTAGGCGATCTCGCCGACGCAGTCGCAGCCCAGCCGCAGCGAGTTCGTGAGCGGCCCGAGTCCGTACTCGCCGGTGTCGAACACGTTCTTGAAGTGCGTCGTCGGGTTGGGGTCGCCGTAGGGGATGACGAGCTCCGCGATCGAGGCGCGGTGGCAGATCGGCCGGCGCTCGCCGCCGTCGGCGTAGCCGATGTCGTGCAGGACGAGACCCTCCCGGGGGTGGAAGCCGATGCGCAGGTCCCACCGCTGCCAGGCCAGGAGATGGCCATCCAGGGCGAAGCTCGGCCCCTGCGGCTGCGTGATCTCGATCGGGCGCAGGTCGGTGCGGTACGGCCGCCCGCCGCCGTCGCGGTAGTCGCCCCACTCGCCCGACGGCGGCGGCGTGCCCGGCGCGTCGTCGTCGACGCGCAGAACGCGCATGTCGTCCATGTCGACGACCGCGACGAGACCGTACAGCGGCCGCGAGTAGGGGTTGTCGCCGTTGTCGTCGCGGCGCACCCACGAGATCGCCCGCGCCACGCGGCCGGGGCCCGGCTCGAACGTGCCGACCGACCACGGCTCGACGTGCACATCGGCCGGGTCGACCCCGCGCCGGCGGACGGCGTCGACGTAGCGGGAGTCCGTGCGCACGGCGTCCACAACCGACGCGAACTCCTCGCCGTGGATCGCCGGCTGCACCCCCTCGGCCAGGTCCACGGCCGAGACGATCCGCTCGGCATCGAGCGAGACCACCACCTCGACACCACGGCGACGGCCGTTGTCGAGGAGAACGCAGAACGCCTCCCGGGCGAGCACCGGGCCGCCCGCCTTCCAGGCCAGGTAATCGGCCTTCACAGGCTCGCGCAGCTCGACCGACACGACCCGCACACGGTCGGACAGGCCCGGCGCGGCGCCGGCCAGAGCGACCGCCCGGGTGATCTCGTCCGCGGTGAGCGGGTCGAGCGGGTGGGGACTACTCATCTCCGGGCACTCCGTAGCTGGGAGCGCTTTCGGGATCGAGCGCGCGGGTGACGTAGTCCTCGGCGAGCGGCCGCCACATGTCCCAGAGGGCGGCGAGCTCGGCGACGGGGTCGGCCTCGGTGAAGTCGACGCGCAGGTCGGTCACCGGCCAGGCGACGGCGTCCACCACCAGCATCCCGGCCGAGTGCACCGCCCCCTCCTCGCCGCCCGCGTCGCGCCCGGCGGCGAGGGCCGCCATCAGCCGGTCGCCCAGGTGCGCGGCGGGGTCGGCCGCGAAGGCGTCGGCCATCGCGGCCGGGGCGGCCGCGTCGGCCAGCAGGTTCCCGGCTGCCGCACAGTCCGCGCCGGTCACGTCCGCGTGCCGGCCGAGCGTGTGCGCACCCGAGAAGGCGGCGGTACGCCCGAATGCGTCGACCACGGTGAGCTGGCGGTAACCGGCGGTGGCGGTCGCGACGGTGACGGCCGCCAGGGCATCTGGCGCCGTCGCCCCGGCGGCGATGCGGTCGAGCATGGCCGCACCGAGGCTCGGATCGGTGATGTTCTGGCTGCAGGCGGCGCCCACGCGCGCCCGCGCCCACGCGCAGCGGGCGGCCACGGCGGGGCTCGACGACATGACGATCGCGCCCAGCATGCCGGTGCGCGCGCAGCAGCCGACGAGCGAGAGGGTCACGGCCGCACCGCGATCACCGTCACCTCGACCAGCCACTCGGGCCGCGCGAGCGCCTGCACCACGAGGCCTGTGAACACGGGATGCACGCCGGCCAAATGCTCGCCGAGCACCCGGTAGACCGGCTCGCGGTGGCGGATGTCGGTCAGGTAGACGTGGCAGGAGACGATGTGCTCGGCCCCGGCGCCGCACTCGTGAAGCAGCAGCTCGACGTTTCGCATCACCCGCTCAGCCTGCCCCACGGGGTCGCCGACGGCGACGTTCTCGCGCGTGTCCAGGTCCTGCGCCACCTGCCCGCGCAGGTAGATCGTGTCGCCCGCGATCACGGCCTGGCTGAGGTCGTTCCCGATCCGCTGCTCGGGATAGGTGTCGCGCGTGTTGAACGGGCGCACGCGCACGTGCCCGCCCACCGTGATCGGCTCGCGGCCGGTCATGCCCCCTCCTCCAGGGGCTCGGACAGGCCGGCGTAGCGGCGGACGAGGTCGGCGGGGCCGGAGAAGTCGTAGGTGTTGTACACGTGCAGGAGGTGCGCGAATGCGGGGGACTGGGCGAAGAGCTGGAACGTGAGCCGGTGGCCGGCGTAGTCGGAGTTGAGCAGATCGCGGGCGAACGCGAACAGCCGCCTGCGGTCGTCGCCGCCGAACCGGCCGACGCGATAGTACTTCTGCAGCAATGGGCCGATCTCGGGCGAGTCGAACGAGGCCGCGTCCGGGGTCACGCACAGCTGCCCGCCGCACAGGTCGCGGGCAAGGTGCATCATCGCCGGAAGCTGCGTGCAGGCGACCACGCGGCCGGTCGCGAGCAGCGCCTGGTTGGGCATCAGGAGGCCGCCGGGGCTCGGCTCGGCAAGCTCGATCGCGGCGGTCAGATGCGCGTTGATGCTCTCGCGGTAGCAGGCCAGCTCGGCCAGCTTCTCGCGCACCCCCTGATGCATCTTGATCCCGGTCTGGGCGGCGCTCGAGTAGGCCGTGCCGATCAGGAGGTCGGCGAAGCGCAGGTGCCGCTGGACGAAGGGGAACATGCTGTAGCGATGCAGGGTGGCGCGGATGAACGCGGCGGCGCGGGTGTGCTGGTGGAAGAACACGTCGCCCCACGGGATCTCGACGTCGTCGAAGACGATCATCGTGTCGATCTCGTCGAACCGGTTCGAGAGCGGGTAGTCAGCGGCCGGGCGGCGGCCGCCGAACGACGAGCGGCAGATGTGCGTGATCCCTGGCGCGGCCATGTCGGCGACGAAGCCGACCGCGTACTCGCTGAGCTCGGCGCTGCCCCAGTCGCCGATCGTCGGCTTCACGAACGCCTGGTTGGCGTAGGCGGCCGCCGTCTCGAACTTGGCCCCGCGAACGACGATGCCGGAGTCGGTCTCGCCGACCACGCGCAGGAGCACGTCGGGATCCTGGTCCTGCGGGCGGAGGGAGCGGTCGCCCTTCGGATCGGTGTTGGCCGAGACGTGGAACGGGTCGGCCACCGCGGCGTGGCGGACGTGGTGGCGGATGTGCTCCGAGTAGGCGGGGTCGATCTCGTTCAGGACGTCCTGGCCGTCGAAGAGCGACCACATCTCGCCGACCGTCTCGTCGCCGACCCGCGTGACGATGCCGCCGACGTCGTCGAGGACGGTGTCCACCGCCAGCCGCTTCGCGCGCCAGTCGGCCTTCGTCTGCGGAGGCTTCGAGCCGACCGGGCAGCGCTCGCCGGTCTCGGCGTCGGTGTAGGACATCCGCTCCTGGGTCGCGGCCTCGTGGGCGAGGTCGTAGATGCGCGCGCGGACGTCGACGATCGGCCGGAACGCGGGATGGGTGGTGACGTCGGCCACCCGCTCGCCGTCGATCCACACCTGGCGGCCGTCGCGGATCGACTCACGGTATTCAGCGCCTGTTCTGATCATGCCGTGCAGCGTCGCCGACTCGATTACATCGGTCAAATCGGTCTTTCATCCTCGGTATCATCGGTTGGGACGATGCCCGATCCGGCCGCCCGGTTCACACTGCGCCAGCTCTCGTGCTTCGTCGCCGCCTGCGAGGGCGGCGGCATCGGCGCCGCGGCCGCCCGGCTGCACCTCGCCCAGGCGACCGTGTCGGCGGCGATCGCCGACCTCGAGCGCACCCTCGGGGTGCAGCTGCTCGTGCGCGGGCGGCGACGAGCGGCCACGCCGTCGCCGGCCGGCCGCGAGCTCCTGGCCCAGGCCGCCGACGTGCTCGCCGCCGCGGGGCGGCTGGACGAGCGCTCGGCGGCGCTACGCGGCGACGTCTCGGGTGAGCTCCCGGTCGGCTGCCTGGTCACGCTCGCGCCGGCGGTGGCCCCGGCGATCTGCCGGGCGTTCGAGGGCCGGTGGCCGCGCGCCGGGGTAACGCTCGCGCCCGCCCACCAGGCCGAGCTGCTCGCCCGCCTGCGCGACGGCACGATCGCGCTTGCGATCACCTACGACCTGGGCCTGAACGCCGCCGTCGAGTTCGAGCCGCTCGCCGCCGCGCCTCCCTATGCCCTCGTGGCCGCCGGGCACCCGCTCGCCGGCGCCCACTCGGCCGGCCTGGCCGAGCTCGCCCCGGAGCCGTTCGTGCTGCTCGACCTGCCGCTGTCGCGCGACTACTTCCTCGAGCTCTTCCGCACGGCCGGCGTTGAGCCTGCGATCGCGCGCAGGGTGGCCGATCCCGAGCTCGTGCGCAGCCTGGTCGCCTGGGGGTACGGCTACACGCTCGCAAACGCGCGCCCGGCGCCGACGCGAGCGGTCGACGGCACGCCGCTCGCGGCTCTTCCGCTGCACGGAGGGGCGCCGCCGCCGCGGGTGGGGCTGGCGCGCCGGGCCGGGCTCGAGCCGACGCGCAGCGCCGCAGCGTTCGCCGAGGCCTGCACCGAGGTCATGGCCGTCCGCTGGGGGTCGCCGTGACGGCATTCGCCGACATCGCGGCGGCGTCGGAGGACGTCCGCTCGCTCTCCGGGCGCGGCGCGAAGGTGGCACGGCTCGCCGACTGCCTGGCGGTGCTCGCGCCGGCAGAGGTGCCGGCAGCGGTCGCGTTCCTCTCCGGCCGCCTGCTGCAGCGCCAGACCGGCGCCGGATGGGCGTCGCTGCGCGACCTGCCGCCGCCGAGCGCGGCCGCGACCCTCGAGGTGCTCGAGGTCGACGCGGCCTTCGCGCGGATGGCCGCGCTGACCGGCGCCGGCTCGAGCGGCGCGCGGCGCGCACTCCTCCAGGCTCTGTTCGCACGGGCGACCGAGCCCGAGCAACGGCTCCTGCGCGGCCTCGTCGCCGGCGAGCTGCGCCAGGGCGCGCAGGAGGGGGTGATGATCGCGGCCGCTGCCAGAGCGGGAGCGGTGCCCCTTTCCGAGCTGCGCCGTGCGCTCATGCTGCGCGGCGACCTCGGCGAGGTGGCCGCAACCGCCCTGCGCGACGGCGCGGCCGGCCTGGGGGCGTACCGGCTCGACGTCGGCCGGCCGATCCTGCCGATGCTGGCCCAGACGGCCGGGAGCGTGGCCGCCGCGTTCGAGCGGCTGGGAGCGGCGGCGATCGAGTGGAAGCTCGACGGCGCCCGCATCCAGGTGCACCGAAGCGGCGCCGACGTGGCCGTGTTCACGCGCACGCTGGATGACATCACCGCGCGCGTGCCCGAGGTCGTCGAGGCGGTGCTGCGACTGCCGCTCACCACGGTGGTGCTCGACGGCGAGGCGATCGCCCTCGCCCCCGACGGCCGGCCGCTGCCCTTCCAGGTGACGGGCGCGCGCATCGCCGGGCGCCGCGACGTCGCCGCGCTGCGCGAGCAGGTGCCCCTGACCGCGGTCGTCTTCGACCTGCTGCATCTGGACGGCGCCGACCTGCTCGACCGGCCGGGGTCGGAGCGGTTCGCCACTCTCGCCGAGGCAGCGGCGGCGCTGGTCGTGCCCCGGCTGGCGCAGCCCGACCCGGCCGCAGCCGAAGCGTTCGCGACAGACGCGGTCGCCCGCGGGCACGAGGGCGTGATGGTGAAGGCGCTCGCCGGGCCGTACGAGGCCGGCCGGCGCGGATCCGGATGGCTGAAGGTGAAGCCGGTGCACACCCTCGACCTGGTGGTGCTCGCGGCGGAGTGGGGCCACGGCCGCCGCCACGGCGTGCTCTCCAACCTCCACCTGGGCGCGCGCGATCCTGAGGGCGGCTTCGTGATGCTGGGAAAGACGTTCAAGGGCCTGACCGACGCCATGCTCGGGTGGCAGACCGAACGGCTGCTCGCACTCGAAACGGGCCGCGAGGGCCACGTCGTGCGCGTGCGTCCCGAGCTCGTGGTCGAGATCGCCTTCGACGGCATCCAGCAGAGCCCGCGCTACCCCGGCGGCGTGGCGCTGCGCTTCGCCCGGGTCAAGCGCCACCGGCCGGACAAGCGCGCGCAGGACGCGGACACGATCGCCGCGGTGCTCGCGATCCATGCAGCCGCAAGCGGCGAGGTCAGGGCTCGGCCGGAGCCGGAACCTGGGCCAGAGCCGCGACAGCGGCCCCATTTTGGGCCGCCCGCGGCCCTGTGAGCAGATCGAGCAACACGTCCTCGCGGCCGTAGTGGCCGACGGCGTCGAACCCCTGCTTCGCGCGCAGCCCGACGCGCAGGTCGCAGTCGTGGATCAGCATCCCCTCACCGCCGTAGAGCGGGCCCGCGACCACCTCGCCGCTGCCCGCCTCGACGATCACGGTGCCGCCGCGCGAGAACTCGTCCGGCCGGTCGGCGGGCAGTTCGACCGGCAGGTCGGCCGGGAACTGGGAGCGGTGCTGATATTGGGTGACGCCGATCACCCAGGCGCCCGACTCGAACGCGATCGTGCGCATGAGCGCCGTCCAGATGTCGCGGTCGTCCATCGTCGGCGCCACCCAGATCTGGGGGCCGTGGCGATAGAGCGTGTACCGGGCGAGCGGCATGAAGTTCTCCCAGCAGACCAGGCCCCCGATGCGACCGATCGGCGTCTCGGTGACCGCCAGGTCGTCGCCGGCGCCGATGCCGTGGAAGAGGCGCTCGTGGTGGGTGGGCATCAGCTTGCGGTGCTTGTGCAGCAGCCCGCCCGGGCCGAACAGGAGCAGCGTGTTGTAGAGCGTGCCCGGGCGGTCGCTCTCGCGCTCGTTGACCCCGATCGCGAGATGCACCGAGAGGTCCGCACAGGCCGCCGCCAGCCGGTCGGTGTACGGGCCGGGGACATCGACCGCACCCATCCACATACGCTCGTAGAGGGCGGTCTGGCCGCTGCCCCAGTTCGAGACCGTGAGCCACGACTTGGGATAGAAGGGCACGAAGCACTCCGGCAGCACGATCAGCTGCGCCCCCTCGGCGGCGGCGGTGCGCATCCGGTCGATCGCAAGGTCGATGCAGGCGTCGCCGTCCAGCATCACCGGAGTGGCCTGGACGGCGGCGACGCGCACGGTCGGGAAGGTCGCCACGCGGCCACCGTACAGGTGCCGCCTGCGGCGATCAAGCCGCCCGCCCCGGGTATGCTCGCGGCGTGCCGCTGTACGCCGCCATCGCCGACCTCGAGCTGCACGTCGACGGCTACGACATCGAGCGCGCCTCCGTCGACGTCTCGACCGGCTTCACCCGGGTGACCACGACGGCCGTGCTGCACGGCGGCGGACAGCGCGGGGAGGGCGAGGACGTCGCCTACACCTCCGACGACCACGCCGACTTCCCGGTGGCGCTGCCGCTGGCCGGCACCCGAACGCTGCGCGAGCACTCGGCGCTGCTGGACGCCCAGACCCTGTACGGCCACGAGCCCGGCATGCCCGCCGCGCACGATTACCGGCGGTGGGCGTTCGAGAGCGCGGCGCTCGACCTCGCGCTGCGCCAGGCCGGGCTCTCGCTCGCGCAGGCGGTCGGGCGCACGGCCCGGCCCGTGCGGTTCGTGGCCTCGACGCGGGGCGACATCGCCGGCTGGATCAGGATCGACCCGACGCTCGAGTTCAAGCTCGACCCGGAGCCGTCGTGGGACGCCAAGATGATCGCGCAGCTCGCGGCGACCGGCCGCGTGCGCGTGCTCGACCTCAAGGCCTACTACCGAGGCACGGCCGTCGAGACGCCCGCCGACCCCGACTTCTACCGCGCGATCGCGACCGGCTTCCCGGAGGCCGTGATCGAGGACCCCTGGCTCGAAGGCGAGGCCCGCGAGGCCCTGCGGGGAGCCGAGGAGCGGCTGAGCTTCGACGCGCCGGTGCACTCGCTGGCCGACGTCGACGCGCTCGCCGTCTCACCGCGGTGGCTGAACATCAAGCCGTCGCGATTCGGGACGCTCGAGCGGCTCCTCGAGTGCATCGAGGCGTGCGAGGCCCGTGGCGTGCGCATGTACGGCGGCGGCCAGTTCGAGCTCGGCGTCGGCCGCCGCCAGATCCAGGTGCTCGCAAGCGTCTTCTATCCGGACACACCGAACGACGTCGCCCCGGCGGTCTACAACGAGGGCGAGCCGCGGCCGGACCTGCCGCGGAGCCCGCTGCCAGCGCAGGAAGCCGTGGGGTTATAGGCGCCCCAGGGCAGCCGGGCGTGGTCGGGGCGGCCGCGCACCGACGCCGCATACGCCGCGTAGGCCTCGTCGGGCAACGGCGTCTCACGTTCGACGCCCGCCGCGTGCCTGCGGGCCAGCTCCGACGCCGGGTAGACGACTCCCTCATCGGGCCGGGCGCCGACCATCAGGATGACGCAGGGGGCATCGGCGCCGACGAAGACGTGCTCGGCCCACGCCGGGCAGTGCACGAAGTCCCACGCCCGCAGGCGCCGCTCCTGCCCCTCGATCAGCAGCAGGCACTCGCCCTGGAGGACGAGGAAGTCCTCCTGGATGCTCTCGCCGTGGTACATGCAGTTGGGCTTGCCCGGCTCGAGCACGCGCAGCGCAAACGCGATCTGCGGGAACGGCCGCTCGCGCGACTCGAACCGGCAGCTTGCGCCGAAGGCATTGTCCTGCCACCAGCAGGCGTCGCGCGCGGTCACCACGAACCAGCCCTCGCCGGCGGGCTCGAGCCCGCCCGCCGTCTCGACGAGCCGCGCCTCGGGAACGCCGCTCAAAGGGCCCCGCCCGCAGCCCCTGGGGCGGTGGCGTCGGCCGCCTCGCCGGTCGCCTCGCGGGCGAGGTACTCCTCGGCCAGAAGCGGGTTCTCACGGGCGCGCTCCACCACCCGCAGGAGATCGTTCATGCTCGACACCTCCTCGACCTGCTCCTTGATGAACCAGAGCATGAACTGCTCGCCCGCGTAGTCGTTCGCCTCGCGTGCGGCGGCGGCGAGCGCGTTGATCTGCGCCGTCACCCGCCGCTCCTGGGCGAGCGCGAGCGCGACCGGCTCGACGGTGTCGCCGAAGGCGGTCTGCGGCGCCTCCACGCCGGGGATCGTCACCCGCCCGCCGGCGTCGAGGAGGTACTGCACCATCATCATCGCGTGGTTTCGCTCTTCGAGCGCCTGCCGGTAGAAGAACGCGGCCAGGCGCGGGAGCGTCTCGCCGTCGTAGTGAATGGCGATGGCGGTGTACTGCTGGCTGGCGCCGAACTCGTAGGCGATCTGCTCGTTCAGCGCCGACACGAAGCGGCTCTCTGGCATGGGACCTCCTGACAGGGGCGAGCAAGTACCCTATCCACCACAGATGCCCGTGGTCGCGCCATTTCGCAACCATCTACCGGTCAAGATCCGGTTCGGAGACGGCGTATCTGCCGATCTCGCCGGAGTGCTCGCCGAGGAGGGCGCGAGCCGCCCGCTGATCGTGATCGACGAGGGCCTGGCCGAGCTCGTCCCCGCGGTGGCCGCGGCACTCGCGGCGGTGTCGGGAGCGACGACGTTCGCGAAGGCCCCCGGCGAGCCGACGGTCGAACTGGTCGAGCGGGCCGCCGCCGCGCTCGCGGACGCCGGATGCGACGCTGTCGTCGCGATCGGCGGCGGATCGGCGATGGACACCGCGAAGGCCGCTCGCCTCGTCGCCGGACAGGGAGGGCCGTACATGCGCTTCGCGGGCGGAGGCGTCGCCTACGAGCCGCCGCGCATCCCGCTCGTGTGCGTCCCCACCACGGCCGGCACCGGGTCCGAGGTCTCGGGCGGCGCCGTCATCACCGACGAACGCACCCACGTGAAGGCAGGCATCGCGAGCCCGCACCTGCGCGCTCAGCACGCCCTGGTCGACCCGACCCTCACGTGGGGGTTGCCGCCCGGCATCACCGCGCACACGGGTATCGACGCCCTCGCCCAGGCGATCGCCGCGATGGTCGTGACCGCCCGCACCCCCGTGGGCGACGGCGTGGCCCTCGAGTCGATCCGGCTGGCCGGCGGGGCGCTCGTCCGGGTTGTGCGCGACGGATCGGATCACGAGGCCCGCTCCCGGATGGCCTGCGCGAGCCTGATGGCCGGCCTGTGCATGAACATCTCCGACTGTGGGTCGGAGCACTCGCTCGGCCAGGCGCTCGGCGGCCGCTTCGGCCTGCCCCACGGCCTCACGATCGGGCTCGTCCTGGCCGAGACCATGGACCGCGACCGCGTCCACGTGCCTGCTCAGCTCGAGCGGATCGCGGATGCGCTGGGGGAGCCGAACGACGGCAGCGGCGACGGCTCGCGGGCCGTGCGGGCGGTGCGGCGGATCCTCGCCGACCTGGCCTTCCCGACGCTCGCCGCCGTGGGCGTCGGCGAGGCCGACCTCGACGGCCTCACCGAGGGCGCGCTCGCCGACTACTTCATCTCGGTCGCACCCGCGCCGTGGTCGGCGGCCGATGTGCGGGCGGCCTACGAGCAGGGACTGCGGCTCGGTGCAGGTCGTTAGCGGCCCGCTGCGCCGGTCGTGGACGGCGCTCGAGCGGCGGATCGGCGACGCCACCCGCCCGGCGCTCGTACGCTGGGAGCGGCTCCCCGGTCACGTGCAGTTCCTGCTGACCCTGCCCGTCGCCGTCGTCCTGCTCTTCGGGTTCCACGTCATCGTTTTTGACCTGTCCGCGTTCCGCTCGTTCTTCTACGCGATCTTCTGGGGCATCCCCGTAACGCTGATCGTCGTCGCCGCCTCTCGCAACGAAGCCGCCAAGCGCGTCCGAGCGCGGGAGGGCGACCCGCCAGAAGGGGTCTGACCCGCTTGGCGGGTCCCTCATCTGGACGCGGTAGGCTTCGCGCACATGGCGACCCGATCCGCAACCGAGCTTCCCTGGACGAGCGATCCCGAGGCCAACCGCCTCATCGCGACCGACGCGAACGCCCTTCTGATCGGCTTCGCGCT
>DASXOR010000142.1:0-15967 GCA_036494095.1 Gaiellales bacterium | reverse complement strand
TCCTCACCGCCGCGCCTATGACTCCGACCCCATTTCTCCGGACTGCGATGAGACCCCCGCAGATCTTCGGTTCCTGTGCCGGCGGCTCACCGGCTGAGGCATTGATCTGCGTCATCGCTTCCCGGCCTCGCCGTCTCGCGTTGTGTTCTCACCATAGGCCCGCCGGGCGGAGTGGTCAAGTACACAGAAAGGGGTAAATCAAGTTGATGACCCAGTTGCACTTCACCGGTGGATATGTCGTCTGGAAACGCGATTCAGACCATGCGCGACGCGGATGAGGCGGGACTAGTCAAGTGAACGCGCGTGCGCTACTGTGAGCCGTATGGGGAGAGGAGGACGCACCGTCGCCACCGCGCATCGCCCGCGCACAAGCGCAGCCGACCCGGCATCCGGGACCGGCGCGCGCGTGCGGGCGCTGCGCGTGGCGGCGGGCCTGACCCAGGCCGAGCTCGGCGGCGAGCGCTTCAGCAAGGAATACGTGAGCCAGGTCGAGCTCGGCAAGTCGCCCCCGTCCGAGGCGGCCCTCGACTGGTTCGGGATCCGGCTCGGGGTGGGCCGCGCGCAGATCGAGGGCGACGCCGGCCCGGCCGCGGTCGCGGCCGCGGAGGCTGCGCTCGGGCGGGCCGAGGCGGCGGTCGAGGCGGGCCGCCACACCGAGGCGCTCGAGACGCTCGAGTCGGTGCGCGCTCAGGTCGCACACGCCGGCCACGGCAGCAGGCTGGCGCTGCGCCACGCGCTCGCGCACGGCTGGGCGCTGCATCACCTGGGGCAACTGGCGGAGGCGGCGGCAGCGCTCGACCAGGCCCGCGCCCTGGCCGAGGCGGGCGGCGATCTCGATCGCGCGGTCGCGCTCTACCGGCTGGGCGTCGTGCGCTTCAAGCTGGGCAGCCATGCCACGGCGGTGGCGGCGCTCGACGAGGGGCTGCGGTGCGCCACGGCGGCGGACGAGCCGTCCGACGCGCTGCGGGCGCGGATCCTGAACACGCGCGCCAAGATCCGCCGCCGGCAGAAGGACTTCACCGCGGCGTCGGAAGACGTGTCGGCCGCGCTCGAGCTCGCGCACGGGCTCGGCGACGACCGCGTCCTGGCCGAGACCTACCTCGACGCGTCGCTCGTCGCCGAGCGGCGGCACGAGTACGGCCAGGCCCGCGACTACGCCGAGCGCTCGAAGGCGCTCTTCGAGCGCGTCGCCGACCACGAGTACGTCGGCCGTCTGCTGAACAACCTCGGCCAGCTGCGCGCGATCACGGGCCGGCCGGAGGAGGCGGTGCCGCTGCTGCGCGAGGCGTTCCGGATCGCGGTCGAGCACGACAACCGCGTCGACGCCGCCTTCGCCGCCTCGTCGCTCGCCTCGGCGCGGCTGCGAAGCGGCGACCCCGAAGGCGCCGTCGAGAGCGCAAATCGCGCGATCGAGCTATTGGGCGCTCGCGAGGAATACCGACAAGAAGAGGGGAACGCTCGTCTGGTGATGGGGCGTGCGCACATGGCGTGCGGACGCATCGACGAGGCCGAGCGCTCCTTCACCGCCGCGGCGGACTGCTTTACCGCCGTGGAGTCGATCAGCCACATGGCCGGTGCGTGGGTAGCGATCGGGGATGTGGCGGCCGAGCGAGGCGACGCGGCGCGAGCCGCGGATCTCTACCGGCGGGCGGCGGAGGCGCTGCAAGACGTGCGCTGGTAGTTCGGGCAACCTCCCCGGAGGCGGGGAAACTGGAGGCAAGAAATGAAGCTGCTCTCGAAGCGGCCCGTGCTGTTCGGATGGGCGACGACCCTGGCGATCTTCCTGGCGCACGTGCACCACAGCGGCGTCACCCGCGGGTTCCACGAGTGGTGATCGACCGCCCGTAGACTACGGGCGTGGCGACGAAGCGCGACTACTACGAGGTGCTCGGCGTGGACCGGGAGGCCTCGGACGCCGAGATCAAGAAGGCCTTCCGGAAGCTGGCCCGGGAGCTGCATCCCGACGTCAACCCCGCTCCGGCTGCCGCCGAGCAGTTCCGCGAGGCCTCCGAGGCCTACGAGGCGCTGAGCAACGCCGACACACGGGCGCGGTATGACCGGTTCGGCCACGCGGGCATGGCCGGCACGCAGTTCCACCCCGAGCAGTTCATGGACTTCTCGAACCTGTCCGACCTGCTGGGGGCGTTCTTCGGCGACGACCTCTTCGGCGGCGGCACGCGCCGTCCGGCCCGCGGGGGCGATGCGGCCGCCGCGGTCGAGCTGACGCTGACCGAGGCGGCGTTCGGCGTCACCCGCGAGGTCGACGTCGACATCATCAGCGCCTGCGACCGCTGCCACGGCAACGGCGCCGAGCCCGGCACGACGCCGGCCACCTGCCCCACGTGCGGCGGCAGCGGTCACGTGCAGCATGTGTCGAACACCGCGTTCGGCCAGTTCGTGCAGACGTCGACGTGCCCCGCCTGCCGCGGCCGGGGCGCGCGGATCGACTCGCCGTGCACGGCGTGTCGCGGCCGCGGCGTGCGCCGCACATCCGAGCCGGTCGAGGTGCAGATCCCCGGCGGCATCATGTCCGGCCAGCGCCTGCGGCTCGCGGGCCGCGGCCATGCCGGCGAGGCGGGCGCTCCCCGCGGCGACCTGTACGTTGGTGTCACGGTGGCCGAGGACAGCCGCTTCCAGCGCGAGGGCAACGATGTCGTGGCGGTGCTCGACGTGCCGTTCACGCAGGCGGCGATGGGGACGAGCGTGACCGTCGAGACGCTCGACGGCAGCCACGATCTGGAGGTGCGGCCGGGCACGCAGCCGGGCGAGGTGCTCGTGCTCCGCGGCAAGGGCGTCCCCGTGCTGGGCGGGCGCGGCCGCGGCGATCACCGCGTGGTCGTGAATGTGCTGCTGCCGCGCAAGCTCTCCGACGAGCAGCGCACGCTCCTCGACCGGTTCGAGGCGACGGTCGACGAGGACACCTACTCGGCCGACGACGGCTTCTTCCACCGGCTGCGGACCGCGTTTCGGTGAAGCGGTACCGGCTGCGCGTGCCGGCGGCGCAGGCCGAGCCGGCGCTCGCACGCATGCTCGACCTGTTCCCCGGAGGGCTCGAGGAGGAGCGCGACGGCGACGACGTCATCCTGGCCGGCTACGCCGAGCGGGCACCGGCCGGCGGCCTCGAGGCCGACGACGTCGAGCCGGGGTGGGAGAACGGCTGGCGCGCGTACCACCGCCCCGTAACCGTCGGCCGCATCTGGATCGGCCCGCCCTGGTCGCCGCAGCCGGCGATCGGGCCCCATGTCGTCGTCATCGACCCCGGCCGGGCGTTCGGCACCGGCGGGCACGGCTCGACGCGCGCCGCGCTCGAGCTCCTGCACCGGCTCGAGCCGTGCAGCGCGCTCGATCTCGGCTGCGGGTCGGGCGTGCTCTCCATCGCCGCCGCGAAGCTCGGCTTCGACATCGTCGCTGCGCTCGACATCGATCCGCTCGCGGTCGGCGCCGCGGCCGAGAACGCCGCCAGAAACGGCGTTGCCCTCGCTGTCGCGCAGGCCGACGTGCTGGCCGACCCGCTGCCGCCGGCGCCGCTCTGGATCGCGAACCTGGAGCTCGGGCTGCTGCGGCGGCTGCTGGAGCGGCCCGACCTGCCGCCCCTGATCGTGGCCTCCGGCCTGCTCGGCCCGGAGACGGTGGGCGGGAGCGAGCGCGCCGTCGTGGACGGCTGGGCGGCCGAGCTCGTGCGGCCGTGACCCGCCACGCCTACCGGTTCTTCGCGACCGCGGTCGCGGACGGGGTCGCGGTGCTCGGCGACCGCGACCGCCGCCACCTGGAGCAGGTGCTGCGCCTGCGCGTCGGCGATACTTGCGAGGTCGCCGCCGGCGGGCGCGCGTACCGTGCCCGCGTCACCGCCGGAGGGCTCGAGCTCTTGGAGGAGATCGCCGTCGTGACCGCACCACTCGTGACCGTGTGGCTGGCCCAGCCGGGCGGCCGCTCCGACGACGCCGTCGAGAAGCTGACCGAGCTCGGGGTGGCCAGGATCGGCGCCATGCGCTGCGACCTGCTCAAGGGCGAGTTCACGGACGCGCGCATCGAGCGGTGGCGGCGCGTCGCCGTCGCCGCGGCCAAGCAGTCGAAGCAGGCGGAGGTGCCCGAGGTGCTGCCGGTCGCCGACTACGCCGACGTGCTCTCGCCCGAGGCGGTCGTGCTCAGCCACACCGGCGCCTCGGGCGGGCTCGCCGACCGTATCGTCGGCCGGCGGGGGGCGACGTTGCTGATCGGCCCCGAACCGGGGTTCTCCGAGACCGAGCTCGAGCTGGCCCGCTCCCGCGGGGTCGCCGTCGCCACCTTCGGGCCGGTCGTGCTGCGCACCGAGACCGCCGCGATCGTCGCCGCCGCCCTGGCGCTGCGCGAGATGGGGTTCCTGGGGTGAGCACGTTCGCCGTCGAGTTTCTGGGCTGCAAGGTGTCGCTCGCCGATGCCCAGGCGGTGCGCGAGCGCCTTGCCGGCGACGGCCACGCCGAGGTGACGGCCGGCGAGGCGCAGGTGCGGGTGGTGAACACCTGCTGCGTCACCGCCGAGGCGGTGGCGAAGTCGCGCAAGGCCGTGCGCCGGGCGGCGCGCACCGCCGAGCGGGTGCTGGTCACGGGGTGCGCCGCCAACCTGCCCGGATCCGGCCTTGACGGCGTCGCCGCAAACGTCACGGTGCTGCCCGCCCGGGCCGAGCTCGTGCCAGCCGCGGCCGCCGGCTGGGTGGGCGGGCTCGGCTGCGCGGGCGCCGCCGCTCCCGCGTTCGCGCGTACGCGTGCATATGTGAAGGTGCAGGACGGCTGCTCGTTCGCCTGCAGCTACTGCGTCATCCCGCAGGTGCGGGGCGCCAGCCGCAGCCGGCCGGCCGACCGGGTGCTGACCGAGGTCGCCCGCCGCGCCGGGCAGGGCCACCGCGAGGTCGTCCTCACCGGCATCAACCTGGGCTGTTTCCGCGACCGCGCCGGCGGCATGCGGCTGGCCGACCTGATCGCCGCCGTCGCGGGTGTCGCGGGCATCGAGCGCGTGCGGCTCTCGTCGATCGAGGTGAACCACCTCACCGACGCCCTGCTCGAAGCGCTCACCCACCCCGGCGTGGCCGCGCACCTGCACGTACCGATGCAGTCCGGCTCGGACTCCGTGCTCACGGCGATGCGGCGCCGTTACACGGCCGCCGGGTTCCTGGCGAAGATGGAGCGGGCGCGGGAGCGCGTCCCCGGTGTGAACCTCACCACCGACGTGATCGTGGGCCATCCCGCCGAGACGGGCGCAGCCTTCGCGGACACGCTGCGGGCGGCCGCCGCGGCGGGGTTCACGAAGGTGCACGTGTTCCCGTACTCCGCGCGGCCGGGCACCGCCGATGGGGGCCGCTCCGGCGTCGCCGCCGCGGTCAAGCGCCGCCGCTGCGCCGAGCTGCGCGCGTTCTCCGACGCGCGCGGCGCCGCCCACCGCGAGGCCAAGCGCGGCCGCCGCGAGCGCGTGCTGGTCGAGACCGCCGCCGGGCGCGGCCACAGCGACGACCTGACCGCGTTCGTCGTGCCGGGCGCCGCGCCGGGCGGGATCGTGGACGTGATCGGCGCGGGCACCGACGGCGACGCCGTCGTGGGGGTGCCGGCGTGATCGAGCGCGTCCAGTCCGAGCTGCATGCCGCGATGCGGGCCGGCGACCGCAGCCGTGTCGACGCGCTGCGGCTCATGCTCTCCGCGTTGCAGAAGGCCGAGAAGGACGGCCCCGCGGGCGCCTTCACCGACGCCGACGCCGAGGCGGTGCTGCGGCGCGAGCGCAAGCAGCGGCTCGAGGCGGCCGAGGCCTACCGGGCGGCCGGCCACGCCGATCGGGCGGCCAAGGAGGACGCCGACGTGCCCGTGATCGACGAGTTCCTGCCCGCGGCGATGGGCGCGGCCGAGCTCGCCGCCCTCGTGGATGCCGCGATCGCCGAGACCGGCGCGACGTCGATGCGCGAGATGGGCAAGGTGATGGGGCTGGTCACCCAGCGCGGGGCCGGGCGGGTCGACGGCAAGGCCGCCTCGGCGCTCGTCCGCGAGCGGCTCGCGGCAGGCGATAGGAGGTAGGGACGTGGACGGCGCCGGGCTGGTCACGATCGCGAGCGCGCACCCGGTCTCCCGGACCATCGACCGCCTGGCGGCCGGCAGCGCCCGGGTGACGGGCGTAGCCACGGCCGGCTGAGGCGCGGCCTCTACACTATCGGCGGATGGCCCGTGTGCAGATGTCGGTTGGAAACGAGCTCGCTGCGGAGCTTGGGAACAACCGCGACGCGATGCTGCGCGCCCTGAACGAGCGCTCGGGTGTGAGCGCCTACCTGCGCGGTAACGAGCTCACGCTCGACGGGGCCGACGACGCCGTCGAGACGGCCCGCTCGGTGGTCGAGGAGCTTGCCCAGCTCGTGGCCGAGGGGGTCAGCGTCGGCGCGCAGACGGTGGACGCGGTGGCGGGCGTGCTCACCGAGGACGGGCGCGCGGTCGACATCCTGCACGACGTCGTCTGGATGCACCGCGGCAACAAGGTCACGCCGAAGACGGTCGTCCAGAAGCGCTATGTCGACGCGATCCGGACGAACACGGTCACCTTCGGCATCGGCCCGGCCGGCACGGGCAAGACGTATCTGGCGATCGCGCTCGCGGTCGCGGCGCTGCAGGAGCGCGAGGTGGCCCGCATCATCCTCACCCGGCCCGCGGTCGAGGCCGGCGAGCGCCTGGGGTTCCTGCCCGGCGACCTGCTGGCGAAGGTCGATCCCTATCTGCGGCCGCTCTTCGACGCGCTGCACGACATGCTGGACGCCGAGCGGCTCGCGTCGTACATGGACAAGGGCATGGTCGAGGTGGCCCCCCTCGCGTTCATGCGCGGGCGCACGCTCAACGACTCCTTCATCATCCTCGACGAGGCCCAGAACACGAGTCCCGAGCAGATGCAGATGTTCCTGACGCGGCTGGGGTTCGGCTCAAAGGTAGTCGTGACGGGCGACATCACCCAGATCGACCTGCCCCGCGACCAACGCTCCGGCCTCGTGAACGTGATGGGCGTGCTCGACGGCGTGCCCGACATCGCGTTCATCCGCTTCTCCGATGCCGACGTCGTCCGCCACAAGCTCGTGCAGCGGATCGTCAGCGCCTACCGCGAGCACAGCGAGGCATCGGGGCAGGGGGCGCGGGAGTGACCGTCGCCGTCGAGGTGCGAAACCGCGCGCGGCTCGCGCTCGACGAGAAGGCGGCAGCGGCGGTGCTGGCCGCCGCCTTCGCGGCCGAGGGGGTGAGCGATGGCGACGTTGGCCTCGCCGTGGTCGGCCGGGCCGAGATGGCGCGCCTGAACTCCGCCCACCGCGGCAAGCCCGAGCCGACCGACGTGCTGTCGTTCCCGCTGGACGGGCGCGACCCGCTCCCCGGCGACCTCCCCCGGCAGCTCGGCGACGTCGTCGTCTGTCCCGCGGTGGCCCGCGCGCAGGGGACCCCGCTCGAGCATCTGCTCGTCCACGGCGCACTGCACCTCCTGGGATACGACCATGAGGCCGATGATGGGGAGATGATCGCCCGCCAAGAGCAGATCGTCGAGGAGCTCGGCGCCCGTGCCGCCCGTCCTGCGTAGCGGCCACGAGACGAAGCGCGCCGCCCGGCGCGCCGCTCCCTTCAGTGCCGCCAGACGCGAGGCCACCGGCCTCGTGAACAGCTTCAATTACGCGTTCGAGGGCATCATCTACGTGGTCCGCACGCAGCGGAACATGCGCATTCACTTCCTCGTGGCGCTGGCGGTGCTGCCGCTCGGCGTGGCGCTCGGCGTGACCCGGATCGAGATGCTCGCCCTGATCCTCGCGGTGGCGTTCGTGCTCCTGATGGAGATGGCGAACACCGCGCTCGAGATGACCATCGACGTGGCCACGCCGGCGTTCGATCCGCGCGCCCGCGCGGCGAAGGACATCGCCGCGGGCATGGTGCTCGTGTCGGCGGTGACCGCGCTCTTCGTCGGCTATCTCGTGTTCGCCCCGCGCCTGCAGCATCCCAGCCAGCGTGCGATCAACACCGTCCGCCGCTCGCCGGTGCACCTGACCGTGATCGCGATCGCCGTCGTGATCCTGCTCGTGATCGGGATCAAGGCCTACTTCGGCACGGGGACCCCTCTGCGCGGCGGCCTCCCGTCCGGCCACGCGGCCGTCGCGTTCGGCGGATGGGCGGCGATCACACTCGTCACCCACAGCTACGAGAACCAGGTGCTCGTGTCGACGCTCGCGTTCGTGATGGCGGTGCTGGTGGCGCAGACGCGGGTCGAGGCGGGGGTGCACACGACGCTCGAGGTGCTCTACGGCGGGGTGCTGGGCGCGCTCGTGACGACCGCCATCTTCCAAGCCCTCACCTGACGCGAACCCGGGGTCAGACCCCGGTTCGGCGGTGCGGCTGGTTCGTTGCGAAGTTGGCACACGTCGCGTGCTGACCGGTGACACCACCTGCCCGTAGCGTGGGAGACATGGCCGATCCCGCGCCCCGCTCCCACGTCATCGCCGACCGGTACCTGACGAGCCCCGCCGCGCTGGCCGCGCATCCGTTCGGCCCGGTGGACGCGCTCGACACCCATTCCGGCCGCGGAGCGCAGGTGCGGATCGTGTTCGCCGGCGGCGAGTGGGACGAGGCCGGCCTCGCCGAGGCCGTGGCCCGCTGGTGCGGCATCGGCTGCAGCGAGGTGTGCGGCGTGCTCGACTTCGGCCGCCACGGTGACCGCTGGTTCCTCGTGCTGCCGCCGAGCCTGGGCCTTCCGGTCGAGCGCTGGCGGATGCTGCGCCGGCCCACCGCCGAGGACGCCGCGCGCCTCACCCTGGCCTTCGGCCGGCTGGCCGAGCGCGTGGCCGCCGCGGGGTTCTCGCCCGACGCGGCCGCGCTCGCAGACGTCGCCGTCGGGCCGGGGCCGACCCCGTTCCTGGAGCGGCCGCTGCTACAGGGCGGCGGCGGCCGGGCCCCGGTCGTGCGCGGCGACGGCCAGCGCGTTCTGGCTGCGGTGTGCGCCGCCGCGCTGGGGTCGCTCGAGCCGCCGGCAGGCTTGCGGGAATGGGCCGAGCGCGCCGGAGCGGGCGCGTTCCCGGGGCTTTTGGAGTGTCTGGACGACCTCGAGCGGCGCGGCATCGCGATTCCCGGGCCCGACGCGGGGCCGGGGGACGAGCCTCCGGGGCTCGAACGGCTTTTCGACGAGCAGTTCGACCTGGACGGACCGGCGATCAGCGCTCCGCGTGAGCGGCCCCGCCTCGGCCTCGCCGCCCTTCCGGTCGCGATCATCGCGATCCTCGGCGTCCTGATCCTCCTCGGCCACGGCGCCCGCTCCGGGGCGGCGTCCCCGACTCCTGGCACCGGCGCCCGGCCGCCGGCGACCACCGCGGTCGTGGGCATGCCGGCAGTCCCCAGCCGCACCCCGCGCACTCCGGGGCGGCGGCCCGCCCGCCACCCACACCATCGCGCCCACCCACGAGCTGTCCGGACGCATCGCCGCGTGGTCGCCCGGGCAGCGCCGACGCCGACGCCGCCGGCGGCTCCGGCCACGCCGCCCCCGGGGACGACCTCCACGGTCGGCCTACCGGCGGGCACGGTCACCCTGCCCCCGCCCGGCGGCACCACGCTGCCGGCACCGTGAGCCCACCATCTACCATTCCGGCGTGCGCTCCGCGTCCGCATCCGAGCTCGACCTGTACGCCCACGCGCAGGGCGCCGCCGTCAACGCATACGCCCCGTATTCGGGCTTCGCGGTCGGGGCAGCCCTGCGGCCCGAGGGCGGCCTCGACCCGATCACCGGCGTCAACGTCGAGAACGCCTCCTTCGGGATGACGCTGTGCGCCGAGCGCACGGCCGTGTTCGCGGCCGTCACGGCCGGCCACCGCCGCTTCGACGCGATCGCCGTCTACGCCGACGCCGACTCGGCGCCGCCCTGCGGCGCGTGCAGGCAGGTGCTGGCGGAGTTCGCGCCCGACATCACGGTCATCTTCCGGCGCAGCGGCGAGGTCGTGGCGGCCACCCTCGGCGAGCTGCTACCCGAGCGCTTCCAGCTGTGAGCGAGCCCGAGCACCGCTCCGGCCTGGTGGCACTCGCCGGGCGGCCGAACGTCGGCAAGTCGACGCTCGTGAACCGGCTGGTCGGCGAGCACGTGGCCGCCGTCTCGGCCCGGCCGCAGACCACCCGCAGGCGCGCAATCGGGGTCGTCCACCGGCCCGGGCTCCAGCTCGTCATGGTCGACCTGCCGGGTTTCCAGAAGCCGTTCGACCGGCTGACGGAGCGCATGCAGCACTCGGTGAACGAGACGCTGGCCGACGCGGATGCGACGCTGCTCATGCTCGACGCGCGCACGCCGATCGGCTCCGGCGACCGCTACATCGCCGCGCGCGTGCTCGCGGCGGGCGCGCCGCCGTGCGTGATCGCGGTCAACAAGACCGACGGGCTCGGCTCCGAGCGCATCGTCCCGGCGCTGGCCGAGGCCGCGGCCCTGGGCGACCCGCACGCCGTGCATCCGATCAGCGCCCGGGCCGGCGACGGCGTCGACGCCCTTCTCGCCGACCTGCTGGCGCTCCTGCCCGCGGGGCCGGCGTGGTTCCCGCCGGGCATGACCACCGACCAGTCGCTCGAGCATCGCGTCGCCGAGCTCGTGCGTGAGCGCGCCCTCGAGCTGACCCACGACGAGGTGCCGCATGCCGTCGCCGTGCTCGTCGAGCCGATCACGCCCGGTCGCGGGCGGACGCTGGTCGAGGCCAAGCTCATCTGCGAGACCCAGTCCCAGAAGGCCATCCTGATCGGCCGCCACGGCGCGATGGTAAAGCGGATCGGCAGCGAGGCCCGGCCCGCCGTCGAGCAAGCCGTCGGGGCACCGGTGTTCCTCGAGCTCTCTGTGAAGGTGCGGCCGCGCTGGCGCCGCGACGCGGCCGAGCTCGACCGGCTCGGCGTCTGAGCGCGCGGCGCGTATTCATGAAGATGATCGACCCCACATCCCCGCGGGCCTGGACGCCCGTCGGTCGTGGGTAATCGGAGGGCGGCGGGGCTGCGGCTGCGAACCGTCGCCTCGCGGCGTCCTCAGTCGCGCCCATAGTTCCACCACCATGAACGCTCCCTGCGTCCTTGCGAGGCTCGGTTCTCGCCGCCCCGGCTTCACGGAGGTGTGGGGTCAATCATCTAGACTGTCCTCGCATGCCTCCGTTACCGGCTGAGAAGTTCATCGGACGGGCGGTCGATGGCCTCGCTTGACCGCATGATCTCCTCCAGCCGCAGGGCGCTGGAGCAACGTCGCGGCGCCCGTCCGCTCGCCCAGCTCGAGCAGGCCGTCGGGACGCTCGATCCGATCCGCCCGTTCACCGAGGCGGTCGTGGGCGAGGAGATCTCGTTCGTCCTGCGCGTCGCCGACGCCGACCCGGGGTTCCTGGCCGAGGCTGGCGCGGCTGGGGTGGCGGGTCTGGCCGTGGCCGGCGACGCTGCGCCGGCGGGCTTCGAGGAGACGTCCCTCCCGGTACTGCACAGAGGCGTCCTGATCGACCCCTATCAGCTGTACGAGAGCCGCCTCGGCGGCGCCGACGGCGTCGTCCTGATCGCCGAGGCCTTCGATGACGACGACGACGAGTTCGTCGAGATGCAGATGGTGGCGGCCCAGCTCGGCCTCGACGTCGTCGTCCAGGTCGCCGACGAGGAAGAGGTCGAGCGCGTCCTCGAGCTGCTCGACCCGGACTCCTTCCTGATCCAGAACCTGCGCGACGGCCGGGAGGTCCCCGACTTCGAGCACACCTTCTCGCTGCTCGAGGAGGTGCCGGCCGGCAAGGTCGTCGTGTCGGCGGGTGGCATCAAGCACCGCGACGAGGTGCTTGCGCTCGAGAGCGCCGGGGTGGACGCCGCCATCCTCGGCCGGTGGGTGCAGCGGCACGGCATCGCCTCGACGCTCGACATCCTGCGCGGCGATACGCGCGAGTAGCCTCAGCGGCTCCTCAGCCGAAGAAGACAGCCGCCTGGTCGTAGAGCTCCTGCGGCACCAGCTTGAGCTCGGCCACGGCCTCGGCGATGGGCACGGCCACGACGTCGTCGCCGCGCAGCGAGGCCATCATGCCCCAGGCTCCCTCGCGCACGAGCTCGGCTGCCTTCAGACCGTACCGCGTCGCGAGCACCCGGTCGCGGGCCGTCGGCGAGCCGCCGCGCTGGATATGTCCGAGGGTCGTCACGCGGGTCTCGAACCCGGTGCGATCCTCGATCTCGGACGCGAGGGCGGCACCGACGCCGCCCAGCCGGGCGTGACCGAAGGCGTCGACGTCGGCCGACGCGACGCCGCGCGACTCGCCCGACTCGTAGTGCAGCTCGTAGCCCTCGCTGACGACGACGATCGAGAAGTCCTTGCCCCGGGCGTGGCGGTTCTTGATCAGCTCGCAGCAGTGTTCGACCGTCATGGGCAGCTCGGGGATGAGGATCACGTCGGCACCGCCGGCCATGCCGGCCATGACGGCGATCCAGCCGGTGTGCCGGCCCATGACCTCGCATACCATCACGCGGTCGTGCGACTCGGCCGTCGAGTGCAGGCGGTCGATCGCCTCGGTGGCGATCGAGACCGCGGTATCGAAACCGAAGGTGTAATCCGTGCCGCGCAGGTCGTTGTCGATGGTCTTCGGGACGCCGACGATGTGCGCGCCGTGCTCGGTGTTCAGGCGCGCTGCGACGCCGAGCGTGTCCTCGCCGCCGATCGCCACCAGCGCGTCCAGACCGCGCAGGTGCTCGAGCACGCGCTCGACGCCGCCGTCGACGTCGAACGGGTTCGTGCGCGACGTGCGCAGGATCGTCCCGCCGCGAGGCAGTAGGCCCGAAACCTCGTGTCCGCCGAGCGGCCGGGTCTGGCCCTCGATCATCCCCCGCCAGCCGCGCAGGACTCCGACCACCTCGTCGCCGCGGTCGATCGATGAGCGCGCCACCGAGCGGATCACCGCGTTCAGGCCCGGGCAGTCGCCGCCCCCGGTCAGCATGGCGATGCGCATACCGGGGTTCTAGCCCACCGGTGGTGGGAATGCCATCCCCGCCCCGAATCCGGGCGCGCCGTCGTCTGCATGCACGATCAGCACCGGCAGCCGGCTGTGGTGGAGCACGTCGTGGCTGACGCTCCCGAGCAGCGCAGCGGCCGCGCCGCCCCGGCCCCGGGATCCCATCACGATCAGATCGTGCGTCCCTTCGACGGCCCGCTTGAGGATGGCCGCGGCCGCCGCGCCCTGGCCGACGATGGTGGTGACAGGGATGTCGTCGCCGATGCGGGCGCGGGCGGCCCGCAATGTGGACTCGGCCTCGTGATCCGCGTCCTCCTGGGTGGGCAGGAGACCCGCGTATGGACCCGCCACCAGCCGCCAGGCGGTGCGGGAGGCCACGCTGATGAGCGTCAGCCGCGACCGCTGCGCGCGTGCGAGATCGACGGCCTCGTCGAGCGCGCGGACTGCGTGGGGCGATCCGTCGATCGCGACCAGGATGTTCAGGAACACCGGAAGAGCATACGAGCCCTCGTACGGCGGCGGTCTGCCCAGGCTCCGCGACAGGAGGGCGGCCGGGTCTGCCATGGCGAGCGGGCAAATGCCGCGACGGAAGACCCGGCCGTCCGCTGACCAGTTTCGCCGTCGCGTGTGGGAGCCGCGTGAGAGCGCAATCGCCGGCGGAGAACTACGCATCCGATTCCGTGTCTGCGCGGATGACGGGAGCAGGCCTCCGTGGCATCCTGCGACTTCCGTGCTCGTTTCGAGCGGGCACGCCAGGGCAGCCGAGACCGTCGAGGAAGGCCACCTCATGCACAGCCAGACCGCCGAATCGAGTAGCGCGAGCATTGACTTCAAAGCACTGTTCGAGGCCGCTCCCGGGTTGTTCCTGGTGCTCGATCCGGAGTTCCGCATCGTGGCGGCGAGCGATGCCTACCTGGCTGCGGTGATGGCCCGGCGGGAGGACATCCTCGGTCGCGGGATCTTCGAAGCGTTCCCGGCCGACCCGGATGACGACTCCCAGGTCGCGCGTGAGGGCCTGGTGCGGCGCTCGCTCGAGCGTGTCCGCGACACCGGCGCATCCGACACCTTGTCGGTGCAACGACACGACCTGCGCCGACCCGACTCGGATGGCGGCGGCGTGGACGTGCGGTATTGGAGCCCGGTCAACTCCCCGGTGCTCGATGAGTGGCGTCGGGTCCGATACGTGATCCACCGCGTCGAGGACGTGACAGAGTTCGTGCGCCTGCGTGTGCTGGGCGACGAGCACGTCGCCGCCGCGGCGATCCTGCGTGAGCGGGCGGCAGGGATGGAGGCCGAGATCGTGCGCCGGTCGCAGCAGCTGCAGATCACCAACGAGGGGCTGCGCAAGGCGAGCAGGGCGAAGAACGAGTTCCTGTCGCGGATGAGCCACGAGCTGCGCACCCCGCTCGCGGCGATCATGGGGTTCAGCGAGCTCCTGCGGCTGCGCCGGCTCGAGGGCAAGCCGGGGGAGTGGGTGAACATGATCCATGTCGCGGGCGAGCACCTGCTGGCGCTCGTGGACGAGATCATGGATCTGTCCCGGATCGAGGCCGGGACGGTCTCCGTCTCGCCGGAGCCGGTGCCGGTGCGGCCGCTGGCGGAGGCGGCGTTCCAGCTCATGCAGCCCGTGGCCGCCGCCCGGGGTATCACGCTCCACCCGCCGCTGTTCTCGGCGTCGGCGGGCACCGATGTGCTGGCAGATCAGCAGCGGCTGACTCAGGTGATCATCAACCTGGTCTCGAATGCGATCAAGTACAACCGCGCCGGCGGCGAGGTGCGCGTCGAGCTCGCATGTGCGGGCGGGCGCCGCAGTCGCATCGCCGTCTCCGACACCGGCCCCGGGATCGCGCCGGATCTGCTCCCGCAGCTGTTCACGCCGTTCGAGCGCCTGGGCGCGGCCGCGTCGGGGATCGAGGGCACGGGGCTCGGGCTGGCGCTCTCGCGCCGGCTGATCGAGTCGATGGGCGGCACGATCGGCGTCGAGAGCACGGTCGGAGTCGGTAGCACGTTCTGGGTCGAGCTGGCCGAGACCGAGCCGGAGGTGGTCGCGCCGAGCATGGCGGGCGACGAAGGCCGGCTGGCCGTGCGGGAGTACGCCGCCGAGCGCCGGGTGCTGTACGTCGAGGACGTCGTCGCGAACGTGACCCTTGTCGGCGAGATCCTCGCCCGCAGGCCGAGCGTGCGGCTGCTGCCCGCGATGCTCGGCCGGATGGGCGTGGAGCTCGCGCAGGAGCACCTGCCCCACCTGATCTTGCTGGATCTGCACCTACCCGACATGAGCGGCGTCGACGTCCTTGCCGCCCTGCGCCGCGAGGCGTCCACCCGCGACATCCCCGTCGTGGTGCTGACCGCCGACGCCACGCGCAGCGAGCTCGACCGGCTCCAGCGGCTCGGGGCGCGCGCATACCTGACGAAGCCGATCGGCGTGCGCAGGCTGCTGGAAGTGGTCGACACCTACGCCGAGCCGCATGCCGCGTAGGCGGTAAGCGGTTTGCGGTAGCCACCCTCACCGGTTTGGTGACCGGGATCGTCCCCCCGGCAGCGGGATCCTCGGGCTGCGGCGGGAAGGCCGGGCGGCCCGGGCCGATCACTGTGGGCAGTGCTTGCAATAGCTCACACCAGGTCTCGGTGGCCGCGCTTGCAGCACGGCCTGATCGTGGCTTCTGCGCTTCTGGCGGCGTACGCGGCGCACGCCCAGCCCGGCGTGGGCGGAACCGGTCTCGACGACCTGTTCCAGAAGTGGATCAACGACCTGATCGTGCTGATGTGCTCCGGCGCGTGCTTCCTGCGGGCGGTAAGCATCCGCCGCGACCACGTGGCGTGGCTGCTCCTGAGCGCCGGGATGGCGTCGTGGATGATCGGCGACGTCTACGACTCGCTCTTCCTGATCGACCTCAATCCGCTCCCGATCCCGTCCGTCGCCGACGGGGTCTGGCTCGGGATCTACCCGTTCACGTACGTCGGCCTGGCGCTGCTCGTGCGGTCGCGCCTGCCCTCGTGGCGAACGAGCATGTGTCGGCG
>DASXOR010000141.1:0-24888 GCA_036494095.1 Gaiellales bacterium | reverse complement strand
CCCGTCCAGCAGCCGTCCGAGACGCCTCCCGAAAGCTCGGAGCCGATGTCGAGGCCGAGGTCGCGGGCATGGCCGAGCGCGATCCGGACGAGCTCCTCGGCCACCGGCATCGGCGGCCAGGTGCCGCGGTCGGACAGCTCCGCGCGGACGCCCTCGTAGGGGCTCGGGCGCTCGAGCTCGGTATGGGCGTGTTCGAGGTCGGAGGCGATAGCCGAGCGGATGTCGATCGTCGCCCGCGCCTCGCCGGGGACGGTGTTGGCCGAATCGCCGGCGGTCACCGTCGTGACCACCGACGTCATGTCCGGCCGGCCGTCGACCAGGCCCTCGATCCGCAGGATCTCGTGGGCGAGCGCCGACACGGCGCTGCGGCCGAGGGCGGTGTCGGCGCCGGCGTGGGCCGGGCGCCCGTGGAGGTAGAGCGTCCGCCAGAGGGCCCCCTTGCGGGCCGAGACGAGGTCGCCGTTTCGGCGCCCGCACTCGAACACGAGCGCCGCGGCGGCGCCACGGGCGTACTCGGCGGCGGCGGGCGCCCGCAGGCGCACCTCCTCGTCGGCGCAGATCAGGAGGCGCAGCTCGGAGAACGGGCGCTCGGGCATGGCCGCGAGCCGCTCGACCGCCATCGCGGCGAGCACGAGCCCGCCCTTCATGTCGGCGACGCCCGGCCCGGTGCAGAGGTCGCCGTCGCGCGTGAACGACCAGCGCGCCGTCGTCCCGAGCGCGAAGACGGTGTCCGGATGCCCGAGCAGCGCGATCGCCGGCCCGCCGTCGCCGGGCAGCGTGACGATCAGGCTGCGGGCGGGGTTGTCGGGCTCGTCCACCCACCGCCGCGTGCAGCCGAGAGGCGCGAGCCAGGCGCCGATCAGCTCGGCGACCGCCTCCTGCTCCGTGCCCTCGGAGGGGGAGTCGATGTCGACCAGGACCTTGAGCCGGTCGCAGAAGACGTCGGTGGGCGAGGCGGCCAAGGCCCGGGTGACTCTACAGGCAGGTGTACGCTGCGGGCATGGCATCGGTGCTCGACCGGGCGTTCCTGCGGGCCAGCGGGCCGGACGCGGTGGCGTACCTGCAGAGCATGGTCACGAACGACGTCGAGGCGATCGCGCCGGGAGGGGGGACGTACGCGCTCCTGCTCACCCCGAAGGCGCGCGTGATCGCCGATCTCGAGGTGTTCCGCACGGGCGCAGATCTGGTGCTCGCCTGTCCGCCCGAGACGCTCGACGACGTGCTCGGCACGCTCCTGCGCGCCCGCTTCCGCAAGAAGGTGGCGCTCGACCCGGCCGGCTACGCGCTCGTCTGGGGGGACGCCGACGGCGCCCTGGCCGAGCTCGCGACGCCGATCGGCGTGGAGCGCCTGCTCGCGGCCGCGCCGACCGGCGGCGCGGCGGCCGACGGGACGTGGGAGCTGGCCCGGATCGAGGCGGGCATGGCCCGGTTCGGCCACGAGTTCACCAGCGAGTCGATGCCGGCCGAGGCCGGCCGCGAGGAGCGCGCGATCAGCTTCACGAAGGGCTGCTATCCCGGCCAGGAGCCGGTCGCGCGGCTGCACTACCGCGGCCACGCCAACCGGGGCGTGCGCGGCGTGCGCTTCGGCGGCGAACCGGCCGCCCTCGGCACCACCGTGACCGTGGACGGTGCCGACGTGGGCCGGGTGACGTCCGTCGCCGATTCGCCCCGGTTCGGGCCGATCGGCCTGGCCGTCCTGCGGCGCCAGGTCGCAGACGGCGCGCTCGGCGACGCCGGCGGCACCGCGCTCACGGTGGTCGGCCTGCCCTTCTCCTAGCGGGGCGCTACTTCTCCCAGGCCCCCACCTCGTATGCGGCGCCCGGCGTCGCGCCGATGCAGATCAGCGTGGTCGGCGAGACGGTGGACTCGATCTTCCGCTTCACGGCCGGGCCGACCGCGATCACACCGCCGGCGGGCACGGTCACCTGCTCGCCGTCGAGCGTCGCGTTCACCGCCCCGGCGTGGACGAAGTAGATCTCCTCCTGGCCGGACTCGGCCTCGTCGTGCTCGGGGATGAGCACGTTGTCCGCGTCCTTCGTGACCGCGTTGATGCCGAACGCGGTGATGCCGAAGTGATGGCGCACCGACTTCCATGTCGCCGGCCAGTCGGGTTTCACCGGAGGGATCGCGTTCACCTCGGCGACCCCCCAGCCCGCGCCTTTCGCTTGCACGCTCATGCGGCTCCTCTCTCGGGGACCGCGAGAGCTTAGATGGTTCGTGCCTAACCCTCAGGCGCCTGGACGCCAGTCCGTGACGGTGGGTGAGCTGTCGTGGGGCTGCGGCTGCGAACCCGCGCTTCTCGGTCGCATAGCTACACCACTATGAGCGCTCCCTGCGTCCTCTACTCCCCGGAGAACTCCATGATCTGGAGGCCGCGGTGGCGGAATCCCTGCTTGGTGTAGAAGTCGGGGATCCCGAGCTCGCGGTCGTCGGGCGTGACGCGCAGCTCGATCGATTCGATCCCTCGCCGGCGGCACTCGTCGACCGAGTTCCGCAGCAGGCTCGCGCCGAGCCCGCGGCCGCGGGCGGACGGCTGCACCCAGATCTCCTCGATCTCGGCGCTCGCCCCGCCGCTTGCCGAGATGCGGATCGTGGTCGTGGCGACCGCGGCATCGCCTGCGAGCGTGAAGAATCCCCGCCCGGGGTCGTACAGGATCGCCTCGACGTTCTGGCGCAGGTGGCGCACCTCGCGGCCCTCGTGGCTGAAGAACGCCTTCAGGAGCCGGGTGACGACGGCGGCGTCGTCGGGGTTTGCGATCCGGGGCGGGGTGCTCACCCGGCCACTCCGCAGTGGTCGACGGCCGCGAGCGCGAGCGCCTGCGCGCATGCGACCAGGTCGTCGACCGGCACGTACTCGTCCACCGTGTGCGCCCAGGCGATGCTGCGCGGCCCGTACCCGATGCACGGCGTGCCGCCGAACCGCGTGAAGGTGGCGGCGTCGAACCAGGAGTCGAGCCCTCCCAGCGCGCCCGGCCGGCCGGCGGCGGCTGTTGCGCGCAGCATCGTCGCGACGATCGGGAGCGACGGATCGACCTCGGAGGGCGGGATGTCGAGATCCCACTCCACGAGCGGAGGATGCTCTGCAAGCCACGGGTCGGCGGCGGCGGAATGGGCGATCCAGGCTTCGATCTCGGCCTCGACGTCGCGGCCCCAGCCCTCGGCGTCGGCGCGGCCGGGCAGGTAGGTCACCTCGCAGGTCATGCGGCACGCCGCGGGGTAGGTTACCGTCCACTCCCCGCCGCTGATCTTGACCGGGACGATGTCTCCGGGCGGCAGGTGCTCGTGCCGCTGGAGAGGGCTGCCGCGCCATTCCTCGCGCAGCCGCCGCACGGCGTCCATGACGATCCCCATCTTCTCGATCGCGTTCACCGCGCCGCCGTCGCGCCAGTGCGGCTGCGCCATCTCGGCGTGGCCGGGGCGGCCGGTGACCGTGAACGTGGGGGTGAGCGACCCGCGGCACGCGACCCACACCTCGAAGGCGGTGGGCTCGGGCACGATCCCGGCGTCGGCGCGCACGCCGTGGCGCACCGCGGCCAGACCGCCGGCGCCCGACGACTCCTCGTCGGTGATCGTGTTCACGATCAGGTCGCCGGCCAGCCGCACCCCCAGCCGGTGGAGCACCTCGGCTGCGAACACCATGCAGGCCACGCCGCCCTTCATGTCGCACGCGCCGCGCCCGTACAGGTTGCCGTCGCGCATCTCGGCCTGGTTCGGGTCGCTCGTCCAGCGTTCGCGCGGCTCCGACGGGACGACGTCGATGTGGCCGTTCAAGAGCAGGCTGCGCCCCCCGCCCGCCCCGGCGAACCGGGCGGCCAGCTGCGGGCGGCCGTCGAACCCGAGCCCCGGCGGCATCTGGCGCGAGCCGGCGACGTCGGCGGGCGCCGGCTCCCAGATGTCCACGGCGGCGCCTGCCGCGGCCAGGCGCTGCCCGAGGTAGGCCTGCAGGTCGGCCTCCTGGCGGGGCGGGTCGCTTGGCGCGCGGGCGGTCGTGTCGAACCCGACCAGCCGCGCCGTCAGCTCGACCAACTCCTCCCTACCGGCGGCGACCGCATCCAGGATGCGTGCCTCCAACGTCACGGTGGGCGATGATAGTGCCGGGTGGCAAGGACTGACGCATACGCGCACCGGCGCGGCCGCAGGCGCGGCAGGCGGCCGGGCGCCGTCGCGGCCCTGGTCGGCCTGTGCGCGCTCGCGGTCGCGGCCGGCTACGGCGCGCACTCGCTGGTTCGGGGCGCCGCGTCGCCGGTCGCCGATCCACCGGGGGCGCACACGGTCGGCGGGGTGAGCACCCCGCAGACACACACGCGGCCCCCGCCCACCAACGTCGACCGGCGTGTGCTGCGGATCGCGGCTGTCGGCGACACGATGCTCGGGTCGACGCCCACCTTGCCGCCGTCGCCGCAGACCTACTTCGCGGCCGTCCGCGCCGAGCTGCGCGGCGACATCGTCTTTGGCAACCTCGAGGGGACGCTCACCGACGTCTCGTCCGGCAAGTGCGCGCAAGCCGCCCAGAACTGCTTCGCCTTCCGCGCGCCCCCGGCGTATGCGCACGACCTGCGCCTGGCCGGCTTCACGGTGATGAACGACGCGAACAACCACTCCTACGACTTCGGCCCGGCCGGCCAGGCGGAGACGGTGCGCGCCCTGCACGCGGCCGGCATCGCCCAGACCGGCCTCCCGGGTGAGATCACCGTTGTCCACGCCGGCGGGCTGCGGGTCGCCATGCTCGGGTTCGCGCCGTACTCGGACACCGCCTCGCTGCTCGACATGCCGGCCGCCCGGACGCTGATCGAGCGGGCCGACACGCTGGCCGACATCGTCGTCGTCGCCATCCACGCGGGCGCGGAGGGCACAGGTGCGATGCATATGACCGGCGGCGAGGAGTCCTACGTCGGCGAAGACCGGGGCGACGCCGCGGCGTTTGCGCACATGGCGATCGCCGCGGGCGCGGACCTCGTGCTCGGCTCCGGGCCGCACGTTCTGCGGGGCATGGAGCTCTACCACGGCCGCCTGATCGCCTACAGCATGGGGAATTTCGCCGGGTACCACAACTTCGCTCTGGACGGCGTCCTGGCCGACTCGGCCATCCTCCACGCGCGGCTCTCGGCGCGTGGAGCATTCCTGTCGGGCCGTCTGAGCTCGGTGCGCCTCGAGGGTGCCGGCACGCCGGTGCTCGACCCGGCCGGAGCGGGAGCGCAGCTCATCGCACAGCTCTCGCGCGTCGACCTGGGATCGCGCGCCGTGACGATCACCGGCGCCGGTCGTATCGCCGCTCCCTGAGCGGCTCCGGCTGCGTGCCCCTGTAAGGATCTGCCTGCGATCCCTCCGCCGGGGGATTCCCGTGTACCGCCGTCGTCGGCCATAACGAGAGAGACGCCTCCGAGGCCCCCCGAAGCCCGGACCCCCGGCCCGTTTCACCCCCATCCCCCGGCCGCCGGCGTCGAGCACCCCCGACCCCACGGCTCCTCAAGGGAGGCCCCCGCATGATCAAGTGGAACTACCCCACGCTGCGCGTTGTTCTTGCTCTCGGCGCGATCGCGTCGTTCGTCGTCGCCTCTGGCGCCGGCATCCGCTGGCAGTAGCCGGAACCGAGTGACGCGGGCCGCTCACGACGGCGCCGGTCCTGGCCGATAAAGGATCGAGCACTTGTGACGTCCGCTCCTGCCACTCCTCCTGCCGCTTCTTTGCCGCCCCGACTGCTCCGGTACGTCATCACGGTTATCGCGATGACCGTCCCGGTGGCGGTCGGGGCGGTGCTCAAAGCGGTAGCATCGCCACCCGACCGGGCGACCCTCGGCGGCGTGCTCGTCTTCGCGGCGGCCGCGCTGGCCGCCGAGTTCAAGCCGGTGCCGCTCGACGAGCAGGGCGCCCGCAAAGTGTCGTTCGCGTTCGTTTTCCTCATGGCCGCCCAGATCCTGTTCGGGTGGCAGTACGCGGTGATCGCCGCCCTAATCGCGACCGCCATCGTGGAGTGGGTCGAGCGCGGCCTCTCGCTGCGCGGCTCCTTCAATGCGAGCGCCTACGCGCTCTCGGCGTTCGCATCGGCGCTGCCCGCGTTCCTGCTGGGCTGGAACGGCGGCACGATCGGCGCCGGCGACGCCGGCAAGCTGACCGTCCTCGCCTTCGCCGGCGGCGCCGCCTATGTGATCACCAACGTCGCGCTCGTCGCGGTCGCGGTTGCTCTCGCCCACGGGATCCCGCTGCGCGAGGCCCCGCGCGGCTACCTGCGCCACCCGGGCCCGGCGTTCGCGATCATGGCGTTCATCTCGGCGCTCGCGGTGTCGCTGTGGAAGGTCGACCCACCGCTCGAGCTGCTCCTGGCCGGCCCGGTGTTCGCCCTCGCCCTGTACCTGCGTTCGTCCTACCGGACGGTGCTCGCCGTCCGAGACGCCGAGACCGACGCTCTCACCGGCCTCGGCAACCACCGCTCGTTCCAGCTCGAGCTGCGGCGCGTACTCGCCGAAGCGACCGAGGAGCAGAGCCTGATGTCTCTCGGGCTGATCGACCTCGACGCCTTCAAGGACATCAACGACCGCTTCGGCCACCCGGTCGGCGACGCGGTGCTGCGGCTGGTCGCCGACGTCATCCGCGAGCAGTGCGGTGACGGGTGCGCCTTCCGCATCGGCGGCGAGGAGTTCGCCGTGCTCCTGCCGGAGCATTCGGCGTGGGCGGCCGATTCCACGTTTGATCGCGTCCACCGGCGGCTGGAGACGACCGACTTCCCGCACGGCGAGCCGGTAACGATCAGTGTCGGCCTTGCCGTCTACCCCGATCACGCCCGCGATCGCGAGGCGCTGTACGACGTCGCCGACGCCGCGCTCTATTGGGCCAAGAACCACGGCAAGAACCGTTCGTGTGTCTACAGCCCGTCGGTGGTGCGCTCCTACACGCCGGCCGAGCTGGCCGAGGCGGCGGAGCGCCATGCCCGCCTGCGCGCGGCCGAAGGCCTGATCCGGGTGGTGGACGCGAAGGACACCTACGCGGGCGCGCACTCGCAGACCGTCTCGCGGCTGGCCGAGGCCATTGCCCGTTCGATGGGCCTCGACGTCGAGGTCGTCGAGCAGGTCCGGCTCGCCGGCCTCCTCCACGACCTGGGCAAGATCGCGATCCCCGACCGGATCCTGCAGAAGCCCGGCAAGCTCGATCCCGACGAGCTGCGGGTCATGCGCGAGCACCCGGTGCTCGGCGCGCGCCTGCTCGAGGGGCTGGGCGTCTCGCCGGTCGACCGCTGGATCCTGCACCACCACGAGTGGTGGGACGGCTCCGGCTATCCGCTTGGGCTCGCCGGCGAGGAGATCCCGCTCGGCTCGCGGATCATCCTGGTGGCGGACGCCTTCGACGCGATGACCTCGGATCGCTGCTACCGGGCGGCCGGCACCGCCACGGCGGCCATCGCCGAGTTGCGCAAGCGCTGCTGGACGCAGTTCGACGCGCGCGTGGTGGCCGCGCTCGAGCGGCTCCAGAGCGAGGAGCCTGATCTCGCCGAAGTCCGGGTGGCGGGCTGATGGTGCTCGTGCTCGCGGTCGCGGTCGGGCTCGGGCTCGGCCGGCTGCTGGGGGGCCGGGTCGCCGCCCTGGGCGCGCTTCGGATCCGGGCCGCGTGGCTGTTCTACGTCGCCATCGGGCTGCAGGTGGCCGGCTATCCGTCGGGCGTGCTGCCGTGGAGCATCTCGGACTCGCTCGCGACCGGGCTCTGGCTCGTCTCCTACGCCGTGCTGATCGCGGCGGCCGCCGTCAACGTGCGCCTGCCCGGCGCCGCGGTGGTCGGCCTCGGCATGTTCTGCAATCTCGCCGCTGTGCTCACGAACGGCGGCCACATGCCCGCGCGGGCGTCCGCCCTGCGGGCCGCCGGTGTGCTCTACCGCGGCGTGCACAACAACAGCGCCGTCGCGTCGCACCCGAGCCTGCCCTGGCTGATCGACCGCTGGCCGGTGCCCACCTGGATCCCCATGGGCAACGTGTACTCGGTCGGCGATGTCCTGATCGCGGTCGGCGCGGTCGTGCTCGTGTGCGCCGGAATGGGCGTGCGGCTGCGGCGCCGTGGCCTTGCCGCCGGCGTCGCCTAGACACGGTTGCGCTCAGAAGAGCGCGCCGGCCTCGCCGAGATCGATCCCGAGCGGCCCGGCCATCGCCTCGGCGTCCGGGACCGGGTGCCACGCCCGCCCGCGCGGCACCACGATCAGCGATCCGCGCTTGTCCCCGGCCGCCGCGAACGTCACGCCGTCGCCGCTCCAACGACGCGCGCCCGTGCGCCCCTCGAGCCAGACGAGGAACGCGGCCACGTCGTCGGCCGGCATGCCCACCTCGCAGACGCCGATCAGCGTGCCGGCGGCGAACGGCGGGTCGTAGCGGTCGGGCAGGTCGTGGTGGGCGATCAGCTCGAGCACGTTTCCGTCGGGATCGCGGAAGTACATCGCGTCGGCGTTCCAGTCGGGGAACGCGAACTCGTGGCCGCCGCCGGCGGCGGGCAGGAGCCCGACGCGCGACCCGAGCCAGCCGAGGGCGTTGGCATACGCGGCCGAGGGGATGCGAAACGCGATGTGCTGGGGTGAGCGGGCACCGGGCTCGAACACGAGGCTGCTCACGCCGATGCGCACAGCGGCGGCGTCCTCGGAGCCGGACACCGCGAGCCCCAGCACCTCGGCATAGAACCGGCGCTGCTCCGCGGGCCGCTCGGACGCCAGCCTGATCTCGGCCAGGTGCATGTGCGCACGATAGGGCCGTTCGGGGCGGGGGCGCACGCGAATTTGGCGCGCACTGCGGAGGTTGGCTGCTCGGCACCGGTTCCGCCACGTTGACGGGTACGTCCCCGCGGGCCGGCCGCTGTGGCACGGCCGTGCAGGAACGGCGCGCGCGCCAATTGGCGTGCACCTGCGATGCCAATTGAGGTTTGCCCCGCTCCAGAGTTTGGTCTCGGGATCCGATGGTCGACATGTGACGACCGATCGAACGATCCAGGAGCGTTGGCTCCCGGCGATCGACGATGTCTCGTGGGGCCGGATCGTGGCCGCGCTCGGCGCCGGCCTGGCTGCCGCAGCGGTGTCGGCGCGGTCGGTGGCTCGCGGCCGGGTACCCGTGGCCGCTGGTCTGACTGCCCGTCTGGTGTGTGGTCTGGCCGACGGGCGGGCGGGGGGTGCTCAACCGCCGTCTCGGCGGTCGCACCGCTGCAACCTGATCCGAGACCGGCCGTCCGGCCTCAGCCGACTCGCGTCGCGCCGTAGTAGTGCTCGGCGTACCAGCCACCGGCAAGGCTCGAGATACGAACGTGGTCGCCGGTGTGGGGCGCGTGGATGAACCGGCCGCCGCCGACGTAGATGCCGACATGGTCGAGCCCGTCGAAGAAGACGAGGTCGCCACGGCGCAGGTCGGCCTCGCCGATGTGGCGGCCGTCCGCGTACTGGGCCGCGGCGAAGTGCGGCAGGTGCACGCCGAGCTGCGCGTAGACGTACATCACAAGCCCCGAGCAGTCGAACCCGGTCGGGGTCGCTCCACCCCACACGTACGGAACTCCGAGATAGCGCTCGGCGATCGTCACCGCCCGCGCCCCCACTGACCCGGCCCGCGGAGCGGGCCTGCGATGCCGCACGGCGGCCGGCCGCCGGCGCAGCGCGGCGAGCGTGTGATCGCCCACCTGGCCGTCCACCACGAGTCCGTGCCGGGCCTGGAAGTCGCGCACTGCGGCGAGCGTGATCGGGCCGAAGTCGCCGTCGGCCGTCACGCCGAGCAGTCGCTGCACGGCCGCCACGGCCGGGCCGGTCGACCCATCGCGGAGCACGGCCTCGCCGAGCGCTCCGCGCCACTCGGATTCGAGCGCCCGCCACGTATGCGGGCCGACCTGGCCATCGACCAGCAGCCCGTGCTCGGCCTGGAACCGGCGCACGGCACGCAGGGTCGCGTCGCCGAAGTGGCCGTCGGCACGCACGCCTAGCAGCCGCTGGAGGTGGGTGACGTCCGGGCCGGCCGCGCCTTGGCGCAGGATGCGGTGCACGTGGACGCGCGTCCTGGTCTTGCCGCCCGCCGCGAAGGCGGGTGCGGCGAGGCTGGTGGCGTTCGTGCCGACCGCGGTCGCGGCCACGGCCAGGGGGACGCTGATGCGCGTGACGGTGCGCCTATGCCGGGCCGCCGCCCGCCGTCGTAGCGCCCGCTCCTGCGAATAGCGCCACAGGTCCTCGGAGGCGAGGTCGCGTGATGGAGCGCTCGTCATCGTCCCCCCGGCGTGACTCACGGCGCAGACGCTACAGATCATCCCGTGAAGGGGGTGTGGGCAACGGGTTAGCGAAGTGTTCGGAGGCTGTCCGCGCGGGCCGGTAGGCTGGCCGGACGGCCGCTTCCCGTCCACTCGCACCTGCCAAGCCGGCCTGCCCGGCAACCGCGCCCGGCGCCGGCGGGGAGCCGTGCCCGCGCTGCGCGGCGACGATGATCTGGACGAAGGCGTCGTGGCACTGCCTGGCGTGCCGCTACAAGGAGGGGTGCTGCTGAGCGGCGGGCAGGCCCGCGCTCAGGCCTCGTTGAACCCGGTGCGGCGCATCGCGCCCCAGCCCTGCTTGCGGCGCGCGATGTCGTAGACGCCGGCGAGACGGTAGAAGTCGATCAGCTGGCGGAACCACATGTTCTCGAACACCGCCAGGCACATCATTCGGCCGAGGTCGCGGCCGCGGCGATAGTTGCGGTAGCCGTTCTCCTCGAGCCCGCAGGCCACGAGCGTGACGAGCGAGCCGAGCACCCACGAGCAGAGGATGTACGCCGCCACCAGATGCCAGCTGACGATCCCGAGCGCCAGGCCGAACGGGAAGGCGATCCACGCGGCCGCCTCCATCAGCGGCCCGCAGAACTCGAACGTGAGGAAGTACGGCAGCGCGATCATGCCCGGCGTGCCATAGCGGCGGCGCAGCATCATGCCCTTGTGCCGCCACAGGCACTCCCACAGGCCGCGGTGCCAGCGGCGGCGCTGGCGGCCCAGCGTGACCATGTCCGACGGCACCTCGGTCCAGCACACCGGATCGGGGGCGAAGGTGATCCGGTACGGGCGGTTCTTGTCGCGCATGTGCCTGTGCAGGCGCACTGTCAGCTCGAAATCCTCGCCCACGGTGTCGGTCCAGTAGCCGCCGACCTCGTCGACAACGTCGCGGCGGAAGAGGCCGAACGCCCCGGAGACGATGACGAGCGCGCCGATGGCGTCCCACGCGACGCGCCCGAAGAGGAAGGCCCGCAAGTACTCGATCACCTGGTAGGCGGCCAGCTGGCCGTTGGGCATGCGGGCCTCCATGACCCGGCCCGACTCGATCCGGCACGAGTTGCCGACGCGGATCGTGCCGCCGACGGCGATCACCCGCTCGGGATCCTCGAGCACGGGCCGCACCATCACGGAGAGGCCGTCGGGGTCGATGATCGAATCGGCGTCGGTGATGCACACATACGGATGGCGGGCGACGTCGAGGCCGGCGTTCAGCGCGTCGGCCCGTCCGCCGTTGCGCTTGCGGACCAGGGTGATGTCGTGGGGGGCGGCGCCCCGATACATCTCGGTGACCGGCTCGTACTGAAGCTTGTGCCGCGGCGCCGGCGTGACCTGGCGCAGGTCGTAGGCGTCGATCAGCGTCTGGGCGGTCGCGTCGGTCGACCCGTCGTCGACGATCACGACCTCGAAGAGCGAGTAGCGCTGCGCGAGCAGCGAGACGACCGACTCCAGGATCACCGTCTCCTCGTTGAACGCGGGCACGACGATGGAGATCCCCGGTGTGAGCGGCGACGCGAACGCCTCCTCGTGCCAGGCCCAGTTGCGCCGGCGCATGGTGCGGGTCATGCCCCGCCGCGCGAGCGGCCAGAGCAGCAGGTACGACAGGTTGAGCGCGAGCGCGTACAGGGTTGAGCTGATCCCGACGACCTCGATCGCCGTCCTCACGCGAGGCCCGCCTGCACGACGCTTGCGGCATGGCGCAGCTGGGGATTGGCATCCGCGGCCTCGGCGAGGTGCTCGACGAGCGCCGGCGCGACAGCCGAGAGCGCCCGCGCGGCCACCTCGGCCACCTCGACGCAGTCGTGCTGGACGAGCCGCAGCAGGGTCGGAGCGCTGCGCTCGTCGCCGACCGTCCCGAGCGCGGCGGCGGCGGACATGCGGACATCGGCGACCGCGTCCGAGAGCAGCTCCTCGAGCGCATCGCCGGCGTCGTCGGCGCCGAGCCGGGCCAGCGCCTCGCAGGCGCGCCGGCGCACGAGCGGGGCGTCGTCGCCCAGCCGCTCGCGCAGCGACTCGCTGTCGCGTGGGTTGCCGAGCCGGCCGAGCAGCTCCACCGCGTTCGCGCGCGCGGCGGGCTGGTCGTCGGCCAGGAGATTGCGGATGCCCGGCAGCGCGGCGGCGCCGATCGAGAGCAGTGCGTTGGCCGCGACCGCGCGTGGCACGAGCCCCTGCACGAGGGCGAAGAGGAGCGGGCCGGCGGCCGTGCGCGGCTTCAGCCGGCCGAGGCTGCGGGCAGCGGCGAGGCGGACGTCGGGGTCGCGATCGTTCAGCGCCTGCAGGAGCGGCACCTCGGCCAGCGAGCTGCACATGTCGCCGAGCAGGGCGGCGTGCTCGGCGCGGCGGTGGGCGCGGGGGTCGGCGAGCTTGCGGCTGACACGGGCGACCGCGCCGCTGGCCTCGAAGTGGCCGGCGATGGCGTCGCGCGACTCGCCCGTCAGGGCGGGGGCGAGCTCGGACAGGATCTCTGTGAGTGCGTGCTCGTCGCGGCGCGCCGCGGTGCCGGCGGGCTCGCCCTCCAGAAGCGCGTGCGCGAACGGCTCGAGCCGCACCCGCGCCTCGGCGTGACGGCGCTGGCTGGCCTGCGCGTGGACGCGCCGCGCCCACAGAAGGAGCGAATACATCACTCCGATTGCGATCAGGGCAAGAGCTACTTCAAGGGGGGCCGCCATGCTTGGGCTCTATCGACCGGTCGAGCGCCGGTCCGCCCACGTATTCGCGTATTTGCCCTCCCCCATTTAGGGGAGTGGCGTGTCTGGTCTTGCCCGGCAAGACTATCTCTGTTAGTCTGACGACTAACAATAGAAGTCTGACTCGAGGAGGTACCCAATGCGAGTTCGCCAGGAGCGACCCAATCTGACCCGGATGACGCGGCTCGGCTTCATCAACGCCTATCTCGTCGCCGAGGACGACGGCCTCACGCTGGTCGACACGATGCTCTCCGGAAGCGCCGAGCGCATTCTGGCCGCCGCCGCGGGGCTCGAGCGCCCGATCGTGCGGGTCGTCCTCACGCACGCCCACACCGATCACGCCGGCTCCCTGGACGGGCTGGCGGCGCGGCTGCCCGGCGTCGAGATCGCGATCTGCACCCGTGAGGCGCGCCTTCTGGCCGGCGACCACGGCCTCGACGCGGATGAGCCCGACTCGCCGCTTCGCGGCGGCTGGCCGCGGGTCGACACACGCCCGACCCGGCTCCTCGAGCACGGCGATCGGGTCGGATCGCTGCGCGTCTTCGCCGCCCCCGGGCACACTCCGGGGCACATCGCCCTGCTCGACGAGCGCGATGCCACGCTCATCGCCGGCGACGCCTTCTCGACGCTCGGCGGCGTCTCGACCACCGGCCGCATCAACCGCCGCTTCCCGCTGCCCGGGATGGCGACCTGGGATCGGCCCACGGCCAACCGGACGGCCGCGATGCTGCGGACGCTCGCTCCGGCGGCGCTCGCGGTCGGGCACGGGCCGGTGGTAGCCGATCCCGCGGCGGCGATCGACCGCGCCCTGGCGGTCGTCGGCGCCGATCTCCGCGCGGCCGCCTAGCCGTGGGCAAGGGCCGCGGGCTTTCGCGAGCGGTGGTCGTCGACACGGCGGCACGACTGGCCGATCAGGGGGGGCTGGATGCCCTCACCCTCGGCGCGGTCGCCGCGGAGCTGGGAGTGCGCCCGCCGTCGCTCTACAACCACGTCGACGGCCTCGCGGGGCTGCGGCGCGATCTGGCGCTACGCGGCGTGGGCGAGATGGGGGAGCGGCTGCGCGACGCGGCCGTGGGGCGGGCCGGGGCCGACGCCCTCGGGGCGGTCGCGGGCGCCTACAGGGACTATGCCCGCGAGCGGCCCGGTCTGTATCAGGCGCTGCAGCGGGCACCCGACCCCGAGGACGCCGAGCTGCTCGGCGCCGCGGCCCGCCTGCTGCAACCCGTGCTGGCGGTGCTCGCCGGGTACGACTGCGAGGGCGCGCGCGCCATTCACGCCGCCCGCACGCTGCGAAGCGCGCTACACGGCTTCGTCGAGCTCGAGCGCCTGGGCGGCTTTGGCATCAACCTCGACATCGACGAGAGCTACCGGTGGATGGTGGCCTCCCTGTCAGCCGGGATGCGCGGCCAGGCCTCGCCCGCCTGACAGCATTTTCCAGAACGAGTTCCCCGCGACGGCGTTTGCCCGTACGCTGGATCTGTGAACGCCCCGACGCAGCTCTCGGTCACGCCCACCCCGCACTCCGCCGAGGCCGTGCGCGTCCTGCGCAGCGCTCGCCGGGAGGTGCCGTGCGCGGGCTCACTGTGCGCCGCCGTCGATCTTGCCGATCCGGACGGGGCGGTAGCGGCCGATGCCTACACGGAGTGCGTCACCGCGCTCGACGTGGGCGCACGGGTCTTCGGCTACGACGCCGCCACCGAGATCGGGGCGCACTCGGACGACGCGGCGCTCGTGATCGACGTCGCCGTCTACCACCTCACCGGCGCAGCGGGCGACATCCCCGCCGCGCTGAATGCGTTCCGTCGCGCCGCAGGCCCGCTGCTCGAGCCCACGCGACACTGATCGCGGATACACGAGGGGCGGACCGCCAGCGCCGAGACGCCGACGGCCCGCCCCATCCGATCCGTGCCTAGTTGGCCTTGCGGAGCTCGCCCAGCAGGCCGTGCGACTCGCCGTCCGGCCCGGCGCTGAAGAGCAGCGCGTTGCGGGCGCCGGTGACGCCGTTACCGAAGCGCAGGCCCCACAGGCCGTCGATCACGACCGGCCCGCCGTGCGGGCGCCGCAGCGACCCCAGCATGTGACCGGTGTGGATGTCGTAGGCGTGGATGTGCCCGTCGCCGAAGTTCCCGACCAGAAGCGCGCCGCTGAACTGGCCGAAGTGGCGCGGTGCCTGAGCCAGGCCCCACGGGGCGTTCAGGGCCCCGCGGCTCACGAGCCGGCGGATCATGTGCCCCCCGGACGTGTAGACGTCGACGTAGCCGAGATGCGGCGCGTCGACCTCGTCGGGCGGGGTGCCCTGCTTGGCGTAGCTGACGTACAGCTTGCCGTCGATCGCCTGGATGCCGAACGGCGCGAACCCGTGGGGCAGGTTGGGGTCACGGAAGCCGCCGTGCGTATCCACGGGGTGGAACGTGTTGTTGAAGACGTCCACCGCGTTGTTGCCGAAGTCGGCCGCGAACAGCCTCGAGCCGTGCCCGGGCACCCTCGCCAGGGCCAGGCCCTTGAAGATCGCGCCCGGCGTCGTCCACTCGGTCGTCGCCGTGGTCAAGCCCGGCGCCCATGCGGCGATCGAGCCGGTCTCGGTGTCGAGGATGAAGAGCGACGGCGTGGGCGTGCCGGCGACGTCCTGCTTGAAGCCCATTGTCGGGTTGAACACCTGGCCGGTCGGGTCCTGCGCCGGCACCGATACGACGAGCGGTGCGATCGAGATCGGCATGCCGCCCACCGCGCCCGGGTAGATGGTGGCGACGCTCATGCCGTTGTCGGCGACCCACAGTGGTGTGGTCGGCCCGGCGGCCAGGCCCCACGCGTTCACGAGATTCGGATCCATGATCTGAGCGACGCCGGGCTGGTCGGATACCAGGTTCGTCTGGCGGTATCCGGAGTGCGCCAGAGCGGATGCCGGGACGGCCAGTGCGGCCACGAGCGCCAGCGCCACAGGCGCGGCGAGCCGGCGGCCCTTGAGCAATCTCACGCGATGCATTCCGAGACCCCCCTCCTAGGGTTCGTCCGGTGCCGAGAGCACCGGGGGACGGGTGGGGATACCATCCGGGATCTCGTTTGGATTGTGACCTGGGTCACATTCGCGCCCGGGTCGGAAGGGAGATCGATGACGGAGCCGCGCGAGATCGCGCCCGCGTGCGAGCGGGTCAGGGAGGGGGTGTGGCACTGGCGGATCGCGAACGCCTCGATCGGCGGCGCCACGTCGAGCTCGCAGGCGCTTGCAGACGGAGCCGGCGGCCTGGTGCTCGTCGACCCGGTCAGGCTGGCGCCGGAGGCGCTCGCGGAGCTGCCGGGGCCGACCGCGATCTGCCTCACCGCGAAGTGCCACCAGCGGGCAGCGTGGCGCTACCAGGCCGAGTTCGGGGCGCCGGTGTGGGCGCCGGAGGGCACGGTGCCGATGGACGGCGAGCCCGACCACCGCTACGGCACGGGCGATCGCCTGCCCGGAGGCCTGGTGGCGGTGCATACGCCGGGGCCAGAGTGGGTGCACTACTCGTTCCTGCTCGAGCGCGACGGCGGCGTGCTTCTCTGCTCCGACCTCCTGGGACGCCGGCCGGGAGCCGAGCTCGACTTCATCCCGCTGCAGTTCCACGACGACCCGGCCGAGACCCGGCGCAGTGTCGAGCGGCTGGCTGACCTTCCCTTCGCGGTGCTCTGCCTCGACCATGGCGAGCCGCTCGTGGACGACCCGAAGGCTGCAGTCCGCGCGCTGCTCGAGCGCACCGCGTAGGTCGGTTACCCCACAGCGCGGGCGCGCAGCAGGATCTTCGTGTCGAGCCACACGGGCTCGCCCGGCGCCATCCGGTCGGCCAGGAGCGTGCGCACCCGCTCGGCCGTCGCCCCTGTGCAGCCGACCCGGTCGAGCCACGGCTCGAGCGGATGCCGCTTGGGGTAGTGGCCGGCCCGCTCGACCCGGAGGCCGGCGGTCGTCAGGTAGCCGCGCCACTCGGCCTCGTTGTAGGAGCGCACGTGGGTCGGGTCGCGCAGCCGCTCGGCCTCCTCGACGCGCTCGTCCGCATAGAGGGTGTCCTCGATCACGACGAGCCCGCGGCTGACCCGCGCCATCTCGCGCACGGCCGTGGCGACGTCCGTGAAGTGGTGGGCGGCGATCCGGCAGGCGACGACATCGAAGCTCCGGTCGGCGAACGCGAGCGCCTCGGCCGGGCAGACGACGTCCGGCCGCATGCCGGCCGCGGCGTCACAGGTCGTCACGCTGCAGCCCGCCTCGGCGAGGCGGCGGGCGACGTGCCCACCGCCGGTCGCGACGTCGAGCGCCTCGACTCCCGGGGCCGGATCGCACCACAGGACGAGCGCATCCAGATCGGCGCCTTCGCGGTGTGTGGCGCTCGTGCGATAGGCCCCGGCGCGGTCGTCCCATGATCCGTTCATTCGCGGGATCATGGCCGGTCGTGGGCGCGGACCGCGACAATCTGCCCGCATGCACGACGTCGCCGCCATGCGGGCCGCCGCACGGGAACGGGCTCGGGCCCGGCCACGGGGGCCCGCGCTCGCGGTCGTCGCCGACATCCCCCCTGGGTCCGAGGTGGGGGTGGCGATGCGGCTCTACCGCCCGTCCCTCGATCCACGACCGCTGACGGTCTACGTCCACGGTGGTGGGTGGGTGATCGGAGACCTCGAGACGCACGACCGCACCTGCCGCCGGCTGGCCGCGGCGGCCGCCGCTGCGGTGCTCGCCGTCGACATCCGAAATGCGCCGGAGCACCCCTGGCCGGCGGCCGTCGACGACGCCGTGGCGGCGCTGCGCTTTGCGGCCGCGCATCGCGACGAGCTCGGCGGCGGCGGGATGGCGCTCGGGGTGGCGGGCGACAGCAGCGGCGGGCTCGTGGCCGCGCTCGCGTGCCGGCGCCTGCGCGAGACAGGCGAGCGGATGCCCGCGGTGCAGCTGCTCGCCTACCCCAACACCGACCTGACCCTGTCGCAGCCAAGCGTCGTCTCGAAGGGTGAGGGGTGGGGGCTCGATGCTCGCGACCTGCGCTGGTTCGCCGATCAGTGGGTACCTGACCTCGCCATGCGGGCGACGGGCGCGGTCAGCCCGCTTCACGCCGACGACCTGGCCGGGCTGCCGCCTGCGCTGATCGTCACGGCCGAGCACGACCCGCTGCGGGACGAGGGCGATGCCTACGCCGGCCCCGACGCCCTCGCGGGCTTCCTGGTGGCGTTCGGGGCCGATATCGACGAGCCGATCACGCCCGGGCAGGCGGCGGCCAACGCGGCCCGGCTGACAGCGCTCGCCGACCTCGCCGTCTGGGATCTCGGCGGCCGCATCGTCTCGATGGCGGCGGTAACCCGGCGGACGCCGTGGTCGGCATCGATCGGCCTGGTCTACACGCCCCCGCAGCTGCGCGGGCGGGGGTTTGCGAGCGCAGTGGTGGCGGAGCTCTCCCAGCGGGAGCTGGACGCCGGGGTGGGGTACTGCTCGCTGCTCGCCGACCTCGCGAACCCGACGTCCAACCGCATCTACGCGGCGATCGGGTACGAGCCGAAGGCCGACCTGCGCCACCTCACGCTCACGTGGTGAGCGCTACGAAGCGGCCGGCTGGGGCACGAAGCGGTCGACCTCCACGATCTCGTCCACCGGCACGTTCGCGCGCCGGGCGGCGACCATGATCTCCTCGGCCGACGGCGCCTCGTAGAGGCAGTAGGAACGGCGGCGGTCGGCGGAGAGGAACGAGAACAGCCACCGCACCCCCTCGTCGGCGTTCACGTCCTCGATCAGGCGGACGACGTCGTCGGTGAGCTCGAGCTGCTCGGCGAAGCTGCGTTCGATCAGGTAGAGCGGCATGACCGGGATGCTACTCCGCCCCGGCGCTTCGTGTCAGGCCGCGCTGATACGCGTACGACGCCGCCTCGGTGCGATTGGCGCATCCGGTCTTGCGCAGGATGCTGCGGACGTGGTTCGCCGCCGTGTGCTCGCTGACGACGAGCTGCGTGCCGATCTCGCGGTTGGACATGCCCCGGGCCACGAGGCGCAGGATCTGCAGCTCCCGGGGTGAGAGCCCGTCCGGCGGCGGTCGCCGAGCCGGCAGCCCACCGTGCGCCCGGATGCGGCCGAGCAGCACGGGCATGCCGATCCGCTCAGCGAGTACGTCGGCCTCCTGCATCAGCTCGCGGCCGCGGACGCGGTCGCCGCCGCGGTCGGCGAGCAGCAGGCGGCCGAGGTGGTACTGGGTGTGGGCGAGCCATGTCCACGCCCCCATCCCGCGGTCGACCGCGAGCGCTGTCTCGAGGTGCGCGCAGGCGAGCTCGCGCTCGCCGGAGACCGCGGCGACGACGCCCAGGTAGCGGTCGGCCGATCCGTAGCAGGCCACGCCGTGGCCGATCGTGACGATGCCCCCGGCGTGGGGCGTGAGCTCGGCGTAGAGGCCGGCGGCCATGTCCGTGTCGCCGGTGAGCCAGCAGGCGTCGGCCAGGTAGGTCAGCGACGCGAGCCACAGCCCTGCGCGCAGCTCGGCGAGCCCGCGGCGGCGCACCCGGTCGAGCTCGCGGCGGGCTTCTTCGGCCATCCCGAGCTCGGCGAGCATCGCGGCGACGCCCGGGCCCCAGACTCTGCCGCCCTGCTCCCCGCCCGCCAGGATCCGCACGACCGGGGCGAGCTCGGCCAGGCGGCCCTGCTCGCGGCGGATCCCGAACATCTGCACGCCGTAGGAGCCGGACGGGTCGCGCCCGGTCAGGAGCCGGCCCCACTCGAACGAGCGCTCGGCGGTCGCCTCGGCCTCGGCCAGCCGGCCGTCGCAGAGCGCGATGGCCGAGCGGTAGTGCTCGGCGACGTGGATGATGAACGGCTGGCCGACCCGGCTCGCCATCTCGTACACGACCGCGAGCTCCGCGCGGGCCGCCTCGAGGTCGCCGAGCGCGATCAGGGCGGCGATCCGCCACTCCATCGCCTCGGCCTGCAGCTCGCTGTTGCCGAGCTCGGCGGCGAGGTCGCGTGACTCGGTGAGCATGGCCAGGATCTCGTCGAGGCTGGTGCTGCCCTTCGCCCAGTAGGCGCGCATGAGCACGGTCGCAAGCGCCTGGCGGTCGTCCAGGCGGCGTGCCATCGCGACCGCGTCGCGCCGCAGCTGGGAGCTGCGATCGTGGTCGCCGACGAACGCACAGGCGCGGGCGAGGCCGCTCAGCACCATCACGCGCAGGTCGGAGTCCGGCTCCGCGAGCACCGCTGCCGCCTCCGTCAGGAGCTCGAGCGCCCCGGCCTCGACGGCCGCCATACGCCAGCACGCGTTCTCGAACCCGATCGCGGCCCGGGCGAAGAGCTCGCCGTCGCCGATGTCGTGGGCGATGTCGGCCGCGGCCCGATAGGCGACGAGGGCGTCCGTGCCGTGCCCGCCGCGATAGGCGGCCACGCCGAGCGCCAGCTCGATCTCGGCCCGGGCGCGCGCGTCGGGCACGCCGAGCCCGAGCGCCGTTCGCAACGCCGCCACCGCCTCGTCGAACGCGAGCGCCGCCGTCGCCGCGGCCGCCGCGCGCGCGTTGTAGCCGACCGCGCGCTCGGTCCCACCGAGCGGCGCCGCGGCGGTGAAGTGGCGGGCCAGGTCGGCCAGCGTGCGCGCCGACGGCCGCGGGCTCGCGGCCTCGATCGCCTCGCCCGCGCGCAGGTGCAGCTCGGCCCGGCGGGGCGCCGTGAGCCGGTCATACAGCGCCCGGCGCACCAGCTCGTGGGCGAAGCAGTAGACCATCGGGCGTTCGGGCACCGCGACCACCATGCCGCTTCGCAGGGCCAGGTCGACCGCGCCCAGAAGCGCCGCCTCGTCGATGCCCGACCCGCCGCCGAGCACGGTGAGGTCGAACTCCGGCCCCACCACCGCGGCGAGCTCGAGCACGCCGGTGGTCGCGGGGTCGAGCCGGGCCAGGCGCTGGCTCACCACCTCACGTACGGCCTCGGGGCTACCGAGCTCCTCGGGCGGGCGCGTGAGCCGGGCGTGGCCGTCGGCGACGACGAGCGCTCCGGTCTCGACGAGCGCCCGCCACAGCTCGATCACCAGGAACGCGTTGCCCTGGGTGAGGTCGTGGATGGCGGCCGCGAGCACCGGCAGGTCGGGGCCGAGATCCCCGCCCGCCGCCCGCTCCACCAGCTCGCCGATCTCGGCGCTCGAGAGACCGGTCAGCCGCAGGGGTACGACTCCCTCGGTGCGGCGGAGGTCGATCAGCGCGGAGGAGAGCTCGGCCGGCATGTCCGCCTCGAGATCCCGGAACGTGGCCACGAGCAGCATGCGCGCGTCGGCGGCGGCGCGCGAGAGGTGGCGCAGGAGCAGCAGGGTCGGCGTGTCCGACCAGTGCGCATCCTCGAGCACGACCAGCAGCGGCCGCCGGTGCGACGCGTTCACCAGGAGCTCGGCGACGGCGTGGTGGAGGCGGTGGCGCTCGGTGTCCTGATCGGCCGTGACCGGTTCGGGCAGCGGCCCCACGCGGGCGCCGAGATCCGGCAGCAGCCGGGTGAGCTCGCCCCCGCCCCCGCCGAGGTCGTGGCGCAGCTGCTCGGGGTCGGAGATTCGCATCAGGTGGTCGAGCGCCTCCGCGATCGGCTGGTAGGGGATGCGCACCACCGCGTCGCACGCGCCGTATAACACAAGCACCCCGTCCCCGGCCGCCTCGTGGGCGAACTCGCGCACGAGCCGGCTCTTGCCCGACCCGGCCTCGCCGCCAACGAGGGCCACCCGCCGCCCCTCGCCGCCCGCCCGTGGCATCAGCGAGCGCAAGAGCGCCAACTCACGCGGCCGCCCGACGAACGGGAACGAGGGCGTGAGCCGTAGCGATCCGGGCAGCTCAATTGCAGGGTCGAGCGTCGGCATAGTCAGATCTGATCATGCCACTCGCCGGACGCGCACGTCGAGTGTGGGTCAATCCCGGTCATGCGCACCGCCCGCGGCGGCCGTACCGTCACTCCCCGAAGCGGTTCTTTCACCACCGGAAGGAGATGCACGTGGCAACGACGGCATCACTTGCAGACATCGCCCAGCGCGAGCTCGCCGGACTCGCAGGCGACCTCATCGGCCCGGGCGACGCCCAGTACGACGAGGCCCGTCAGGTGTACAACGCGATGATCGACCGGCATCCCGCGTTGATCGTGCGGTGCGCGTCCGCCGACGACGTGGCGGCCGCCGTGCGGTTCGCCGCCCGGCATGATGCACGGCTCGCCGTGCGCGGCGGCGGCCACAACGGGGGCGGCCTCGGCACCGTCGACGACGGCGTCGTGATCGATCTGGGGCTCCTGCGTCGAATCAGCATCGATACCGACGCGCGCACGGTGCGGGTCGGAGGCGGCTGCACCTGGGGCGAGGTCGACCGGGCGACCCACGAGGTGGGCATGGCGACGCCGAGCGGGATCATCAGCACGACCGGCGTCGGCGGCCTCACGCTTGGCGGCGGTATCGGCCATCTCAGCCGCCGTTACGGCCTCACCATCGACAACCTGCTCGAGGCCGAGCTCGTGCTCGCCGACGGCTCCCAGGCCCGGGCCAGCGCGAAGGAGAACCCGGACCTGTTCTGGGCGATCCGGGGCGGCGGCGGCAACTTCGGCGTCGTCACCGCGTTCGTGTTCCGGCTGCACCCGGTCAGCACCGTGGTGGCCGGCCCGACCTTCTGGCCGATCGAGCAGTCGGCCGAGGTGCTGCGGGCCTATCGCGAGTTCCTGCCCGCGGCGGACCGCGACCTGAACGGGTTCTTCGCCTACACGTCGGTGCCGCCGGTGCCGCCGTTCCCGGAGGAGCTGCACGGCCGCCAGGTATGTGCGATCGTGTGGTGCCACCTCGGCTCCGAGGAGGAGGCGGCGGCCGCGATGAAGCCGATGCTCAGCGTCGGCACCCCGCTGCTGCACGGGCCACAGCCGCTGCCGTTCCCGGCCCTGCAGGGGTTCTTCGACGGGCTGTATCCGCGCGGCCACCAGTGGTACTGGCGCGCGGACTTCTTCCGCACGCTCTCCGATGCGGCGGTCGCCGCGCACGCCGAATGGGGTCCGCGGATGCCGTCCGGCCAGTCCACGATGCACCTCTACCCGATCGACGGCGCCGTGCACGACGCGGCGGCGGGCGACACGCCGTTCAGCTACCGCGACGTCACGTTCGCCGAGGTCATCGTCGGCGTCGACCCCGACCCGGCCAACGCCGGGGCCATCACCTCCTGGACGAAGGACTACTGGGAGGCGACCCATCCGCACTCGGCCGGAGGCGCCTACGTCAACTTCATGATGGACGAGGGTCAGGAGCGCGTGCGCGCCACCTACCAGGGCAACTACGAGCGGCTGACCCGGATCAAGGCGGACTACGACCCGGGGAATCTGTTCCGCGTGAACCAGAACATCCTGCCGGCGGCGTAGTGCCGAGCGCCGGCGGCTCGAGCGACAGGGCGCACCACCTCCGGGTGGTGCGCCCCGGCCGCATGCACGTCGTGCTGGACGACGGGAGCATCGTGGCGGTCGCGGCCGAGAGCCAGGCTCTAGTTGGGGTGGCCTGGCTCTCGGCAGCGCCACATCAGGGGGCGTGGGCGAGCCAGCGGCGCTGGGCGTGCCAGCGCTGAATGGTGCGCCGGCTGGGCGGCCGCGCGGGGCAGTCGGCGAACGCCGAGTGGACGGTGGCTGTGAGCTCCGCCGGGGTGGCGCCCGTCAGGTAGCGGCGCTCGACGTTGCGGCGTAGCTCGGGCCACGAGTAGCTGCCCGGTCGCGGCCGTGGCGGCGGGGGTTGGGCCTGGCGTTCCAGGTGCGCGGCCAGGGCGCGGTCGCGGGCGGCGGTGAGGCAGTCGCTCGCCTGCCACACGCCGGCCAGCGTGCGGACGAAGTCGCGGCCGCCACGTCGGGTCTGAAACGCCGGGCTGGCATGATCGGCGCACAGCCACACGCGCACGCGATGCGTGAGCTGGACGCGCTCGGTGCGGCCACGGGTGCGATCGACGCAGATTGCGCACACAGGCCGCTTGTGCGGCACATGGCGGGCCTTGTAGAGCGTGGGCGGGGCAATCCAGGGCATGACGTTGAGTGTGGCGGGGGGTTCGTCACATGTGGGTGACGGGGGGTGGCGAGAGTGTCGGGGAAGTGCAAATGACACATGTCGCACACGCCAAGTGGCGCGTGCCAGCTTCAGTCACCCGCATCCGCGGCGCCCCGCTATGGGGCCGATCCCCCGACCAGCATCCGGCCCGTCGCCGTCCCCGTCGATTAGCTCTGCGGAGGCGCGCCGGCCGCCATCGGCCCGAGAGGTGTGGTGATAAGGGCCGGGGTGGCCGTGGCCGTCCCGCGGGTACCCTTGGGGCTCACGGAAAAGGAGCGCCGCGATGCAACAGGTCACACTCGGCAGCCAGGGTCTTTCGGTGTCCAGGCAGGGCCTGGGCTGCATGGGGATGTCCGAGTTTTATGGCGAGCGCGACGACGAGGAGTCGATCGCCACGATCCACCGGGCGCTCGAGCTGGGCGTGACGCTGCTCGACACGGCCGACATCTATGGCCCGCACACGAATGAGCGCCTCGTCGGCCGGGCGATCGCCGGACGGCGCGAACAGGTCGTCCTTGCGACCAAGTTCGGCATCGTGCGCGACCCGGACAACCCGGCCGCGCGCGGCGTGAGCGGCCGGCCCGACTATGTGCGAGCCCGCTGTGACGACTCGCTCAAGCGCCTCGACGTCGACCACATCGACCTCTACTACCAGCACCGCGTCGACCCGGCCACCCCGATCGAGGAGACGGTGGGCGCGATGGCCGAGCTCGTCGCCGCGGGCAAGGTGCGCTACCTCGGCCTCTCGGAGGCGGCCCCCGCCACGATCCGCCGTGCCCACGCCGTGCATCCGATCTCGGCGCTGCAGACGGAATACTCGCTGTTTGCGTGCGACCCCGAGGCCGAGATCCTGCCGACGCTGCGCGAGCTCGGGATCGGCTTCGTCCCCTACAGCCCCCTCGGGCGCGGCTTCCTCACCGGCGCGTTCCGGTCGGTGGACGATCTGGACGCGGCCGACTTTCGCC
>DASXOR010000140.1:0-9162 GCA_036494095.1 Gaiellales bacterium | reverse complement strand
GTGCACGAGCCCCTGCTCGGCCAGCCGCAGCGGGAGGTCGCGGTAGCTGTGCCGCCCGGAGCGGTAGAGCTCGACATGGCCCGGGCAGTTCATCGGCTTCAGCCCCAGCGACCGGCCTTCCTTCTCGGTGAAGAACATGTTGTCGCGGTACTTGTCCCAGTGGCCGGAACGGCGCCAGACGTCGACCGAGTAGATGATCGGCGTACGCACCTCGCGGTAGCCCCAATCCACGTTCAGCTCGCGCCAGAGCTTGGTCAGCTCGGTGAAGAGCACCATCCCGCGCGGATGCCAGAACGGCGCGCCGGGCGCGACGTCGGATGTGTGGAAGAGGTCGAGCTCCCGGCCGATCCGGCGGTGATCGCGCCTGCGGGCCTCCTCGAGCAGGCGCAGATGCTCGTCCAGGTCGGCCTGCTTGAAGAACGCCGTGCCGTAGATGCGGGTGAGCATCGGCTTGGACGAGTCGCCGCGCCAGTACGCGCCGGCCTGCGAGAGCAGCTTGAACGCCTTGATCGGCCCCGTCGACTGCAGGTGCGGACCGCGGCACAGATCCTCGAAGTCGTCGTTGCGATAGACGCTGATCTCGCCGTCGGGCAGGCCCTCGGCCAGCTCGAGCTTGTACGGCTGGCGCTCGGCCCGGAAGCGCTCCATGAGCTCGGCCTTGTCGACGTCGTCCTCGCGCCGGAACTCGGCCTGATGCTGCAGGATCTTGCGCATCTCGGCCTCGATCCGCTCGAGGTCGTCCGGCCCGATCGGCTCCGGGAACTCGAAGTCGTAGTAGAAGCCGTCAGCGATCGCGGGCCCGATCGCGATCTTCGCGTCGGGCCACAGGTGCAGGACGGCCTGCGCCATCACGTGCGCCGTCGAGTGGCGCAGCACCGCGAGCGCCTCCGGGTCGCGGTCGGTGAGAATGCGCACAGCCTCGCCGTCGTGCACCGGCAGGCGCAGGTCGCGCACCTCGCCGTCGACCTGCACGGCGACCGCGGCCTTCGCCAGCCGGGGTCCGATCGCCGCGGCGGCGTCGAGACCGCTCGCGCCGTCGGCGAGATGCAGCTCGTTGCCGTCGGGGAGGGTCACCTTCATCGCGGCTGCAAGCATACAAACCACCGCCGCAGCTCCGCCGCCCGTGCCTGCGTCCCGCTGCTACGCTCGCGCCGATGACAGCACTGACGGCGGCGTTGGCTGTGGCGCTCGGGATCGCCGTCGTCCTGCTCGTCGTCGCGCGGCGCGAACGCGCCCGGGCCATGGCCGCCGCGGGCGCCGCGGGCGGAAATCTGGCGGACGTCGTCTCGCAGCGGCTGCGCGTCAGCGCGCCGCGGGCGGAGCTGTCCGAGGCCCGGGCCTGGCGCGACGCCCTGATGTCGGCCACTCCGAGCCCTGTGCTCGTATTCGACGAGGCCGGCCGGCTCCTGCGGGCAAACGCGCTCGCCCGGCGCGAGGCGCCCACGCTGCTCGACCTCGCCGCCGAACCGGAGATGGCCGCCGCCGTCCAGGCTGCGGTGGCCGGGAAGGCACCCGCGGGCGATCTCGGCCTGACCGTGTACGAGCCGGAGCGGCGCCGGTACCGCATCCACGTTCAGCCGTTCCGGGCCGAGACGGGCGTGCGCTGCGTGGTCGTGCTCGAGGACGAGAGCGCCGAGGCCGACTACCGCGACGCGCGGCGGCTGTTCTCGGCCGGCGTCTCGCACGAGCTGCGCACGCCCCTGCAGCGGATCCTCGGGCTCGTCGAGACGCTCGGCCTCGACTTGCCGGAGGAGGCGAAGGCGGAGACGATCGCCCAGGCCCGGCTCGAGGTGGACGGCATGCGCCGCCTGATCGAGGACATGATCATGCTGGTGCAGCTCGAGAGCCACCGCTTCGACGGCACCATCGAGCCGACCGAGATGGCGGAGGCCGTCGAGGCATGCGTGCGCCGGCACGCGGAGGCGGCGGCGCAGGTCGCGATGGCGCTCGACGCCCAGGCGAACCGCGGCCTCGTGGTGGCCGTGCCGCCGCGGCTCGTCGACGCGGTGCTCGACAACCTCGTCGAGAACGCGATCCGCCACGCCGGCGAGGGCGAGCGTGTCGAGCTGCGAGTGCGCGGCCTGTCGGGGGCGGTCGAGCTCGTGGTGCACGACAGCGGCGGCCGGATCCCGCCGGAGCACCTCGGCCGTGTGTTCGAGCGCTTCCACCGGGTCGAAGACGCCCGTTCAGGCCCCGGAACGGGCCTCGGCCTCGCGATCGTCAAGCACATCGCCGAGGAGTACGGAGGCCGGGCCACGGCCGAGTCGAGCCCGGCGTCCGGGACGACGATGCGCGTCATCCTGCCCGCACCGGCGGTGTTCCGGGACTGAGGGTCTGTGTACGAAAACCGGTCGGTGCAGGGCTGCGCGAACCCTAGAAGCCCTCCAACGGATCATTCGGACACAGATCCTGAGCGCCGCAGCTCGCCGACGTGCCTACGGATGCAGGTGCACGCGAACGCGAAGCTCGCGCGACCTCATCCCACCGCGCGCTCCATCGCCTCGAACCGGTACCCGACGCCGGGGTGGGTCTGGATGTAGGTGTGCGAGTCGGAGCGCTGGTCGAGCTTCTGGCGCAGCTTGCGCACGCACACGTCGACCGTACGGTCGCGGTAGCGGTACGGCGTCCCCCACACCCGCTGCTGCAGCTGGTCGCGCGTGAGCGCCTTCCCGGCCTCGCCCGCGAGCACCCACAGGAGCCGGAACTCGGTCCGCGTCAGGCCGGCGTCGTGGCCGTCCAGAAGCGCCTGGTGCAGGTCGCCGTCCACGACCAGCCCGGGGGCCTCGACCCGGCCCGTGTCACGGTCGGAGGGCACCATCCCCGAGCGGCGCAGGGCGGCCTGCACCCGCGCCACGAGCTCGCGCATGCCGAACGGCTTGGCCAGGTAGTCGTCGGCGCCGATCCGCAGGCCGTGCACCTTGTCGTGCTCCGACCCGCGGGCGCTGATCATGATGATCGGGATCGTCGCACCCTCGGAGCGCAGCGCCTCGGTGATCCGCCAGCCGTCCTCGCCGGGCAGCATGAGGTCGATCACGGCAACGTCGGGGCGCTCGAAGCGCAGCTTGCGCAGCGCGGCGTCGCCGTTGTCGGCCCACTCGACGTCCATGCCCGCGCCGCGCAGGTGCGTCGCCATCGCATTGGCAATGACCCTGTCGTCCTCGGCGATCAGCACCCGTGGCATCGGCCGGAAGGCTACCGCTCCCACCGGAGCGCGGCGACGCGACGGTTAAAAGGATTCGCCGCCCCGGCTTGCCTTTCGTCCCCCGGTCGAACGGACTTTCGAGTCGCCTCTACGGCCCATCCGCCCGGCTTCGCTCTACTCGGCTGCCCTCGGCGGCGCACGGGGGACATTACGGACGGGGCACGGCGCCTGCAACCCACGAATTGCCGCAGTTTGCGAACTCCGCCCGGCGCTCGGATGCGGTTTGTTCGCAAACTGCGGGGAAGGGCTCCGTAATGATCCCGTGACGGGCGGGGGTGGATACTGCACACCGTGAGACTCGCGCGGCTTCCGACGATCTTCCTCGCCCTGGCGATCATCCTGTTCGGCATCGGCGACGCGCTGGGCTTCGTCACGCACGACCCCCAGAACGCCGGCGGCTGGGGCGGGGGCGGGCCGGCTGCGCTGGTGGCGTTCTCGATCGCGCTTTTCACGTTCGCCGCGATCGGGGCGCTGATCGCATCCCGGCATCCGCGCAACGCCGTCGGCTGGATCCTGATCGGGATCGGGCTCTCGTGGGCGCTCGACTCCGCGCTCGAGGGCTACGCCGTGTACGGGCTGAAGACACATCCGGGATCGCTGCCGGCGGCGGCGTATGCGAACGCGTTCGACGACTGGATGTGGGTGGTCAGCATCGGCCTCATGGGAACACTGCTCTTGCAGCTGTTCCCCGACGGCCGCACCCTCGGCCGCCGCTGGCGGCCGCTCGCGTGGATCTCTGCCGCCGCGATCGCGATCACGGCGGCATCGGAGATGTTCTCGCCGGGCCGCATGTCCGACAGCGTGGTGCCGGCGGCGGCGAACCCGCTCGGCGTCTCGGCGCTCGGCGGGGTGCTCCCGCTGACACAGAACGCGCTCGCCGTCGTGCTCCTCTGCATCCCCTGCTCGGCGGCCGCTCTGCTCGTGCGCTACCGGCGCTCGCGTGGCGCCGAGCGGCTTCAGCTCAAGTGGCTGGTCTCGGCCGCCGCGGCGATCGTCGCGTTCTACATGGTGGTGGTCACGCTCAGCGGGGCACCCACGGGGAAGGTGCCGCTGTGGTTGCTCGTGCTCCAGGACGCCGCGGTGTTCTGCTTCTGCCTGATCCCGCTTGCGATCGGCGCGGCGGTGCTGCGCTACCGCCTCTACGACATCGACGTGATCGTGCGCCGGACGGTCGTGTACTCGGCGCTGATCGCGGTGCTCGCGGGCCTCTACGTGACCGCCGTGTCGGTGCTCGGCTTCCTTGGCCGCGAGGTGACCGGCCAATCCGGCGCGCTGGCCGTGACCATCTCCACGCTTCTGGTCGCCGTCTCGTTCCAGCCGCTGCGCGGGCGCATCCAGTCCGCGGTCGACCACCGCTTCTACCGCCGCCGCTACGACGCGCAGATGGCGGTGGCGACGTTCAGCGGCCGGCTGCGGTCCGAGATCGACCTCGAGAGCCTCACCGGCGAGTTGCTCGATCTGGTTGACCAGACGCTGCAGCCGAGCCGGACCACGCTGTGGCTGCGGCCGGCGGAGCGACCTCAGAGATAGGGTCGCGCCCGCTCGAGCACATCGCGGTCGGTGGCGTAGGTCACGCGCTCCGCCGCGGCGGCCGGATCGAGCCATACCACCTCGTCCACGTCGTCCTCGAGCTCCGCGACGTCCGCGCCGGCGCTCATCACGTAGTAGCGCACGCTCTTGGGCCGGCCGTCGGCGACGGTGTAGGTGACGGTGCCGAGGTCGTGCTCGATGGCCGCATGGTGGCCGGTCTCCTCGAGCACCTCGCGCAGGGCCGCGGCCGCGTCGTCCTCGCCCGGCTCGAGCTTGCCCTTCGGCAGCGACCAGTCGCCGTGATGCGGCCGGTGGACGACGGCGATCAGCCCATCCCGGCGCAGCACGCCGCCGGCCGCCCGGATCACTGCCGCCGGGTCGCGCCCCGCCGCGTAGCCATCGTCCCCGCCCAGAACGCGAGGCCGACGACGCCGACCAGTACGAGCACGATCCCCGAGAAGATCCAGATCACGCCCCGCCCGCCGCCGATCACGGCGCCCGACACGAGCATGGCGACCCCGAGCACGCCGAACGCCTGGGTGCACACGAACGGCCCGGGCAGGCCCGCCGGCGTCACCAGCTGCGACGCGTCGCGGAGGCGGGCCGGGTTGGCGCGGTCGCTGCGGCGACTGCGCTCGGCCAGGCCGATGACGACGCCGAAGAAGGCGGCGAAGTAGAGCAGCTGCGACCAGAACGAGCCGATGTAGTCGTCCATGTAGGTGAAGACGACGATCAGCACGACGGCGGCGGCGGTGCCGCAGACCGCAACGGCGATCGAGGTCTGCCACGCATAGACGCTGCGCTCGCTCGGCGACTGGCTCACGCGCGTAGCGTACACGTGCGGCCGGGAGGCGCCGGCGCACTGCGAGCCTATGCTGCGGCCGTGTCGCGAGTCGTGATCCTCGGCGCCGGGTTCGCCGGCAGCTACGTCGCCCGGCTGCTCGGGCGGGGCGGCTGGGACGGCGAGGTGACGCTGGTCGACCCGCACAACTTCATGCTCTACACGCCGCTCCTGCCGGAGGCCGCGTCGGGGACGGTGGAGCCACGCCATGTCGTCGTCCCGGTGCGCGTGATGTGCCCCCGGGCGCGGCTGATCCTGGGGCGCGCCGAGACCGTCGACCTGGCCGGGCGCAGCGTGACCGTGCAGCTGCCCGAGGACGGGCAGGTGCCGATCGAGTTCGACATCCTGGTCGTCGCCCTGGGCGCGGTCTCGCGCACCGCCCCGATCCCCGGGCTGCTCGAGCACGCGGTCGGCTTCAAGAGCGTGGCCGAGGCGATCTACCTGCGTAACCGCGTGCTGGGCCAGCTCGAGCTTGCGGCCGGCACGAACGACGAGGCCGAGCGCCGGCGCCGGCTCACGTTTGTGTTCGTCGGCGGCGGCTACGCCGGTGTCGAGGCGATGGCGGAGCTCGAGGACCTGTGCCGCGACGCGTCCCGCCACTACCCCGAGCTGCGCGCCGTCCCGCGCCGCTGGCTGCTGGTCGACGCGGCCGACCGCATCCTGCCCGAGCTGGGCGGCGGCCTCGCCGCCTACGCCACCGGCCAGCTGCAACGGCGCGGGTTCGAGCTGCATCTGGGCTCGGGCCTGCGGGCGGTCGACGGCCACGGCGCCGAGCTGGCAGACGGCACCGTCGTCCCGGCCGCCACGGTGGTCTGGACGGCAGGCGTGCGCCCGCAGCCGCTTGCCGCCGAGCTGGGGCTGCCGCTCGACGAGCGCGGCCGTGTGCCGGTCGACGAGTGCCTGCGCGTCCCCGGCCATGCCGGCGTGTGGGCGCTCGGCGACGTGGCCGCCGTGCCCAACGCCGCCACCCCCGGGCGGCCCGACCCGCCCACCTGCCAGCATGCGCTGCGCCAGGCGCGGCGGCTGGCACGCAACCTGCTCGCCGAGGCCGGCGGCAAGCCGCCTGTGCCCTATCGCTACCGCATGCGCGGCCAGGTGGCGACGCTCGGGCGACACAAGGGTGTCGCCGAGCTCTTCGGCCGGGTCCGCCTGCGCGGCTTCGCCGGCTGGTGGTTCGCCCGCACCTACCACCTCTACCAGCTGCCGCTCGCCAGCCGCAAGCTGCGCGTGGTCACCGACTGGACCGTGGGCCTGTTCTTCCGCCGAGACGTGGTCGAGCTGGGATCGCTGGGACAGCCGGTACGGCTGGATCCGCCGCCGGCGCAGCGCTGACGCGGCGCCCGCTCGAGGCGGCCAGGACGGCCGCGAGGATCACCGCCACGCCGGCGATCTGCCAGTTCGAGGCCGACTCGCCCAGGATGATCGCCCCGAAGATCACCGTGGCCACGGGCTGCAGGGTGAGCGTGATCGCCGTGAGCGCGGCCGGCAGGCGCGTGAGCGAGACGGTGATCAGGAGCCAGCCGAGCACCTGCGACGTGAGAGCGAGCAGGACGAGCCACCCGGTCGCCCGCCAGCCCGGCGTGAGGTCGAGATCGCCCAGGGCGGCGCCGGCGACGAGGCACGTGACGGCGCACGCGGCCGTTGCGTCGCGGAGCGTCGCGGCCGCTCCGCGGTTGCGGCCGCTCTGGCGCAGGAGCAGCAGGTAGCCGGTGTAGGCGATCCCGGTGAGGACGCCGAAGACCACCCCCGCCGCGGGGCGGGCGCCGTAGGCCGACGCCCCGATCACCCCCGAGATCAGCACCACGCCGACGAGCACCGCGAGCCCCGCGACCACGGTGCGCCGCGCCGGCCGCTCGCCCCAAAGCGCCCATGCCGCCAGCGCGACCATCACCACCTGCGTGTTCGAGAGCACCGTCGCCAGCCCCGCGCCGATCGCGTCGATGGCGTGGTTCCACACGATCAGGTCTGCCGCCAGCCACACGCCGGCGAGCGCTGCCAGGGCCCGCTCGCGCCGCTCGGCCGGAGCCGCCGGCGCGCGCCGGGCCTGGACGCGCACGATCAGCGCGAGCGCCGGCACCGCGTACAGGCTGCGGAAGAAGGCCCCGGTCGACGGCGACACGTGCGCCAGCCGGAACAGGATCGCCGAGAAGGCGATCGCAAGCGCCCCGGCGGCGGCCTCGACCGCCACCACCGGACGCTGCGCCGCTACGCGGCCTCCTGCAGCTCCGCGCACAGCTCCAGGGCGGCGTCGACGAGCGCAAGCGCCGCCGGCGAGCGGTAGCGGTCGCGGTGCCACGCGAGCCCGATCAGGCGCGGCGGCACCCGCTCTCCCAGCTCGATCACGGCCACCCGGCCGTCGGCCTCGTTGACCGTGAGCCGGGGCACGAGCGCGATGCCCATCCCGGCTGCCACCATCGCCTGCAGGGTGGCGTTGTCGTCGGAGCGGAAGGCCATGCGCGGCTCAACGCCCGCGGCGCGCAGGCGCTCCTCGACCTGCTGGCCGCCCAGGCACGTGCGATAGCCGACGAGCGGCATCGCGCCGATCTCGCGGAACGTCGGCGGCGCGCTCGCCCGCGCGAGCGGTGAATCCGCCTGCGTCACGAGCACATACGGGTCGCGCACGAGCTCGACCGTCTCGATCGCCGCGCCGGGAACGGGCAGCATCACGAAGGCGAGGTCGAGGCCGCCGTGCTCGATCTGGTCGAGCAGGCTGTCGTCCTCGGCCTCCTCGAGCCGGATCTGCACCCGCGGCCAGGCCTGGGTGAAGCGGCGCAGGAGCTCGGGCAGGATGCGCGCGCCGGCGCTCTGGAACGCCCCCACCCGCAGCGTCCCGGCCTCACCGGACTGGAGCGCCTCCATGTCGGCGCGGGCGGCCTGGAGCCGGGCCACGATCGCCTCGGCATGTCGCAGCAGCAGCCGCCCGGCCTCGGTCAGCTCGACCGGCCGCGGGCCGCCGGGGCGCTCGACGAGCCGCGGCCCGACCAGCCGCTCGAGCGTCGCGATCTGCTGGCTGACCGCCGACTGGGTGTACCCGAGCGCGGTGGCCGCCCGCCCGAACGAGCCGTGCTCGGCGATCGCCTCGAGCGCGGCCAGATGCCGCAGCTCCACTCCCAACCACTGATCAGGTTCCATGATCGAAACCACCGGTATGTCGATTTGAACTAATAGACATGCGTGCCGATGATACACGGCATGGGACTCACAGTGGTACTCATCTTGCTGGTGGTCGTCGGGCCGCTGGCGGTGCGCTTCGGGGCCGACTCGCGGCCAACCGGAGAGCGGCCGCAGGCGTGGTGGCCCGGCGCCCCCCGCCGCTAGCCGTCGAGGCGCGCGGTCAGGTCAGGCCGAGATAGGCCTTGCGCACGCGCTCGTTCGTGCGCAGCGCGGCCGCATCGTCGGTCAGCGCGACGACGCCCGTCTCGAGCACGTATCCGCGTTTGGCGACGTCGAGCGCCATCAGGGCGTTCTGCTCGACGAGGAGGATCGTCGTACCCTGCTGGTTGATCTCGGTGATGATCTCGAAGATGCGCTCGACGAGCACCGGGGCGAGGCCCATGGACGGCTCGTCGAGGAGCAGCAGCTTCGGCCG
>DASXOR010000139.1:0-5785 GCA_036494095.1 Gaiellales bacterium | reverse complement strand
AGAACCGAGCCTCGCAAGGACGCAGGGAGCGTTCATACTGGTTGAATCTATGGGTGCGACCGAGGACGCCGCGAGGCGACGGTTCGCAGCCGCAGTGCGATGAACGGTCGCCTATCCGTGAGCCCTCATGACGGCCAGGCGCGCGGGGATCGGGGACAAGCCATCTAACACGGCCGCGGTGGTCGGGGCCGGGGTGCTCGGCCTCTCGGCCGCACGTGCCCTGCGCGAGGACGGCTTCGCCGTCACGGTGTACGAGCGCGACCGGGTCGGCTCGCCGCTCGGCTCGTCGCTGGGCCGGTCGCGCATCTACCGGCGCAGCTACCGCGAGCAGGACTACGTGCGCCTGGCGCGGCGGGCGATCGACGAGTGGCAGCGGCTCGACGCCGGCCTTCTGCGCAACACCGGCCTGCTCGAGTATGGATCGGGCGTGGCGCTGCACGCCGCGGCGATGGACGCCTGCGGCGAGGAGTACCGGTGGCTCGAGCCCGCCGAGGCCGCGAAGCTCTTCCCCGAGGCGCGCTTCCCCGAGCCGGTGCTCTACGACGAGCTGGGCGGCGCCGTCATGGCCGACGACGCGCTGCGGCGCCTGGCGCAGGGCATCGACGTGCGCGAGGGCCACGCGGTGGCCGACCCGCGCGACCTGCAGGCCGACGTGGTCGTGGCCTGCCCCGGCTCGTGGCTCGGGCCGATGTTCGGACTGCCGCTGCAGCCGCGCATCGAGCAGGTGACCTACTTCGCCGGAGCGCCCGAGGCACGGCCGGCGGTGATCGACCACGGCGCGCCCGACCGGCGCCTGCACTACGGCCTGATCTCCCCGGGCGTCGGCTACAAGCTGGGCGAGGACGGCGCCCGGCCCGACCGCTGGGACCCCGACCGGCCCGACCGCCCCGTCGAGGCGCGGCTCGAGGATCGGCTGGTCGAGCACGTGCGCCGGGCGTTCCCCGGGCTCGACCCGCGGCCGGTGCACTCGGAGTCGTGCCTGTACACCATGTCGCCCGACGGCGACTTCATCCTCGATAGGATCGACGGAGTGATCGTCTGCGGCGGAGACAGCGGCCATGCCTTCAAGTTCGGGCCGCTCCTGGGACGGCTGATCGCCGACATGGCGGCCGGCCGGCCGCTGCCGCCCGAGACCGAACGGTTCCGCGCCGGCAGGCTCGCCGGCACGTGAACGACCTCCTCGACGCTGACGGCTTTGAGATCTCGCGCGCCGTGCGCGCGAAGGAGGTGTCAGCCGTCGAAGTCGCGCGGGCCGCGCTCGAGCGCGTGGCGGCCGACACGTTCGGTGCCGTGTGGCGGGTGACCGAGGAGCGGGCGCTGCACGAGGCGGCCGAGATCGACCGGGGTGTCGCGGCCGGCCGCGATCGCACCCACTTCCCGCTGCTCGGCGTCCCGGTCGGGTGGAAGGATCTCATCGACACCGCCGGGATCACGACCACGTACGGGAGCGCCCTCTACCGCGACAACGTCCCGGCCCGCGACGCCGAGGTGGTCGAGCGCATGCGCGACGCCGGCGCGATCACCGTCGCCAAGCTCGCGACCCACGAGCTGGCGTGGGGGACGACCACGCAGAACCCGCACTTCGGGTCGTGCCGCAACCCGCACGATCCGACCCGCGTCCCCGGAGGGTCGAGCGGCGGCTCGGGCGTGGCGCTCGCGACCCGCGCTGTTGCCGCCGCGCCCGGCACCGATACCGGCGGCTCGATCCGCTGCCCGGCGTCGTGCTGCGGCGTCGTCGGCCTCAAACCCACGTACGGCCGGGTCAGCCTGGCCGGGGTGCGGGCGCTGTGCACCACCCTCGACCACTGCGGGCCGATGGGCCGCTCGGTGCGCGACTGCGCCCTCCAGCTCGAGGCGCTGGCCGGCTGGCCGGCCCGCGACCCGCGCGTCGCCGACGTCGACAGGGAGCGCTGGAGCGAGGGGCTCGCCGCCGGCGTGCGCGGCCGCCGGGTGGGCGTCGCCGAGCGCTACTTCTTCGAGCACACCGCGCCCGACATCGCCGCCCGGGCGCGAGCTGCCGTGGACGCCCTCGCGCATGCGGGCGCCGAGATCGTCGAGGTCGACCTGGAGTGGCCGACACCGCTTGGCGAGGGCGACCCGTTCATCCCCGAGGGCGTGGCGACGCTGAAGCCCTTCTGGCCTGCGCGACGCGCCGAGCTCGGCCCCGATGTCGCCCGCGACTGCGCCCTGTCCGAGGGCATGGGCGCCGTCGACTTCGCCCAGACCAACCAGATCCGGCTCGAGTACGCCGGACACATGCTCGACAAGATGGACTCCGAGGGCATCGAGCTGATCGTCACGCCGACGCAGGCCCAGTCGCCACCGAAGATCGGGCTCGACCAGATCCCGTACGCCGGCCGCCCCGACGAGGACGTCACCTATGCCATGTGCGGCCTGACGCTGATCTTCAACATGCTCGGCTGGCCGGCGATCAGCGTGCCCTGCGGCCGCGACGACGCGGGTCTTCCGGCGGGCGTCCAGATCGCCGCCCTGCCGTGGCGGGAGCGCTACTGCTTCGCGGCCGCGGCGGTCGTCGAAGCCGCCGCTCTCTGACACGGGCCGCCGGCGATCACGCTCATCTCGGCCCGGGCCGGCTCGATGACCACGGTCGCAAGTGTCATCCAGCGATCCCCGAACACCGCCCCGGCGGCGGGATGGCAGCAGATCGCGCCGGAGCCGCCGCGGTGGCTGTCCATCGCCGTCAGGAGGTCCTCGGCCTCGATCGGCGCCTCGATCCCGGCGACCCGCCGGGAGGCGTGGTCGAGCCGTAGCAGGGTGTCGGGCGACTCGCGCACCATCGTGTCGGCCGCCCGGCCAGGGGCGGTGAGGAAGTGGTTGGTGTGGATCAGCACCCCGCGCGCGTCGGGCATGACGAATCCCGGCCCGGCGGGCGAGAGCTCCACGGTGCAGGCCACGCCGCCGTCGGCGTCGTCGGCCACGATCGTGAAGGCCGATGAGGCCGACATCGTCGCCCCGGCCGCCATCGTGAGCGCGGTCACGGCGCCGTCGGCCTCGTCCAGCACACGCCGGCACAGGGCGTGCACCGGCACGCCGACGGGGGAATGGTCGTCGCGGTGGCCGAGGATGTTCAGGAGCACCCCGACACCGGAGGCGTTCACGCCGATCTTGCCCACGATGCCGGCCTCGGTGAGCGTCTCGACGCGGCGGCCGTCGGCGTGCTCGATCGTCCACACGAGCCAGCCGTCGCGCAGCTCCTCGTGCCAATCCCACGTCTGCACGCCCAGCGGGCTCCCGGACGCCGTGGCGGTGCCGAGGCAGGCGATGGTCGAGCACTCTCCGGCGGAGGCCGCCAGGAGCTCCGTGCGCGCGTTCAGCGCCCCGATCAGCTCGACGTCGAAGCCGATGCCGTGGGCGATGCCGTCGATCTCCTCGAGCAGGGCCGGCGACCACGCAGCGATGCGGTCGAGCGCCTGGGAGCCGAGCCGGCGCAGCTCGTCGCCGGACAGGCCCACCCGCACGGTGAACAGGCGCCGGTACACGTTCATCACGAGGGCGATACGCTCCTTCTGAGCACGTCCGAACGTGACGCCGCGGGCTCCCGGAGTGCGCTCCGCCGAGTGGTGTCGGGCGACATCCATGTGGTGTGCAGCATAATCGCGCGCGGCACCTGTCCGAAAGGGGACGTCTCGAAGCGCGTATCCTCTCCCGGGCATGCGGGCGATCGTGGGAGTCGACGTGGGCGGCACGTTCACCGACGTCGCCCTGATCGCCGAGGGGAGGCTGGTGACGGCCAAGGTCGCGACCACCGTGGCCGACCACTCGGCCGGCGTGATCGAGGGAGTGCGCCTCGCGCTGCGCGAGGCGGATCTCGCGGCCGCCGACGTGGCCCACTTCGGGCACGGCACCACGGTCGCCACCAACGCCATGCTCGAGCGCCGTGGCGCCCGCACGGGCTACGTGGCCACGCGTGGCTTCGCCGACGTCCCGGTGCTCGCCCGCCAGGCCCGCCCCCACCTCTACCGGCCCGAGCTGGCGCCCCCCGCGCCGCTGGCCGAGGTGACGGCCGAGGTCGACGAGCGGATGGGGCCCGCCGGCGTGCTGCGTGCGCTGCAGCCGGCGTCGGTCGCGGCGGCGGCACGGCGCCTGCGGCGCGAGCGGGTCGACGCGATCGCGGTCTGCCTGCTGCACGCGTACGCCGACCCGAGCCACGAGCAGGCCGTCGCCGCCGCGCTGCGCTCGGCGCTGCCGGACGTGCACGTTGTCGCCTCGCACGAGGTCGCGGCCGAATTCCGCGAGTTCGAGCGGGCCTCGACCACGATCGCGGACGCGTATCTGGGCCCGGTCGCCGGCCGCTACCTGCGCCGCCTGGCCGCCACGGCCGGGGCCGAGGGCCTGCCGGTTCCGGCCGTCATGCAGTCGAACGGCGGCGTGTGCGACGTCGACGAGGCCGCAGCGCATCCCGCCCGGCTGCTCCTGTCGGGGCCGGCCGGCGGCGTCGCGGCCGTGGTGGCCGCGGGCATCCGCGACGCGATCAGCTTCGATATGGGCGGCACCTCGACCGACGTCTGCCTGATCCGCGGCGGGGTGGCCGGGCGCAGCGCCGAGCGCCGAGTGGGCGGCCTGCCGCTGCGGCTGCCGCAGCTCGACATCCACACGGTCGGCGCCGGTGGGGGCAGCATCGCGTGGCTCGACCCGGGCGGCGCGCTGCGGGCGGGGCCGGCGAGCGCGGGGGCCGACCCCGGCCCGGCCTGCTACGGACGCGGCGGCGATCGGCCGACGGTCACCGACGCGAACCTGGTGCTCGGCCGGCTCGACCCGGATGTGCCGCTGGCCGACGGGCTGCGCATCGATGCCCGGGCGGCGGAGCGTGCGCTGCGCGCCGTGGCGGGCCCGTTCGCCGACGTCCGCGCCGCCGCCGAGGGAGTCGTGGCGGTCGCAAACGCCGAGATGGTGCGCGCGATCGGCGTCGTCAGCGTCGAGCAGGGTCACGATCCCCGCGAGCTCGAGCTGGTGGCGTTCGGCGGCGCCGGGCCGCTGCACGCCTGCGAGGTGGCCGACAGCCTCGGCATGCGCGCCGTGGTGGTGCCGGCCGCGGGCGGCGTGCTCTCGGCGCTCGGCATTGCCGCGGGCGAGCGGCGCCGCGTCGCCGTCGCGAGCGTGATGCAGCCGCTGGTGGAGTTCCTGGATGCGCCCGCCGCCGTTCCCCGGCCCCCGCGGGGCGGCTCGGTCGAGGTCGAGTGCGAGCTGCGCTATCGCGGCCAGGCGCACGAGCTGACCGTGCCGCTGCGGCCGCGTGCGAGCCTGGAACGGCGCTTCCATGCCCGCCACCGCGAGCGCTACGGCTTCGCCGACCCGGCCGCCGAGATCGAGGTGGTGAGCGTGCGCACGTCGATCGTCGCCCCCGGTGCGGCGTTCACGCTCGCACGGGTCGCGGCCACCGCGGCGGTGCACGGGCCGGCGTCGGTGCCGCTCGGAGGCTCAACGCTCTGGGTGGCGCCGGGGTGGACGGCGCGGCGGCGGCCGGACGGCTCATGGCGGGCGGCGCGATGATCGATCCGGCCACGCTGCAGGTCATGGCCGCCGCGCTGCGCGGAGCCGCCGAGGAGATGGGGGCGGCGCTCATCCGCTCGGCCCACTCGGCCAACATCAAGGAGCGGCGCGACTGCTCGACCGCGCTCTTCGATCCGGATGGGCGGATGATCGCGCAGGCCGAGCACATGCCCGTCCACCTGGGCGCGATGCCCGACGCGGTCGCCGCGGTGCGCACCCTGCGACCGCGGCCCGGGGCCGTGTACGTGCTGAACGACCCGTACACAGGGGGCAC
>DASXOR010000138.1:0-5348 GCA_036494095.1 Gaiellales bacterium | reverse complement strand
GGGGGGGGGGGGCGGTGGGGGGGGGGCCGGTCTCAATTGACATCCATGGTGGATGCCAAATGGGCTTCCAGGGGGCGGGCCGCGTGTTCTGCCCAATTGACATCCTCAGTGGATGCCAATTGGGTGTGGGGCGGCCCGTGCGGGTGTCGCCCAATTGACATACGCACTCGATGTCAATTGGGATCCCCGGCGGCGTGCGCCTTCCTGCTCGGTCTCGGCACGGGTTGAGGCCCACGCGTCACGGGCGCTGCGTCACGCTCCTGGCATGGCCCTCCCCACTCTCTACAAGGCGCGTGGCGTGCCGGTGAAGCAGCCCGTGTGCGCGATCTGCGCCGACCGCACGCGCGGGCGTACGGTGAGTCTGCGTCTCACCCACGGGATCACGATTTGGCTCTGTGCCGCCCACGCATCGCCGGAGTTCCAGCACCGGCGGAACGGCCGCGACTTCGTCGTGACGTTGCAGCGGCTGTGGCAGGCGTACGGCTGCCTCACCGCGGCTCGCGGGCGCGCGCTCGCCGCACATCTCGACGCTCTGGCCGGCCCGCCGCCGGCCCGGCGACCGGGCTCGTATGCCTGGCCCGACCTGCGGCGGCGCGCGGAGGCCGAGTTCGCCCTCGGCGGCCCGCCGCTCGCGACGATCATGCGCCTGCGCCGCATCTGCGCGGACGGCCCGGCCGCGCCGCCGAGCGTCCGCACGATGCTGCGCTGGCACCGCGAGGGCCGCTGGCTGACGGCGCCCCTACCCGCCGCTGATGGCCGAGATGACGTCGACCCGGGAGTCGGATGCAAGCGCGGTCCCGAGCTCCGCCCGTTCCCGATCGACGTACACGTTGACGTGCCGGCGCAGCGCCGGGCCCGGCTCGCACAGGCGGTCGCGGATTCCGGGCCAGCGCTCGTCGAGCCGGTCGATGGCCTCGTCCACCGTGGTCGCCTCGACATCGAGCCGGCGGGGCAGGTCGGCGAACACCGTGGGCAGCGTGACTGGGAGGTGGAAATCAGCCACGGCTATCCGACGACGGCGACTTCGACGGAGGCGATGCCCGGCAGGTAGCTCGCGATCTCACTCCAGCTCTCCCCCTCGTCGGCGCTCGCGAAGACCTGGCCCGTGCTCGTGCCGAAGTAGAGGCCGGCCGAGTCGAGGCCGTCGATCGCGAGCCCCTCCCGGAGCACGCCGAGGTGCGCGTTTTCGTGCGGCAGGCCGTCGTCCAGCCGCCGCCACGTGGAGCCGGCATCGCTCGTGCGCCAGACCGCGGCGTGCCCATCGGGCATGCACCGCGCGTGACCGGGGTCGAGCGGGATCACGTAGAAGCTGTCGCGGTCGTGCGGGTGTGCAGCGGCGGCGAAGCCGAAGTCGCACGGCAGGCCCTCGGTGATCTCGGTCCACGAGCGACCGCCGTCATCAGACCGGTGCATGCCGCAGTGGTTCTGCTGGTAGAGGCGGTCATGGTCGGCCGGCGACATGACGAGCTTGTGGACGCAGTAGCCGATCTCGGGATTCTCGAGCGGCCAGTCGGCCCGGAGGCCGCGGTTGCGCGGCGTCCAGGAGGCGCCGTTATCGGTGGTCTCGAAGATGCCGAAGCCCTGGACGATCGCCCAGAAGCGGTCGGGATCGTCGGGGTCGGGCAGCAGGCCCGCCATGCCGAGATGCCCCGGCGGCTGGTTCTCGGGCTTGTTCCAGGCGTCGCGCCCCGGCTGTCCGTCGAGGGTCGAGAGCAGCGACCAGGTGGCGCCGGCGTCGCGGCTCTCGAACAGGCCGGCCGACTCGGCACCGGCGACCACGCGCCCGTGGGCCGCCATCAGCCCGGACACCTTCGAGAGCTTGAGCTCGCCGTGCTCGCCGTAGCCGAGGCCTTCGCTCGAGAGCTCCCACCTCTCGCCCATGTCCGCGCTGCGCCAGATGCCGGCTCCGTGCCACTCGCTCGCGGCGGCGGCAAAGATCGCGCCGGACTCCGCGTCGTGCACGGCCCGGTAGATCGGCCATCCGTCGCAGAACGGGCCGCGCACATTCCAGTCGCGCCGGTCCTCGTCGCTCTCGAGGATGAAACAGCCCTTCCGCGTCCCCACCAGCAGTACGACCTGCTTCGCCATCAGCACACCTCCCGGTTCGGGTTCCTGGAAGTCTGACTCGCCTCCGTCCCGGAACTCATCGGTGGGCGGTTACTCCTTCGCGGTCGGCGAGACCTTGAGCTGGCCCTGAGCGATCTCCTCGAGGGCCATCGTCAGGAAGTTCTTCGAGCGCGACTCGACGAGCGGCGGCGAGAAGCTCTCGAAGCTGCCCTCGCCGAGCTGGTGGTGATAGTCGTTGATCTGGCGCGTACGCCGCGCGGCGGCGATCACGAGCGCGTACTTGCTGTCGACCTTGGCCAGCAGGTCGTCGATCTTGGGATAGATCATCTGGGCTCCTCGGCGGTCATCGCCGTCCGCATCAGCTGCGCCAGGTCGGCGGCCGCTCGGTCGACGTCGTCGTTGGTGATCACGTGGTCGAACTCGGGTTGTGCCAAGAGCTCCTCGGCTGCGATCTGCAGCCGGTCGCGGATCTCGGTATCGGTGTTCTGCCGGCGGCCGCGAAGCCGGGCCTCGAGGTCGGCCATCGTCGGAGGGGCGACGAACACCAGGACCGCGTCCGGGATCTGCCGCTTGATCTCTCGAGCCCCGGCGACCTCGATCTCGAGGACGACGTTCTCGCCGTCCCTAAGCCGCTGCTCAACCTCGCTGCGCAACGTGCCATACCGGTTACCCGCGAAGGATACATGCTCGAGAAACTCCCCCGCCTGGACACGCCGCTCGAACTCCTCGCCTGTGAGGAAGTGATACGCATGGCCGTCGCGCTCGTCGGGGCGGCGGGGCCGGGTGGTTGCAGACGTCGCCACGGTCACCACGGGCGTCAGCGCTCGCGCCCGCGCGATCAACGTCCCCTTGCCCACGCCCGACGGCCCGGCGACGACGAACAGGCGCCCGCTAACAGAAGGTGCCCGCGGCGCGGGATCAGGCGCGGAACAGGTCGAGCAGCTCGCCGCGCTGGCGGTCGGACAGCCCACCGACGGTCTTGCTCTGGCTGATCCGGCACTGGGTCAGCAGCCGCGTCGCCTTGACCCGCCCCAGCCGGGGCACGGCCACGAGCATGTCGTACACCTTGGCCGTCAGCACCTCGTCCGGTGGCTCGGCGATGACATCGCCGATCCGCACGCGCCCAGCCTTCAGGTCGCGTTTGAGCTGCGCCCTCCGTACCCGGATGTGGTTGGCCCGGCTGAGCGCGTCCATGCGCTGATCGAGTGACCGGGACGGTGTCTGGGAGAGGGTGCTGGTTGTCATGGTAGGGGGCGATTATACCCGTGGCCGAGCCGCGTGCAACCATGAAAAAACGGGATGAAAAGGCGAAATTCACACGCAGAACCGTCAAGCTCGAGTTGAGCTTGATACCCGTGGATGGGCGACGCCGACGAGTTCGCCGATCCCGCGCGCGCCGTGCCGGGCCAAAAGATCGCCGAGCTCGGGCAGGATTCGCTCCGGCAAGTGCGGGTCGGCGAAGAGGGACGTCCCAATTCCTACCAGGCTTGCGCCGGCCGCCAGAAACTCGATGCAGTCCTGCGCGCTCGCGACACCGCCCATGCCGATGATCGGAAGGCCCGTCGCCGCCCACGCGTGGTAGACGGCGTGCAGTGCGACGGGCTTCACGGCCGGACCCGAGAGGCCGCCGCCGCCCCCGCCAAGCAGAGGCCGCAGGCGCTCCCGGTCGATGGCGATGCCCCGCACGGTGTTGATCAGCACCAGGCCGTGGGCACCGCCTTCGGCGGCTGCGGTCGCGATCGCGGCGACGTCGGCGACGCTCGGCGAGAGCTTGACCAGCACCGGCAGATCGGTCTCGGCCCGGCAGCGCTCGACAAGCGCCCGCGTTTCGTGCGGGTCGGTGCCGATCGAGATGCACCCCGACTCGACGTTGGGGCACGACACGTTCAGCTCGATCGCGGCCACCGCCGGGTCGGCCCCGAGCCGCGCAACGGCAGTGGCGTACTCGGACGGCGACCAGCCGCCGACGCTCGCGATCACCGGCACGCCCAGCTCGCCCAGGCGCGGCAGGTGCTCTGCGCAAAAGGCCTTGAGGCCCGGGTTCGCAAGCCCGATGGAGTTGACCATGCCCGCCGGCGTCTCGGCGATCCGCGGCGGAGGGTTGCCCTCGCGCGGGTGTAGCGTGACCGTCTTGGTGACGAACGCGCCGAGGCCGAGCGTGCCGGCGGTGAGCGCGTCGAGTGTGCCCGATCCGTTCACGAGCGGGTTTGCGAGGGCGACCCCGCAGAGCTCGGTGCGAAGATCAGGCGAGGACACGGGCGGCCTCCACCACCGGGCCCTCGACGCACAGCCTCTTCCAGACGCCGTCGATGCGCACGGCGCATCCGTAGCAGGCGCCGAAGCCGCACGCCATTGCCGCCTCCATCGCCAGCTGGCAGGGCACATCGTGCTCGGCGCACAGCGCGGCCACGGCCTGCAGCATGCGGTCGGGGCCGCACGCGTACACGGTCGCCCGCGCAGGCAGCAGCCGCGCCAGCGGCTCGGTGACGAGCGTCGGCTCGATCGCGACGGTGGCGTCGGGATCGACCAGCCCTGCGCAGACGGCATGGGCGGGCGTGCGGAATCCGAGCACGGTCTGCACGCGGCCGTGCGGTGCGAGCCGGCGCCGAAGCCACGGCAGGATCGCCGCCCCGATGCCCCCGCCCACGAGGATCGCGTCGCCGGGCACGGTCAGGAATCCGTGCCCGACGGGCCCCAGAACCGCCACCGACCGGGCGCGGGCGAGGGCCCGCGTCCCCTCCCCGCGCACGTCCAGCAGGAACGCCAGCTCGCCGTCGCCCGCCCAGGCCGCCGACACCGCCCGCGGCAGGTAGGCGGCGGCCGGGGCCGGTTCGGCGCGGAGCATGAAGAACTGCCCGGGGACGCCCGGATCGGCGCCGTCGTCGCGCAGGCGCAGCAGTGTGTAGGCGCCGACCGCCTCGACCGCGGCGACGGGCAGGCTACGCGCCGGCGGGGGCGGCACCGATGGCCTCGTAGACATGCAGATCCTGCAGGGCCACCGGCTCCACCGCCTGGGCCTGGGCGATCGACTGGACGGCGGCCGACGCGCCGGCCATCGTGGTGATGCAGGGCACGCGGTGGGCGGTCGCGGCCGCTCGGATCTCGTAGCCGTCGACGCGAGTGCCCCGTCCGCCGGGAGTGTTGATGACGAGCTGGATGCCGCCGTCGCCCAGCATGTCGACGACGTTCGGCGAGCCCTCGACGACCTTGCGGACCGTCTGCACGGGGATGCCGATCCGGCGCAGGGCGCGGGCCGTTCCCGCGGTCGCCACGAGCTCGAA